>NZ_JAPSKQ010000082.1 GCF_031181555.1 Streptomyces sp. | reverse complement strand
CCGTGGCGGAAGTCGCCTCGGTGATGCGAGTGTCGAAGATGACCGTGTACCGGCTGGTGCACAGCGGTCATCTGCCCGCGATCCGGGTGGGGCGGTCCTTCCGCGTCCCGGAGCAAGCGGTTCACGAGTACCTCCGCGAGAGCTACGTGGGGGTGGAAACCGCCTGACGGCACCTCGGGGAGTCCCGTTCAGGGCACTCATGGGGCTCCCCGCTCACCTCGATTACGACCTCAGCGCTCGGGCGGGTAGGCTAACCCCTCGTAGGTCGTGTGGGCCCATGGCGCCCAAACACCGAGTGATGAGAAGTGAGCGAGGGTAGTCGTGGGCTCTGTTATCAAGAAGCGGCGCAAGCGGATGGCCAAGAAGAAGCACCGCAAGCTGCTCAAGCGCACGCGCGTTCAGCGTCGCAACAAGAAGTAAGCGACACCGCGGAAGCGTGTCCAGTGGCCCCCCACCGCACTCCGGTGGGGGGCCACTGCCATGTCGCGGGCGTCCCGGACGCCCCCGGGCGGCCGGGGTACCCGGCCAAGTGCGTTCGTACGTTCGGGGCTGTCGTCACTTCGTGCAGCCGCCGGGCGTCACAGAGCGACGGCGACCCGCTAAGTTGGCCGTCGGGAGCAGGGCGAAAGGAAGGCGCTGATCTTGGGAAAGGTCGTGCTCGTGACCGGAGTGGCCCGTCAGCTGGGAGGCCGCTTCGTCCGGCGGATCCAGCGTGATCCCGAGGTGGACCGGGTCGTCGCGGTCGACGCGGTCCCGCCCGAGCACCACCTGGGCGGCGCCGACTTCGTCCAGGCCGACATCCGCCAGCCCACCATCGCGCGGGTGCTCGCCGAGTCGGGCGCCGACACGGTCGTCCACCTCGACGTCACGGGCACGCCGTTCGGCAGCGGCAGCCGGGCCACGCTCAAGGAGACCAACGTCATCGGCACCATGCAGCTGCTCGGTGCCTGCCAGAAGTCCCCGAACGTCAAGCGCCTGGTCGTGAAGTCCAGTACGAACGTCTACGGCTCCGCGCCCCGCGATCCGGCGGTCTTCACCGAGACGACCCCGCCCAAGTCCCTGCCCAGCGGCGGCTTCGCGAAGGACACGGTCGAGGTCGAGGGATACGTGCGCGGCTTCGCGCGGCGCCGCCCGGACGTCGCGGTGTGCGTGCTCCGGTTCGCCAACATCCTGGGTCCCGCCGCGGACAGCCCGCTCGCCGCGTACTTCTCGCTGCCGGTCCTGCCGACCGTGTTCGGTTACGACCCGCGGCTGCAGTTCGTGCACGAGGACGACGTGATCGAGGTGCTGCGGATCGGCTCGCACGAGCCGAGGCGCGGCACGCTCAACAGCGGCACCTTCAACATCGCCGGCGACGGCGTCCTGCTGCTCTCCCAGTGCTCCCGGCGGCTCGGCCGGCCCACCGTGCCCCTGCTGCTTCCCGCGGTCACCTGGGCCGGTTCGCTGGTGCGTACGCTGGGGATGACGGACTTCTCACCCGAGCAGATCCGGTTGCTCACGCACGGACGGGTGGTGGCGACGGACCAGATGCGCGAGACGCTGGGCTTCACCCCGAAATACACGACTGCGGAAACGTTTGGGGACTTCGTGCGCAGCCGCGGTCCCGGGCTGCTTCCGCCGGAGGCCCTCGCGAGGGCCATCGACCGGATCGCCGCACTGCCCCTGCCGGGCAGCGGTCACCCCCCGACGCAGAGCGCCAACTGAGGAGCGCAGCAACGATGGCGGACGCCAAGGTCATTCCGTTCGACGACGACCGCTCCCGTGAGGGCGCCGCGCAGCGCCCGTCGCGCCGCCGAGGCGGTGCGGGGAGCCGGCGCCCGGGCGCGCAGCCCGCGGCGGTGGGGGAGGTGCAGCCCTTGCCGGGCGTGGCGTCCGCACGGGAGGACGGTCCTGTGTCCCGTGAGGAAGGGCCGCCCCGAGCGCCGCTCCCGCAGCCGGCCGACGACGGCCCCGGCGGACTGGAGCGGCGTGTCGCGAGCGGCCTGGCCTTCCTGCGCCGCCGCCTCACCGGGGACTACGAGGTCGACGACTTCGGCTACGACGAAGAGCTCACCGACCAGGTCCTGATGTCCCTGCTGCGCCCGGTGTACGAGAAGTACTTCCGGGTGGAGGTGAAGGGCATCGAGAACATCCCGGCGGAGGGCGGCGCCCTGATCGTCGCCAACCACTCCGGGACGCTGCCGCTGGACGGCCTGATGATGCAGGTCGCCGTGCACGACCACCACCCGGCCGGCCGTCATCTGCGGCTGCTCGCGGCCGACCTGGTGTTCGTGCTGCCGGTGGTGAACGAACTCGCCCGCAAGCTCGGTCACACCCTGGCCTGCGCGGAGGACGCCGAACGCCTCCTCGGCCAGGGCGAGCTGGTGGGGGTGATGCCGGAGGGCTTCAAGGGCATCGGCAAGCCCTTCGGCGAGCGGTACAAGCTCCAGCGGTTCGGCCGGGGCGGGTTCGTGTCGACCGCGCTGCGCCAGGGCGTCCCGATCGTCCCGTGCTCGATCGTCGGGGCGGAGGAGATCTACCCGATGATCGGCAACGCGAAGACGCTCGCGAGGCTGCTGGGTTTCCCGTACTTCCCGCTGACGCCGACCTTCCCGTGGCTGGGACCGCTCGGCGTGATTCCGCTGCCCACGAAGTGGACGATCCAGTTCGGGGAGGCGATCCCGACGGACGGGTATCCGCCGGAGGCGGCGGAGGACCCGATGCTGATGTTCAACCTGACCGACCAGGTGCGGGAGCAGATCCAGCACACGCTGTACAAGCTGCTGGTGCAGCGCAGGTCGGTGTTCTTCTAGCCGGCTGCCGGAGGCAGCCGGCTCCGGAGGGCTCGCGTACGACGTCGGGGGCGCCCCTCGGAAGGGGCGCCCCCGGGCGCTGTGCCGGTGCTATTCCGCGTCCCGGCCGTCGATGCCCAGGCCCGGGAGCAGGCCGGGCAGGAGCGGCGGGAGGGTGACGTCGGGTGCCGGGGGCGCGGTGGCGCCGCCCGGGGCCGACGGCGAGGTGGCGGCGCCGCTCTCCCGGGGCGGGTCGAGCAGGCCGCCGGTGTTGCCGCCGAGCAGGCCGTCGCTCTCGGTGTCGGCGTCGGCGGAGCTGCTGGGGCCGTGGCTGCCGGTGCCGCCCTCGTCGGAGGTGCCGTTGCCGCTGCCGGTGCTGGGGGCCTGCGAGGGGCCCGTGGCGGACGGGGTGCCGGGTGTCGGACCGGAGGAGCCGTGCTGCCGTCCGCTCTCGTCGTCCTGGCGGGACGGGGGCGGGGGGAGCAGGGACTGCAGCGGGGCGACGTCCTGGTCTATGGCGTCGAACACCGACGACACCTGCTCACTGACGTCCCCCAGCTGCACCGGCAGCTGGTCGCGCAGGGTGCCCCAGGTCTCGCGGTGCGCGTGGGAGAAGGAGGAGAGCGCCCGCATGGGGCTCAGGGAGTCCGGGTCGCGCTCGTACGCCTCGCGCAGCAGCCGGTGGCCCTCGGAGGCGTCGTGCCGCATGCCGGACAGGGTGCGGCGGATCTCGCCGAGGGACTCGTGGTCCAGCGGGCCGCTGCGTCCGCGTTCCATCAGCCGACGGGCCTCGCCGAGGCGGGTGGAGGCGTGGTCGAGGTAGATCCGGCCGCGCTCGGCGTTGTCGTCGGCGAGGCCGAGTTTGACGTCCTCGATGCCGCGCTTGAGGCCGTAGAGGGAGTCGCCGGGCAGGGCGTCGGAGCTGGCGGCGGCGACTCCGCCGAGGGCGCCGGCGGCGACTCCGACGCTGAGTCCGCCCGCGGTGAGCCCTTTGGCCAGCCGCGATCGTGGTCGCAGTTTGCCCAGGGGGGTCGCCCGATGTGCGCCCCGGGACCGGCGCGGGCGCTGTTCGGGCACGGACCGGTCCGTCGCCTCGCCCGCCGCGGTGCCCTCTTGGAGCATGGCCTCGAACGCGGCCACCAGCCGGGCCCGCTGGACGACCTTGACCTCGGGATCCAGCTCCGGCCTGGGCAGCGCGCCGAGACCGGAGGCGAGCGTGAGCAGCCGTGCCCGCTCGCTCTCCGCGGCGGCCGGTGCCGGTGCCGATCCTTCGGACTGCTCGGCCGCCGAGCCCCGGTCGGACTGCTCCTCCAGGGCCTGGGCGAAGGCGTTCGCCCGCCGGTGCGCCGATACGTTCGCGATCACTGGCGGCACCTCCTCTCGTCATGACGGTCGACTCCCCAGGGGGTCCTGAGGGTTCCACCCCCCCGACCGCGTCCACACGATCGAGTGATCGGAGCCGCTCAGGGGGTGACCACAGGGAGCCTGCATCCCGCACAACGAGCGGTGCGGCACTTGGGTTACGGACGCCGGATGACCGAATGAGGAAGTCAACGGACTTTCACAGAAGGTGAGTTGAGCGTAACGGAACGTGCCCGGGTCAGCGCGCGTCGTCCGGGAGGAGCCGGGCGAGGGTGCGGACGGCCCGGTACTGGAGGGTCTTGATGGCGCCCTCGTTCTTGCCCATCACACGAGCGGTCTCGGCGACGGAGAGGCCCTGGAGGAATCGGAGCGTGACGCACTCCTGCTGTTGGGGGTTGAGTCGTCGTACGGCATCGAGGAGGGCGGCATTGGACAGCGATTCGAGAACGGAATCCTCGGGGGAGCGCTCGACCTCATTGGCGTCGAGCATCTCCCCGGTGGTGACCTCGAGCCGGAAGCGGCTGGACTTGAAGTGGTCGGCGACCAGGTTGCGGGCGATGGTCACGAGCCAGGCGCCGAAGTCGCGCCCCTGCCAGGTGAAGGTGCCGATACGGCGCAGCGCCCGCAGAAAGGTCTCGCTGGTGAGGTCCTCGGCGGTCGCCTTGCTGCCCACCCGGTAGTAGATGTACCGGTACACGGTGTCGCTGTACTGGTCGTAGAGCCGTCCGAAGGCGTCGGCCTCGCCGGCCTGGGCGCGCTCCACCAGGTCCATCATCCGGGCGCTGTCGCTGTCGGCGGCGGGACGGCGTGCGGTGGCCGGGCCGGAGGGGCGCCCTCGTCTGCCGACCGCCCGCCCGTCACCCGACCGCCGCCCCTCGACGACGGCACTGCGCGCCGGCACCTGCTCGAGGCCGTCGGCGAGGGCGTAGCACGGGCCGACGGGGGCGGGGGCGAATGCGGGGACGGCGTACGCGGTGGGGACGATGCCGCGCAACATGTCTCGGGCTGTCGCGACTGTCGCGCGCAGCGTAGCCAGGCCCGAGGCGTCAACCCCGACGTGTGGGTACACGGGACTCCCAGAGGCAGAGCTTCCATCACGTGCAGTACGGGACCGTTCACCCGTCGTAGCGACGGAGGGGTACCGGTTTGCGTCTGAGGAGAATAACGCTTCGTGCAGGCGCTGCTACGCCCAGTTGCTCAAATCGTCGATTACGTCGCTTCCGTAACCGGTTGACGCTCCCTCGTGCACCGAATGGTGACCGGTTGCTGACCGGAATGCTTCGCATTGCGGTTCGGTACGGGGCGAGTTGTGGCCGTGTGCAGCCAACAGGACTGGGCAGAGGGGTTGCGGGGTACGGCAGTCGGATTGGCCGGGTTTCCCGGCGGAGCGGTGTTCCTGTTCCCGGACGATCGTTTCAGCGGCGTTTGCGGTGCAGGGCGATGGCCGCCGCCGTGCCGCCCGCCACCGCGCCCACGCCCGCCGCCGCGGGGATGCCGACCTTCGCCGCCTTCCGGCCGGTGCGGTAGTCGCGCAGCCGCCAGTCCATCCGGCGCGCGTGCTTGCGGAGCTTGGAGTCCGGGTTGATCGCGTACGGGTGGCCCACCAGCGACAGCATCGGAATGTCGTTGTGCGAATCGCTGTACGCCGCGCAGCGGCTCAGGTCCAGCTCCTCCGCGAGCGCCAGCGCGCGCACCGCCTCCGCCTTGGCCGGCCCGTGCAGCGGCTCGCCCACCAGCTTGCCCGTGTACACGCCGTCGACCGACTCCGCCACCGTGCCCAGCGCCCCGGTCAGGCCCAGCCGGCGCGCGATCACCTGTGCGATCTCCACCGGTGCCGCCGTGACCAGCCACACCTTCTGTCCGGCGTCCAGGTGTGCCTGGGCGAGCGCCCGCGTCCCCGGCCAGATCCGCTCGGCCATGTACTCGTCGTAGATCTCCTCGCCGATGGACTGCAGCTCGGAGACGCGGTGGCCCTGGACGATCGACAGCGCCGAGTCGCGGGCCTCCTGCATGTGCTCGGGGTCCTCGACGCCCGCCAGCCGGAACCACGCCTGCTGCCAGGCGAACCGCACCAGGTCGCGCGTCTCGAAGAACTTCCGCTTGTACAGGCCCCGCCCGAAGTGGAACAGGGCCGCGCCCTGCATCACCGTGTTGTCCAGGTCGAAGAACGCGGCGGCCCGGTCGTCGCCGTGGACCGGGAACTCCGGTTCGCGGTCGGAAATGTCCTGGGTGGACTTGCGTGCGGCCTCCGCCGAGGCCTCGCCTGCCAACACGCTCCGCGCCGTGGCGGAGCGCCTACGGGGAGTGAGCCATCCGAGAGCGGCCATGGCGTGAGCATAGCCAGTTCGTTCGGCGGTTCCCGAGCCGAGAGGTTCGAACGCCGTGAACTCCGCGTGTCCGTGTCGTTGACGCACGCGCGACAATGGCCGGTATGAGCCCTCTCTTCCGCCGCAGCACCCCGCCCGCCCCGCGGGACCGGCTCGTCACCCTGGTCCGCAAGCCCGGCTGCCACCTGTGCGACGAAGCGCAGGTGGTGGTGGAGAAGGTGTGCGGTGAGCTCGGCGTCCGCTGGGAGCAGAAGGACATCAGCCAGGACCCGGACCTGCACGAGCGGTACTGGGAGCAGATCCCCGTCGTGCTCGTCGACGGCCGGCAGCACACCTTCTGGCGCGTGAACGAGGACCGCCTCCGCAAGGCCCTCACCGGCTCCTGACGCCTCCGGGTCACGCGGACGATCGACTGACCGGCCAGTCCAAACCGACCGGAAAGTCGCTTAGGATCGATGGTGGCTTGGTCTCGGGGGCGGGATTCACAGAGGAAGGTGTGCGGTTTTGCCCCCAGAAGCCAAGGAACGGTGGCGCGGACGCGCCGGTTCCACGCGACAGCGCCGAGGTTGCGTGACCCCGGTCACGTTGGCCGGGCAAATCGGACACCATCTTTGTGCACGCGTTCACAAAGACATAGCCTGCATTCGACGGGGCGGTCCGGGGACGTATGACCGCCTGAAGCCCCGCTCTACCCGCAGGAGCACCGTGGCAACTGGCCGAACTCACCGACCGGCGACCCGTAGCCGAGGGATTCCCGAGGCCACCGTCGCCAGGCTTCCGCTGTACCTCCGCGCCCTCACCGCGCTCTCCGAGCGCTCGGTGCCCACGGTCTCCTCGGAGGAACTGGCGGCCGCCGCGGGGGTCAACTCCGCGAAGCTGCGCAAGGACTTCTCCTACCTGGGCTCCTACGGGACCAGGGGCGTCGGCTACGACGTCGAGTATCTCGTGTACCAGATCTCCCGCGAACTCGGCCTGACCCAGGACTGGCCGGTTGTGATCGTCGGAATCGGTAACCTCGGCGCCGCGCTCGCCAACTACGGCGGGTTCGCCTCCCGTGGTTTCCGGGTCGCCGCGCTCATCGACGCCGATCCCGCGATGGCCGGAAAGCCCGTCGCCGGGATCCCGGTGCAGCACACCGACGAGCTGGAGTCGATCATCCGGGACAACGGCGTCTCGATCGGCGTGATCGCGACCCCCGCGGGCGCCGCCCAGCAGGTCTGCGACCGGCTCGTGGCCGCCGGTGTCACCTCCATCCTGAACTTCGCGCCCACCGTGCTGTCCGTCCCGGACGGGGTGGACGTGCGCAAGGTGGACCTCTCCATCGAGCTGCAGATCCTCGCCTTCCACGAGCAGCGCAAGGCCGGCGAGGAGGCCGCGGCCGAGGTCACCGCCCAGGCCGCCGCCGTCCCCGCCACCACCCGCGAGGAGTCCGCCACCGACCAGGGGCCCGACGGGGACGTACCCGCCGTGATGCCGGCATGAGTCTCCTCGTCGTCGGACTGAGCCACCGCAGCGCCCCGGTCAGCGTGCTGGAGCGGGCCTCGCTGAACCAGGACGCGCGGATCAAGCTGGCGCAGGACACGGTCGCCGCCGAACCGGCCGCCGAGGCCGCGGTGCTCGCCACCTGCAACCGCATCGAGCTGTACGCCGACGTGGACAAGTTCCACGCCGGTGTCGCCGAGCTGTCCACGCTGCTCGCCCAGCACAGCGGGGTCGGCCTGGAGGAGCTCACTCCTTATCTCTACGTGCACTACGAGGACCGGGCCGTCCACCACCTGTTCTCGGTGGCCTGCGGACTGGACTCGATGGTCGTGGGCGAGGGCCAGATCCTCGGGCAGATCAAGGACTCGCTCGCCCGCGCCCAGGAGATGCACACCGCCGGCCGGCTGCTGAACGACCTGTTCCAGCAGGCGCTCAGGGTCGGCAAGCGCGCCCACTCCGAGACCGGCATCGACCGCGCCGGGCAGTCCCTGGTCACCTTCGGCCTGGAGCAGCTCGCCCTCGGCACGGCCGTCGAGAGCTGGGCCCGGGACAAGAAGGCCCTGGTCATCGGCGCCGGTTCGATGTCCTCGCTGGCCGCGGCCACCCTCGCGCGGTCCGGTGTCGCCGAGATCGTCGTCGCCAACCGCACGCAGGAGCGCGCCGAGCGCCTCGCGCAGATACTGACCGAGGGCGACGACACGGACGTACGGGCCCGTGCGATACCGATGGACGCGGTGGCGGACGAACTGACACGTGCAGACGTCGTCGTCTCCTGCACCGGCGCGACCGGGCTCGTCCTGACGGCCGACGTGATCGCCGCCGGAGTCGAGAGCCGTACGGGAGAGCCGCCGGCCACCGAACCCGTCCCGGGCGCGGAGGCGGTGCCGCCGCCCACCTCCGTCGGCACCGAGGAGGGCTGCCCGCTGGACCTGTCCGCCGTGCAGCCCGGGTTCTCCGTGATGGGCGAGGCGGCCGTCGCCGGCATGGACGCGGCGACGCTGGAGCAGCACGCCGCGTGGGTGGCGGGCGGCACCGTCGACCGCCGTGAGGCCGGGAGGCGCGGTCCCGAGGCCGACGCCGAGCTGATCGGCGCGCTGGCCGCGACCGTGTCGAGCGCCGGCCGGATCCCCGAACTCCGCCGCCCGGAGCCGGTGGCCGAGCCGCCGCGTCCGGAGCCCGTCCTGTTCCTGCTCGACCTCGCGATGCCGCGCGACATCGACGCGGCCGTGCACCGCCTCGCCGGGGTGCGGCTGGTCGACATCGAGTCGCTCGCGGAGGCATCCGCGGACGCCCCGATGGCTGCCGACGTGGACCAGGTCCGGCGTATCGTCTCCGATGAGGTCGCGGCGTTCGGGGCGGCGCAGCGGGCCGCGCACATCACGCCGACCGTGGTCGCCCTGCGCACCATGGCCGCCGATGTGGTGGCCGGCGAGATCGCCCGCCTGGAGGGGCGGCTGCCCGGCCTCGACGACAAGCACCGCGCGGAGATCACGCAGACCGTGCGGCGGGTGGTCGACAAGCTGCTGCACGCCCCGACCGTACGGGTCAAGCAGCTCGCCGCCGAGCCCGGCGGCGCCGGCTACGCCGACGCCCTGCGCACCCTGTTCGACCTCGACCCCGAGACGGTGGCCTCCGTCTCCCGCGCCGAGGAAAGCACCGAGAAGAACCCAGAGAACCGAGGGCCGGCATGACTGAGAAGGCACTGAGGCTGGGGACCAGGCGCAGCAAGCTCGCCATGGCCCAGTCCGGGCAGGTGGCGGAAGCCGTGAGCCAGGTGACCGGACGGCCCGTCGAGCTCGTCCCGATCACCACGTACGGCGACACCTCGCGCGAGCACCTGGCGCAGATCGGCGGCACGGGCGTGTTCGTGGCCGCGCTGCGGGAGGCGCTGGCGCGCGGCGAGGTGGACTTCGCGGTGCACTCCCTGAAGGACCTGCCGACCGCGCAGCCCGACGAACTGGTCCTGGCCGCCGTACCGGTGCGCGAGGACCCGCGCGACGTGCTGGTCACGCGCGACGCGCTCAAGCTCACCGACCTGCCGCGCGGCGCCCGCGTCGGCACCGGTTCGCCGCGCCGCATGGCGCAGCTGAACGCGTACGCGCGCGCCCACGGCACGGACATCGAGACGGTGCCGATCCGCGGGAACGTCGACACCCGGATCGGATACGTCCGTAACGGTGAGCTGGACGCCGTCGTGCTGGCCGCCGCCGGGATGAACCGGATCGGCCGCAGCGACGAGGTGACCGACTTCCTGTCGGTCGACACGGTTCTGCCCGCCCCCGGCCAGGGGGCCCTGGCGGTCGAATGCGCCGCGGACGACGCGGACCTGATCGCCGCGCTCGCCGAGCTCGACGACCCGTTCACGCGGGCCGCCGTGACGGCCGAGCGTTCCCTGCTCGCCGCCCTGGAGGCCGGCTGCAGCGCCCCCGTGGGCGCGTTGGCCGACCTTCCCCCACTCTCGGCTCCGCTCGAGCGGGGGGACCCCCAGGCCGACAGGCAGACTGTCAAGGAAATGCGCCTGCGCGGCGTCGTCGGCACGACCGACGGCTCCACGCTGGTGCAGCTGTCCACCACCGGTCCCGTGCCCGGGACGCACGAGGCGGCGATGGCGCTCGGGCGCGAACTCGCCGCCGAGATGCTGGCACAGGGCGCGGCCGGTCTGATGGGGGAGCGAGCACTTTGAGCCCCACCACCCTTCCCGCCCCTCCGGAACACGGGCACGTCACCTTCCTCGGTGCCGGACCCGGGGATCCGGGACTGCTGACCCTGCGCGCCGTGGAAGCACTGGCCAACGCGGACGTCCTCGTCGCCGAGCACGAGGTGCTCGACGTCGTCCGTCCGCACGCCAGGCAGGGCGTCGCCGAGGTGCACACGGACACGGACGCGTCGGTTTCCTCCGCGTCATCCGTTCCGGGCACGGGCACGCCCCAGTTGACGGTCATCGATGGCGCGTCAACAACCGTCGCTGTCCCCGCGGTGAGGGATGCCGCACATCTTGTCATGGAGGCCGCGCGGGGCGGCAGGCGGGTCGTGCGTGCGGTGACCGGTGACCCCGGGCTCGACGTGTACGCCGCCGAGGAGATGCTGGCGTGCGCCGCGGCCGGGGTGCCCTTCGAGGTCGTCCCCGGCATCGCGACGGCGGTCGGCGTGCCCGCGTACGCCGGTGTGCCGCTGCGGGACGCCGACGGCGCGGACGTGCGGTTCGTGGACGCCCGCACGGCCTCCGACCGGTGCTGGACGGAGGTCGGGGCGTCGGACGGCACGGTGGTCGTCTCCACCACGCTCGACTCGGTCGCCGCCGCGGCGGGCGAACTGGTGTCCGCCGGACGCAAGCCCGACACCCCGATGACGGTGACCGTCGCCGGCACGACGACCCGGCAGCGCACCTGGACGGCGACGCTCGGCACGATCGCGCAGACGCTGAAGCAGGCGAAGGCGCTGCCGTCCCCGGACGGCGGCCGGCCGGTGATAGCCGTGGTCGGTGAGCGTTCCGCCGCCGCCCAGCGCGACCGGCTGGCGTGGTTCGAGTCCAAGCCGCTGTTCGGCTGGAAGGTCCTCGTCCCGCGCACCAAGGAGCAGGCGGCGTCGCTCTCCGACCAGCTGCGGTCGTACGGGGCCGTGCCGCACGAGGTGCCGACCATCGCCGTCGAGCCGCCGCGCACGCCCCAGCAGATGGAGCGGGCGGTCAAGGGTCTGGTGACGGGCCGCTACGAGTGGATCGCGTTCACCTCGGTCAACGCGGTCAGGGCGGTGCGGGAGAAGTTCGAGGAGTACGGGCTCGACGCGCGGGCGTTCGCCGGCATCAAGGTCGCCGCGGTCGGGGAGCAGACGGCGAACGCGCTGATCGCCTTCGGCGTGAAGCCGGACCTGGTGCCGAGCGGTGAGCAGTCGGCGGCGGGCCTGCTGGAGGACTGGCCGCCGTACGACCCGGTCTTCGACCCGATCGACAGGGTCTTCCTGCCGCGGGCGGACATCGCCACGGAGACGCTGGTCGCCGGTCTCATCGAGCTGGGCTGGGAGGTCGACGACGTCACGGCGTACCGGACCGTGCGCGCCTCGCCGCCGCCGGCGGAGACCCGCGAGGCGATCAAGGGCGGCGGCTTCGACGCGGTGCTGTTCACGTCGTCGTCGACGGTCCGGAACCTGGTGGGCATCGCGGGCAAGCCGCACAACGTGACGGTCATCGCCTGCATCGGCCCGGCCACGGCCAAGACGGCCGAGGAGCACGGTCTGCGGGTCGACGTCATGGCCCCGGAGCCGTCCGTCCACAAGCTGGCGGAGGCCCTGGCCGACTTCGGCGCGCGGCGCCGCGCCGCCGCGCTGGAGGCGGGCGACCCGGTGACCCGGCCGAGCGAGCGGCGGCCGGGGGCGCGCAGGCGCCGGTCGACGACGTGAGCCGTCCGGCGGTGTGAGGCCGTACGCGTGAGGTGGTGGCGGGGCGTGCCGTGACGGCGCGCCCCGCCGCTGCGCGTCGTGGTTCGGGGGCGGGCGGCCGAGGGGCGCGTGTTCGCTCCGTCAGTGCCCGGAGGCGTACGGCAGGAAGGCCGCCCAGGTGGTGGGGGTGAGGGCGAGGCGGGGACCGTTCGGGTTCTTGGAGTCGCGGACGTGGATGGTTGCCGGAGCGGTGGCGACCTCGACGCAGGACGGACCGTCGTCCGAGCTGTAGCTGCTCTTTATCCACTCCAGCTTGCCGTCGGCTCCGTCAGAGGGCTTGAGGGTCATGACTCTCCCAGCACTTTCTCGATGAAGGCCAGCGACTCTCGTGGTGTGAGAGCCTGCGCCCGGATGATCCCATAGCGCATGTCGAGGACCGTGGTCTCTTTCGGGTCGGTGATCACGCGGTTGGTGAGCTGGACTTCGTTCAGACCCACAGCCGTCCCGTCCTTGAGCTTGAGCAGTCGGAAGGGGCCGCCGAGACCCGAGTTCTCCTCCCGGCTCAGAGGCAACACCTGTAGATCGACGTTCCGCAACCGGGCCACTTCCGACAGCCGTTCGAGCTGGTTGCGCATCACCATCTTGCCCCCGATCAAGCGGCGCAGCGTTGCTTCACACAGCACAAAGCTGAGGAGCGGGCGAGTGGTCGGGGCGCAGAAGATCTCCTGACGATCCAGGCGAGCGGCTACCCGCTGCTCCAACTCCTCTTCCGTGAACTGTGGTCGCCGGGAGCCGAACACGGCCCGCGCGTATGCCTCGGTCTGCAGCAGCCCGTCGATGACGGAGTTGTTGTAGGAGCAGATCTCGACGGCTTCCGCCTCCAGTCGCTTCACGTCCCGTACCTTCTTCGGGTACCGGGCTTCCGCCACGTCCCCCTTCATCGCAGCGATCTTCCCGCCCGCCCCCAACACCTCGTCCGCCGCGTCCAGGTACTCCGGCCGGGGAATCCGCCGCCCCCGTTCCACCGAGGAGACCAGTTCCTCCCCGTACCCGATCGCCGCCCCGAACTCCGCCTGGGTGAGGCCGGCCGCCTCGCGCCACAGCTTCAACTGCCGTACGACCGTCCGCATCACGGCCCCGGCCTCTTCGTCGTCCAGCCCCGCTTCCCACCCGCTCATGCCCGTCGCCCTCCCGCCGCGCGCCCTTCCCCGGACCAACTCCGGCCGCCCGCGCCCGGTCACCCCGGGCAGCCCGGACGAAACCCGGACACCTCACGGACAGCCGCCGGTCGCACGGGCCGCCCGTCTTCACAAGCTACGCACGCGTGAACACCCTGAGTGACGTGAATCAGGAAATCACCGCACCGAGCACCCCGTTCCACCAGTTCACCGTGTCGCTCTCCGCCACCCCTCGGGGCGCCCGTCTCGCCCGGCTGATCGTCGCCGAGCGACTGCGCTCCTGGGAACTGCCGTTGGACCCGGCCCGGCTGATCGTCGCCGAACTCGCCGCGAACGCCGCCGTGCACGGCCGCGTCCCCGGCCGGAGTTTCCGGCTCACCCTCACCGTCACCGCGCACGGGGTGCTGCGCATCGAGGTGACCGACCCCAGGGGCGAGAGCGCCCCCGTGCGCCGGAGCGCCCCGCCGGAGCCCGCCGAGTCGGGCTACGGCCTGCTGCTGGTCGAGGAGTCGGCCGACGACTGGGGTGTGTCGTCGGGGCCGTTCCCGTGCAAGACCGTGTGGGCCGAGCTGGAGCTCGGCCGCTTCCGGTGACCTCAGCGGCAGAGTGCGTCGATGTCCTCGGTGAAGGTCGGGAACTCGGCGCGGGCCTCGGCGATGACGGCGCGGGCCGGCCGCCGGGGGGTGGTGGCGTGGCGTTCGGCGAGTGCGGTGAGGGCCGCGTCGGGGCGCGGCTCGCGGTCCTCGTACAGCACGGCCTCCAGGGGGCCGCACCCGTCGGCCAGCATCCACAGGAAGTCGGAGAGGTTCCCGGCCACCACGCCGCACTCGCCCTCCGAGCCCATGAAGACCACGGGCTGCTCGGCGAGGGGCCGGCCCGGCCGCCCGTACCAGACGGCCGCGAGACCGCCGGCGCCGTTCTGCCCGAACACCCGGTAGGCGTCGCCGTCGAGTTCGGGGTTCCCCGTCCACTGGCGCAGCCAGTCGGTGGTCTCCTCGGCCGAGTCGAAGGCGTCGTAGGGCTCGAAGTCGATCCCCTCGCCGTCGGCGTAGTCGATCTCCGTGCGGGCCAGGTCGGCGAGGGCGGGGGGAAGGGTGCGGTCGTCATCGGTCGTCCGGTTCACCCGCGCACCGTAACCTCCGGCACTGACAGCGGACTCCGGAGGCGGACGTCCCGGGTGACGGGGCACCGAAGCCGGTGACATGCCCCTCCGCGTGGTGCCCGGTCCCGTCAGGGCGTCACACCGTGTGGCCGAAGCGGAGGAGGTTGAGGGGGTCGTAGGTCCGCTTGGCGCGGCGCAGGCGGTCGTGGACCTCCGGGGTCCAGGCGCGGGCGCGGTCGGTCGCGTCGCCCGGGGTGCCGTGGATGTTGACCATCGTGCGGCCCGTGCCGTACGGGGCCATCGCGGTGTGCAGGGAGGCCGTGGCGCGTTCGACCGCCTCGGCGGCCGGCGGGGCGGCCAGGACCGCCACGGTTTCCAGGAGGTGGTGCGCGTCGCGGGCGCAGATCGCGTCCTGCGTCCTCGCGGGGCGGGACAGGGCGCCGCCCATGTGGCGGAGCTGGACGGCCAGCAGCGGACAGTCGGGAACACCGGGGCCGACCTCGTCCAGGAAGGCGCGGATCGCGTCCGGCGTCAGCTCGCGCAGCAGAAGACACGACTCCCGGACGGGGAGCGGGTCCTGCGGCTCCATGTAGATGCGGTCCATGGCCGTGTACGGCATCTCCTCCACCAGGTCGACCGTCACCGGCGCGGCGGCGCGGATCGGGGCCAGCAGCCGCTCGCCCTCGGCCGGGTCGCCGGTCCACGTGATCGCGACCCGGGCCCAGAAGCCGCCGCGCAGCGGCTCGGGGAGCTGCGGGATGGGCGGCAGCCGCAGGATGCCGAACGCGCTGCACATCTCCTCCGGCACCGTCCGCGTCCACTCGGCCCAGGCCTTCAGGAGGGCCTCGGCGTGCTCGCCGGGACAGTAGAGCCCGCCGCCGAACACCGTGCGCAGCGGCAGCAGCTCGGTGACCAGTGACGTCACCACGCCCACGTTGCCCTTGCCGCCGCGCAGCGCCCAGAAGAGCTCGGGCTCGTGGGCCGGGTCCGTCTCGCACAGAGTGCCCTCCCCCGGTGTGACGACCCGGAAGGAGCGGACCAGGTCGGCGGCGTAGCCGTAGGTCCGGCCGAGCACCGGCAGGCCGCCCCCGACGGTGTAGCCGACCGCGCCCGCGTCCGTGGACGTGCCGTTGAGCGGGGCCAGCCCGTGCGGTGCGGACGCGGCCAGGACGTCCCGCCACTTCGCGCCCGCCGCGACGGTCGCGGTGCGCCGCTCCGGGTCGACCCGTACGTCGGTCATGCGGGCGGTGCTGATCAGCAGCCCGTGGTCGATGGGGAAGTTGGCTCCGTGGCCGGTGGCCTGGACGGCGACCGGCGTACCGGTGGCCGACGCCCAGCGCAGCGCGGTCACGACGTCGTCGGCGCCGGCCGCCCCCACGACCACGTCGGGGGTGCGCAGGGCGGCCAGGTTGAAGCCGGTGACCTCCTCGGCGTAGCCGTCGTCGCCGGGACGCAGTACCGGGCCGCGGATCTCGGAGAGGGCGAAGAGGTCGGGGGTGTGGTGCGTGGCGGTCATTGCGTCCTCCGTGGCGCGCATACGGAGGGACGGCGGCGGACTGCTGGTCGGGCGTCGTGATGCGGCGGGAGGCGAGCGGTCGTCGGGGTCCGTCCTCGGGCGGGGCCGGTCGTGCGGGCCCCTTCCCACCAGCATGGTCCCCCGGCCGGAGGCGCGCACGCGGGCGCGGTCCGCCGACTCCGCGTCGGCAAAGGCACGGGTGGGGCGGGCGTAGCGTAGGTGGTATGACGACGTACGGATCCTTTCCCGGCACGCGACCGCGGCGTCTGCGGACCATCCCCGCCATGCGTCGGATGGTCGCCGAGACCCGGCTGCACCCCGCCGACCTCATCCTTCCGGCCTTCGTGCGGGAGGGCGTGAGCGAACCGGTGCCGATCGCGGCGATGCCGGGCGTCGTGCAGCACACGCGCGACAGCCTGAAGAAGGCGGCGGCGGAGGCCGTGGCGGCCGGGATCTCCGGGATCATGCTGTTCGGCGTGCCGGAGGAGTCGAAGAAGGACGCCCTCGGGACGCCGGGGACCGACCCGGACGGGATCCTCCAGGTCGCCCTCCGGGACGTGCGGGCCGAGGTCGGGGACGAACTGCTCGTCATGTCCGACCTGTGCCTCGACGAGACGACGGATCACGGGCACTGCGGGGTGCTGGACGAGCAGGGGCGGGTCGACAACGACGCCACGCTCGAGCGGTACGCCGAGATGGCGCAGGTGCAGGCCGACGCGGGCGCCCATGTGGTGGGCCCCAGCGGGATGATGGACGGGCAGATCGGCGTCGTCCGCGACGCCCTCGACCAGATCGGGCGGGAGGACGTGGCGATCCTCGCCTACACCGCCAAGTACGCCTCCGCCTTCTACGGGCCGTTCCGGGAGGCCGTCGCCTCGTCGCTGCAGGGCGACCGCAAGACGTACCAGCAGGACCCGGCGAACGTCCGCGAGTCGATGCGCGAGCTGGCGCTCGACCTGGAGGAGGGCGCCGACATGGTGATGGTGAAGCCGGCGGGCCCGTACCTGGACATCCTGGCGCGGGTCGCGGACGCGGTGGACGTGCCGGTGGCGGCGTACCAGATCTCCGGTGAGTACGCGATGGTCGAGGCCGCCGCCGAGAAGGGCTGGATCGACCGGGAGCGGGCGATCCTGGAGACGCTGACCGGCATCAAGCGGGCCGGGGCGCGGAACATCCTCACCTACTGGGCCACCGAAGTGGCCCGCCTCCTGCGCTGACCTCGCGCCGCGGGGCCCCGGCCCGTCCCGGCCGGGGCCCCGCGCGGGCGTGCCCGGCCCCGGAGGGCTCGGGCCGGGACGTGGTGGTCATCGGGTCTCACCGAGCCTGACCAGCATCTTGCCCGTGTTGGCGCCGCGCATCACGCCCAGGAACGCGTCGGGTGCCCGTTCGATGCCCTCGACGACGGTCGTCTCGGTGCGCAGGGTGCCGTCGGCGAGCCAGGGCGCGGCCTTGGCGATCCACTCGGGGAACAGGTCCAGGTGGCGGCTGATCACCATCCCGCGGAGCGTGACCTCCTTGGCGGCCGCGTCGAAGAGGTTGACGGGGCCGGGGACCGGTTCCGTGGCGTTGTACGTGCTGATCGCGCCGACCAGCGCGATCCTGCCGTCCGCGCGCATCGCGCCGATGGCCGCCTCGAGGTGGTCGCCGGCCACCGAGTCCAGGTAGACGTCGATGCCGTCGGGGGCGGCCCGGTCGAGCTGTTCGGCCAGGCGGCCCCGGCGGTGGTCGACGGCCGCGTCGAAACCGAAGGCGTCGATGAGCTTCCCGGTCTTGAGCGGGCCGCCCGCCGAGCCGATCACCCGGGACGCGCCCAGCTTCCGGGCCAGTTGCCCGGCGACGCTGCCGACCGCGCCGGCCGCGGCGGAGACGAACACGACGTCGCCGGGGCGGACGGGGGCGGTGCGGGTCAGGGCGACGTAGGCGCTCAGGCCCGTGGTGCCGAGCGGGCCGAGGTACGCCTCCGGCGGGGCGAGGGAGGTGTCGACCACCGTCGCCGCCCCGGCGTCCAGCACCGCGTACTCGCGCCAGCCCAGGAAGTGCGAGACCGTCGCGCCGACCGGCACCGACGCGGCACGGGAGGCGATCACCTCGCCGATCGCGGCGCCCTCCAGGGGCGCGCCGAGCTCGAAGGGCGGGATGTACGAGTGTCCTTCGTCCATCCGGCCGCGCATGTACGGGTCCACGGACATCCAGGTGTTGCGGACCAGGATCTCGCCCTCGCCGGGCTCGGGGACCCCGGTGGTGGCCAATGCGAAGTTCCCCGGCGTCGGTTCGCCCACGGGGCGGGCGGCGAGGCGGATCTCGCGGGAGGTGATCGTGGTCGTCTCGGTCGTGGTCGTCCCACGGGAAGTCGTCGTCATGGGAGCAGCGTGCAAGGGGGCGCGCACGGACCGCTGACGGACCGCTCACGGAGCGCGCACGCGCGGCCGACGGCACGCGTTAGCGTGAGGCATGCGTTTCGACGTGTTGGGACCGTTGCGGGTGCGGACCGAGGGCGGGGCACTCGTCCCCGTCGCCGAACCCAAGGTGCGGGCACTGCTCGCCGACCTGCTGGTGCACCACGGGCGTCCGGTGCCGGTGGACCGGCTGGTCGACGACCTGTGGGGCGAGGACGCACCGGGGAATCCCTCCAACAGCCTGCAGACCAAGGTGTCCCAGCTGCGCCGTGCGCTCGAACGGGCCGAGGAGGGCGGCCGCGCGCTGGTGGGGTACGGCCCGGCGGGCTACGTGCTGCGGGTGCCGGAGGACGCGGTGGACTCCGGGCGGTTCGCACGGCTGACGGCCCGGGCGCGGCGGGAGAGCGATCCCCGGACGAAGGCGTCGTCGCTGTCGGAGGCGCTGGGACTGTGGCGGGGCGCGGCGTTCGCCGACTTCCGGGACGCCGCCTTCGTCCAGGCCGCCGTCGCCGGGCTGGAGGAACAGCGGCTCACCGCACAGGAGGACCTCGCCGAACTCCGGCTGGAACTGGGCGAACACCAGGCGCTGGCCGACGAGCTGGGTCCGCTGGTCGCGGAGCACCCGCTGCGGCAGCGGCTGCGCGGCGTCCACCTGCGGGCGCTCTACCGGGCCGGACGGCAGAGCGAGGCGCTGGAGGCCTACCAGGTCCTGCGGCTGCGGCTCGCCGAGGAGCTGGGCATCGACCCCGCTCCCGAACTCGCCGCACTCCACCGGGCGATGCTCCGGCAGGACCCGGGACTCGGACCCGGCTCCGCGCCCGCCACCACCGCCCGGCCGCGCACGAACCTGCCCGCGCCGGTGAGTTCACTGGTGGGCCGGCGGAACGCGGTCGACCGGGTGTGCGAACTCGTCGGCGCGCACCGGCTGGTCACGCTCACCGGACCCGGTGGCGTCGGCAAGACCCGGCTGGCGCTGGAGGCGGCGGCCCGCCTGGCGGACGGCGACGCGTACGCCGACGGGGTCTGGCTCGTCGAACTCGCCGGCGCCAGGGGCGAGGTGGCCGAGACCGTCGCGGCCGTGCTCGACGTGCGCGACGACGCCGCACCGGGGATGCCCGGCGGCGACGCGGGCGGCGACCCCGTGCCGGACCGGCTGGCCGAAGCGCTCAGGACGCGTCGGCTGCTCCTCGTCCTCGACAACTGCGAACACGTCGTCGGGCCCGTCGCCGCGCTCGTCGGCCGGCTCCTGCGCGGCGCGCCCGGCCTGCGCGTCCTCGCCACCAGCCAGGAACCGCTGGCCGTCCCCGGCGAGGTCCTGGACGACGTCGCGCCGCTGGCGGAGGCCGAGGCCGTGGAGCTGTTCGCGGCGCGGGCCGCGGCCACGGCGCCCGGCTTCGCGCTCGAGCCCGGGAACGCCGAGGCCGTCGCCCTCATCTGCCGGCGTCTCGACGGCATCCCCCTCGCCCTCGAACTGGCCGCGACCCGGGTCCGCGCGCTCGGCGTGCACGCGCTGGCCGCCCGCCTGCACGACCGTTTCCGGCTGCTCCACCAGGTCCGCCGGGACGCCCCGGCACGGCAGCGCACCCTGCGCGCGATGATCGACTGGAGCTGGGAGCTGCTGTCCCCGCCGGAGCGGACGGTGCTGCGGCGGCTCGCCGTGTTCGCCGGAGGGTTCACCGCGGAGTCCGCGGAGGCGGTGTGCGCCGTACGCGACGCGGGGGACGTGGGGAATGCCGGTGGCGACGCGGACGTACGGGCCGAGGACGTGCTCGACGTCGTCACCCGGCTCGTCGACCGGTCCCTGATCGTTCCGGCGTACGGCGCCGACGGCTCCGGTGGCTCCGGTGACCTCGACGGTCCCCGCTACCGGCTGCTCGAATCGGTGGCCGCCTACGGTCTGGAACGGCTCGACGAGGCGGGCGAGACCAAGGACACCCTGCGACGGCACGTCCTCCACTACACCGGTCTCGCCGAGCGGGCGGCGCCCCTGCTGCACGGGCGCGACCAGCGCCACTGGCTGCACCGCCTGGACGCCGAGACGCTGAACCTGCGCGCGGCCCTCGACCGCGCCGTGACGGCCGGGGACGGCGGTGCCGGGCTGCGGCTGGTCAACGCGCTGACCTGGTACTGGTACCTGCGCGGGCGTTTCGGCGAGGCGGTCAGGTCGCTGCGGCACGCGGTGGAGTGCGCGGACCCGGGGGGTGCCCTCGCAGCGGACCGCGCACCGGGCACGGCGGCGGCCCACACCGGCCCCGCCCTCGCCTCCGCCCGCGTCAGACGAGCCGTGTTCGCCCTCTTCACCGGGGACGACCCGACCGCGGACGAGTCCTTCGAGGGCGCGGACGCCTGGGGCAGGTGGCTGCTCGCCTTCGCGCGCTGCGGCTTCGGCGAGCCGACGGAGGACGGCGGTTCCTTCGACGCACTGACCGCCGAGTTCCGCGAGGCCGGCGACCGCTGGGGCGAAGCCGCCGCGCTCAGCACGCTCGCCACCCAGGCGCTCTACGAGGGCGACCTCGCGGCGGTCCGGCGCAACGCCGCGGCGAGTGCCGCGATCTTCGCCGAAGTCGGTGACCGGTGGGGCCAGTTGCAGGCGTCGGAGCAGCTGGGCGTCGTCGCCGAGGTCACCGGCGACTACGCGGCCGCGGCCCGGCTCCACCAGGACGGCGTACGCGGCGCCGAGGAGCTCCAGCTGTGGTCGCACGTCTCCTTCCGGCTGGCCAGGCTCGGCCGCATCGCGCTGCTGACCGGTGACGACGCCCGTGCCGCGGAGTTGCACGAGCGGGCCCGGCGGCTCGCCGTGGAGCAGTCGCACCGCACCGCGGAGCAGTTCGCCGAGAACGGTCTGGCCCTCGGTGCCCGCCGCCGGGGCGACCTCGACGCCGCCGAGGCGCTGCTGCGGCCCTGGCTCGAGTGGAACCGGCGCTTCGGTGTGGACACGGGCGCCGCGCTGGTCCTCGCGCAGCTCGGCTACGCCGCCGAGCAGCGCGGCGACGCGCGGCGTGCGGAGGAACTGCACCGGGACGGGCTCGCCGCGGCGCGTCGCAGCGGGGACCCGCGGGCGGTGGCGCTCGCCCTGGAGGGGCTGGCCGGCGCGCGGGCGGCGGCCGGCCGGCCCGAGGAGGCCGCGTCCCTGCTCGGTACGGCGGCCGCCGTCCGGGACTCCGTCGGCGCACCCCTGCCCCCGGCCGAACGCGCCGACGTGGACCGTGCGGCCGGGCGCGCCCGTGAGGCCCTGGGCGAGCCCGGCTTCGCGGCGGCGTTCGCACGGGGGCGGGCCCTCACGGCCGGGGAACGGACACGGCTGCTCGACGCGGCGGCGTCGTACGGGTGAGGCCGCACCCCGCGCCGGCTCCGGGCCGCAGGCCTGCGGCCCGGAGCCGGCCGGCGGGGGTGCGACCGGCCGGGACGGGCGTACGGGGCTTCGGCGGAGCCCTCAGTAGAAGAGGGCGTGGTCCACGCTGGTCTGCCAGTAGGTGACCTTCAGGGCGTCGTCGACGTGGACGCCGTCGGAGGGCAGGCTCACCGTGGCGATCGAGCCGTCGTCGAACGGAACCGTGAGGGTGTTCACCGTGTGACCGTTCTCGGCGCTGCCGTCGCCGGCCGACAGCAGCACGCCCGCGTAACCGGACTTGCCGGGCTTCAGGGTCGTCGGCGCCTGCGGGTGGGTCTCCTCGAAGACCGGCGGCACGGACTGGGCCTCGCCGAACCTCGCCTGCGGGTAGGGGGGCAGGTAGCACGTCTTCGAGCCGGTGTTGGTGGCCGTCAGCAGCAGGTGGTTGAGCGGGCGCTTCACCTTCGCGGCGGTGATCCTCACGTCGGACGCGGAGCACTCGCCGGGGATGCCGTCCTCCTGCTTGCCGGTTCCGGTGCCGGTGCCGTTCTCCTTGCTGCCACCGGTGCCGGCGGGGGTGCCCTTCCCGGTGCCGGTGCCCGAGGAGCCGGACGAGCTGCCCTTGTCGCCCTGGGCGCCCGTGCCGTCCGTGCCGGTGCCGCCGGCCGTGCCGGCGGAGTCTCCGGTGGACGGCTTCGCCTCGGCGGTGGCGGTGGCGGTGGCGGTCGTGGACGAGGCCGGGCTGTCGGCGCCCGTGTCCGACCCGCCCTCGCAGGCCGTCAGTGCCAGCGCGGCCAGCGCGACGGTGGACACGGCGAACAGGCGGGTGCGGGCGGTGCGTGCGGACATGGTGGAGCTCCTTCGGAAGTGGCTGGAGAGTGACGGCCGCTCAACCGGTCGGCGGGAGCGGCTGCTTGGATGACCACAGCGTGCGACACGCTCCGTCCCGGTCGCCAGCGATGCCGGGGTATGCGGGACAATGGAATGCCGAAAACGGCTCTGAGCTGGGGGAACGTCGTCCCGCTGGGACGCGGCACGGGGATGCGGGGAGTGGGAGGAACGATGGTGGGGGACGATTTCGCGGGGCTGTTGAGGGAGCTGAAGGAGCGTTCCGGCCTCAGCTACGGGGCCTTGGGCAAGCGGTTGCACATGAGTGCGTCGACGCTCCACCGGTACGTCAGCGGAGAGGTCGTCCCGGTGGAGTTCGCACCGGCCGAACGCCTGGCCCGGTTGTGCCGGGCGACCCCCGAGGAGTTACTGGAACTCCACCGCCGCTGGATCCGCGCGGACGCCCTGCGGGGCGTGAAGGAGGACAACAGGGCGAAGGGGGAGGGGAAGGGGGAGGACCGGTCGGTGGCTCCGGCGGACGAGAGCACCTCCCCGGAGCCCGAACGCCCGTCCCCGACGGCCGCGGACGGATCCCCGGAAGCCGGGCGCGAACCCCTCGGCGCCGGGACCAAGTCCCCCGGCGCCGCAGGTGAGCCGTCCGGCGCCGAGGCCGGTCCCTCCGACTCGGCGGGTGGGTCTGCCGGTGCCGGGGTGAAGTCCCCCGGCTCTGCGGGTGGGTCTTCCGGTGCCGGGACCGAGTCCTCCGGTGCCGCGGGCGAGTTTCCCGGGGCCGGGGCCGAGTCCTCCGTCCCCGCGCATGAGGCGTCGGCTGTCGGGACCGAGCCGCCCGGCGACGCGGCCCCCGGCTCCGGAGGGTCCGCCGAGGACCAGGTCGTCACCGTGGTCGGTGAGGTCCGCGGCGGTGCGCCGGCGGGCGGGCGCCGGCCGTCGCGGCGGGCCGCGCTGTACGCCGGGACGGCCATCACCCTCGTCACCGCCGTCGTGCTCGGCGCGACCCTGCTTCCGGACGGGGACGCCGGCCGGGACGGCTCCCCCGAGGCCGCCGGAGCCGCCGGGGACGCCGCCTCCGTCTCGGCGTCCGCGTCGCCGTCGGGGACCGCGCGGTCGGCCTCCCCGAGCGCGAGCGCGTCGGCCTCGCCGTCCGCCTCCGCCTCCGGTCCCGGGAAGAGCGGGGCGACGCCGGGCGGTCCCGGGGCCGCCCGGGACGGGAAGGGCGGCGGTTCCGCCGACCGGGACACCACGGGACAGGGGGTCGTGCCGGTCACCGTCCAGACCACGCCGTACTACTGGGAATCCCCCTGCGACCACAGCTTCCTGGTCGACCGCAGCCCGCAGAACGTGCCGGAGCCGCCCCCGCAGCAGGACGCGGTCGGCTGGGCCGCCGGGCTCGACGCCGTCTCCGCCGACCGGCAGACGGTCGCGCTCACCCTGCAGGGCACGGGCGAGGAGACCGTCGTCCTCCGGGACCTGCACGTGCGCGTGGTGGGCAAGGGGGCACCGCTCACCTGGAACAAGTACGCGATGGGCGTCGGCTGCGGCGGCCAGGTGAACACCAAGGCGTTCGACGTGTCGCTCGACCTCGGCAACCCCTTGGCCGAACCGGTCAACGGACAACGGGACTTCCCCTACTCGGTGAACGAGTCCGACCCGGAGGTCTTCTACGTCACCGCGCACACCGGCGGGCACGACGTCCGCTGGTACCTGGAGCTCGACTGGTCCAGCGGGTCCCGGAAGGGCACGATCCGCATCGACGACCACGGCAAGCCGTTCCGCACCAGCGCCTCGGGGACCGACTACTACGGCTACATGCTCGGCGGCAGTTCCTGGGACCACTTCGAGGGCACCTGAGCCGGACGCGCCGTCCGGTGTCCGGATCGCGGAAAGTCACATGTAGAGGGCACGCAGTTTGCCTAGGCTGCGGGCACGCGTCGTCATCGTTGCCGAAGGAGCCGTGTCATGACCGTCACCGAGCCCGCTCCCCCCACCGCCCTCGCCGCCCCCACGCCGCCGCTCGCCGCGCGAGCGCGCAGTGTCGGCGGCTCGCCCGTGCGCGACATCCTGGCCGTCACCGCCCGCCCCGAGGTGATCAACTTCGCGGGCGGACTGCCGGCGCCGGAGCTGTTCGACGCCGGCGGCATCGCGGCGGCGTACCGGGCGGTGCTCGCCGAGACGCCCGCGCGGGCGTTGCAGTACTCCACGACCGAGGGCGAACCGGCGCTACGGGCCGCGCTCGCCGAACGCACCGCCGCGCGCGGACTGCCCACCGGCCCCGACGACCTGCTCGTCACCACCGGCTCCCAGCAGGCGCTCTCCCTCCTCGCCACCGCGCTGCTCGAACCCGGCGACACGGTCCTGGTCGAAAGTCCCTGCTACCTGGCGGCACTCCAGGCCTTCGGCCTCGCCGGGGCACGGGTGGTGGCCGTGCCCGGGGACGAGCACGGGCTCGACCCCGAGGCGCTGGAGGAACTGGTGATCCGGGAGCGGCCCAAGCTGCTCTACACCGTGCCCACCTTCCAGAACCCGACCGGCCGCACCCTGCCCGCCGCACGCCGTGCCGCCGTGGCCGAGGTCGCCGCCCGGCGCGGGCTGTGGATCGTCGAGGACGACCCCTACGGGGAGCTGCGCTACGAGGGCGAACGGGTGCCGTGGATCGCCGCCCACCCGGGGGCGGAGGACCGCACGGTGCTGCTGGGCAGCTTCTCCAAGGTCATGGCACCCGGGCTGCGGCTGGGCTGGCTGCGCGCGCCCGCCGCGCTGCGCCGCGCCTGCGCCGTCGCCAAGCAGGCCGCCGACCTGCACACCCCGACCGTCAACCAGCTCGCCGCCGCCCGCTACCTGGCGGACAACGACCTGGACGCCCACGTCCGGCGCGTCGCGGGCGTGTACGGCGAACGGCGCGACGCCATGCTCGCCGGGCTCGCCGCCGCGCTGCCGGACGGCTCGACCTGGAACCGGCCCGAGGGCGGCATGTTCCTCTGGGCCCGTCTGCCGGAGGCGTACGACACCACGGCACTGCTCCCGCAGGTGGTCCGCCAGGACGTGGCCTACGTCCCCGGCGCCCCCTTCTACGCCGCCGACCCGGACCGCGCCACGCTGCGGCTGTGCTTCGTGACGCAGACGCCGGAGGAGATCGCGGAGGGGCTGCGCAGGCTGGGGGCGGGGCTGCGCGGCTAGGACCGGCCGTTCCCCCTCCCCTCGGCTCCCCCGGCTCTCCTCTTCAGCTCCCCTCAGCGCACGGTGGCCTCGAAACACTCCCGTTCCGCCCCTGCCGCGGGGTGGAAGCAGGCCCGTACGACCGTGCCCGGCGCCGTCGCCGTCATGGGGGTGTAGAGGTAGACCCGCGCGTCCAGGGCGTCCGTCACTTCGGCGGAGCGGACCGGGCCGGTCGCGGTCATCTCGATGCGGTCGCCCACCTCGGTGGCCCACATGCGGGCCCAGCTCGCCCCGCACCGCCGGCTGTGGCGCAGCTCCAGACGGGCTCCGGCGGCCGTGCGGTACGAGCCGAGGGTGTCCGGGCCGGTGCCGCAGAGCATGTTCATCGGGTCCTTGCCCTCGCAGGAGGCGTCCCGGCAGCGGGGCGGCGGCAGGGCGGTCCGGGAGTCCGGGGGCGTGCGGGCGGTCTCGGCGGACCGGTCCGGCGACAGCAGGGCGGCCGCCGCCACGGCCCCGGCCAGCACGGCCAGGGCGGCCACGACCATCACCGCGATGCGCCACGGCCGGATCCGGTTCACCCCGTCGGGTGGCGGCGTGGCCGGCGGGGTGACACGTTCCCCTGCCGGCTCGTCACGTTCCCGTGCCGGCTCGTCCGGCGGGGCGTGGGCGGCGCGTCCGCTGCTCGCCGCCTCCGCGATCTCCCACAGCGCCAGGCAGCGTCGGTCCGGCTCGCCCGCCAGCCGGCACAGTTCCCGCACGGCCTCGCGGGGCGGCAGCGTCTCGCCCTTGAGGTAGCGGCCCCAGGAGGACCTGCTGAACGGGGTGCGTTCCTCCAGGCCCGTCAGGCTCAGACCGGTGCGCTGCCTCAGGTCCCGCAGGGCGGCGGTCAGCTCCGCGCGCTCCGGTGACGGCGTCATCCCCGCAAGGCCCCCCAGGTGTGCGGGCCGACGATGCCGTCCACGACCAGGCCGGCGCGTTTCTGCAGCCGCTTGACGGCCCGTTCGGTCAGCGGGCCGTAGATGCCGTCGATGTCGCCCGGTGAGTAACCCGCCCTGCGCAGCAGGCACTGCGCCTCGGCGACCTGCGTCCCGGCGTGGCCGTTCAGCAGGATCGCGTCCCGGGTACGGCTGAGCCCCGCGTACCAGCGCCCGGCGATCCGCTCGACACGGCAGGTGTAGGAGGGGGCCGACGACACGGACGCGGCCCCGGCCGGTGCGGTCGGCGACACCGGCGGTGGCTGCGCCCGCTCCTCGCCGTCCTCGGCGAGCCGGGCGACCAGGACCACCGCCGAGGAGACCGCCAGGACGAGCGCCACGACACCGGCGGCGACCGCGATCCGGACGGAACCACGACGTCCGGGCCCCTCCGTCGCCACCGTCGCCGGTCCCGTCGTCGTGCGCGGTGCCGTCTCGGGCGCCGTCTCCGTGGACGCCGTGGTGGTCGTCCCCGGCCCGGCTTCCCCGGTCGTCGTCTCCGGTGCCGCCGGTGCCGATTCCCCGGGCGCCGTGGCCGTACGCCCTCCCGTCCGCGCCGCCGCCGCGACGTCCCGCAGCGCCAGCAGGCGGACCGGGTCCTCGCCGGTGACCGAGGCGAGCGCCTCGACGGCCTCCCGGGGCGGCAGCGATCTGCCGCTCAGATACCGCTCCCACGACGACGCGCTGTACCCCGTCTTCGCCGCGAGCTGACGCATGCTCAGCCCGCTGTGGTCCTTGACCCGGCGTAAGCACACGACCAAGTGCCGTACTCGCGGGTCGAGTTCTTCGGACAGCCCTTTCCAACGCGACATGCTTCCCCCACTCGCGTCCGTGGTCCGGTCCCCCCGCCGCATTCTGCACCAGCATCCACGGCCCGCCCGGGACGGCGGTTCCCGTACCCGTACCAAATCGGCCACCGCCCGTCGCACCCGTCCCGCCGCACCGTCCCGGCGGACCGTGTCACCGCAGGCCGGCGAGTGGGACGTCCCGGGACGACGTCACTTCCGCGGCGACCGTGGCGAGTGCCGGGCCCGGTCCCGCAGTCTCGGTGGCGAGCCGGTCGACGCGGCCGGCACCGACCGAGTGAAGGGGGAAGCACATGCGCACCATGACGAGGACTCTCGTCGGTCTCACGACCGCCGTCGGGATCGCCGCCGGGAGCCTGGCGGCGGCGGGCACCGCCGTCGCGGCACCCGCGCAGGACACGAAGGCGGTCGCGAGCGCCGAGGCCGCCGCACCGCTCGCGGTGAACAACCTGGGCCTGAGCACCGCGCAGGCCAAGAACGTCCAGCGCTGGCTGCGGACGTACTGGAAGTACAACGGCTCGATCGACGGGAAGCTCGGCACCAACAGCTGGAAGGCGTTCCAGCGGTGCCTCGCCAAGTACTGGGGCTACAACGACTCGATCGACGGAATCGTCGGCCCCGACACGGTGAAGGCGCTGCAGCGCCTGCTGAAGGACAGCTGGGGCTACAAGGGCAAGATCGACGGCATCGCCGGCGCGGGCACGAAGGCCGCGTTCAAGCGGTTCGCCAACGCCTAGGGCTGAGCCGGCCACCGGCCCTCGGACACGCCGCGGCCCGTCCTCCCACCGGGGGAGAGGACGGGCCGCGTGCGTGCGTGTCCGCGTGGGCCTCAGAGCCGCTCGGGCGTCCGGATGCCCAGCAGGGCCATGCCCCGGTGGAGCGTCCGGGCCGTCACGTCGCACAGGAACAGACGGTTCTCCACCTGCTGGGGCGACTCGGCCTTCAGCACCGGGCACTTGTCGTAGAACGACGTGTACAGCGACGCCAGCTGGTACAGGTACGCCGTCAGCTTGTGCGGGGCGTACTCCCGCGCCGCCTCCGCCACCGCCTCCGCGAACGCGTCCACGTGCAGGCCGAGCGCCCGCTCCGCCTCGTGCAGGTCCAGCTCCGGGTGCGCCGCCGGACGGACGCCCTCGGGGGCCTTGCGCAGGATCGAGTTGATCCGGGCGTAGGCGTACTGGAGGTAGACGGACGTGTCGCCGTTCAGCGAGACCATCTGGTCCAGGTCGAACTTGTAGTCCCGGTTCGCCGACGTCGACAGGTCCGCGTACTTCACCGCGCCGATGCCCA
>NZ_JAPSKQ010000081.1 GCF_031181555.1 Streptomyces sp. | reverse complement strand
CCAGCGGCGAGTAGTGCAGGATCAGCTGTTCCCGCAGCCGCTCGTCTCCCGTCGCCTTGTACGACCGCCACAGCTCGTCGAGTGTCGAGGGAGCGGGCGGCCGCACGCTGCCACCGTCGCGGGCGGCTGGGGGGATCGCCGCCCGGTCGGACCCGGAGGTGTGCTGGGGCATTCGTCGCCTTGTGCCGTTCTGCCGTGGACTGGTGCTGCCTGGGTGAGCCGTCTGTCCGGTGTCGAGTTGCCTGTCCGTGTCGGGATCCTCGTGAGCGTAGCGTGACTGCGGCGTCGCGGTGTGCGAAGGAGCGAGGTGGGACCGGGCGCAGATTCGTTCCGAGCACCGTCCCACCGGGGCATTGCGGTCGCTCAGCGTGATCACCCGGGTGCCCCAACTGACGTATTTTCCAGGGCGTGTCGGGGTTCCCCCGGACGGCCGAACACGCTCCGTCAGTGCGCACCGGGACCGCCGCGGGCCGAGATCATCGCCTGGCGTGTCAACTTCCAGCCGTCGCCGTGTCGTTCGACGTAACCAAGTGCTCGTAGTTCGTACAACCTCGCGATCGCGTCGTCCGGGGTGGTCTGCGCGCCGCGCGCGATGTCCTCCGCCCGGGCGGCCCCGCGCGCCGGCAGCGCGGCGAGGACCTGACGGCCGGCCGGTTCCAGCAGGTCCCGGGGCAGCACCGGTCCCCGGCGTTCCGGCGCGAGCTCGCCCATGTCGCCGACGAGTTCGACGACGTCCGCGGCGTCGGCGACCAGCACCGCGTCCTGCCGCAGGAGTTCGTGCACACCTGCGGAGAGCCCGCTGGTGACCGGCCCCGGTACCCCCATCGTGTGGCGGCCCAGCCGCCGGGCCGCCCTGGCGGTCGCCAGGGCGCCGCTGCGGTGGGCGGCCTCGACGACCACGGTGCCCCGGGTGAGGGCGGCGATCACCCGGTTCCGGAGGACGAATCTGCTCGGCGTCGGATGATCACCGGGTGGCAGCTCACCGATCACCAGGCCCTGGTCCGCGATCCTGGTGATCAGCCCGGTGTGTCCGCGCGGGTAGGGCCGGTCGACTCCGCAGGCGAGTACGGCGACGGTGGCGCCGCCCGAACCGAGCGCGCCGCGGTGGGCGGCACCGTCGACGCCGTAGGCACCGCCGGAGACCACGACCCAGCCGCGTTCGGCGAGGCCGGCGGAGAGGGTGGCGGCCATGTGGGCGCCGTACTCGGTGCAGGCGCGGGCACCGACGACGGCGACCGAGCGCAGCGCCCACATCCGCAGGTCGGCACCGCCGCGCACCCACAGCCCGAGGGGCCGGGCGTCCCCCAGGTCGTCGAGCTGCCGGGGCCACTCGGCGGCGCCGGGGCGCACGAACCGCGCGCCGGCCTCCCGCGCGACGGCGAGATCCCTGCGCGGGTCGGCCCGCTCGGCCCGGGCGAGCAGCCCTGCCCACCGCTTGCCGCTCGCCCCGGGCAGGGGTCCGCCCCGTTCCCGCAGCCGCCGCACCACTGCTTCCGCGCCGAGCTCCCGCACCCACCGCCCGCCGGTCTCGTCCCCGGGTTCGAGGACCCGGGTGAGGAAGATCCGGGCGAGGAGTCCGTCGCCGCCCTCGTCGACGGAGCTCATGCCGGCGCTCCGATGGCCATGGGCACGCCGCGCGGGACGCCGGTGCGCAGTTGCAGCGCGAGGGCGACGTCCCCGGCGTCGGGCCGGTCGTGGCCGGCCAGGTCGGCGACGGTCCAGGCGACCCGCAGCACCCGGTCGAGCCCCCGGGCGGTGAGCACACCCCGTTCCAGGCTCCTCTCGGCGTCGTCCATCGCGCCGGGGGCGGTGTGCCAGCGGCTGCGCAGTTCCCGTCCGGGGACGTCGCTGTTGGTGCGCCACGGAGTGCCGGCGAGCCGCGCGGCGGCCCGCTCCCGGGCCGCCCGCACCCGGGCGGCGACCGTGGCGGTGGACTCGCCGCGGGCACCGCTCGCCGTCAGTTCGGTGCGGGTGACGCGGTCGGCCTCGACCCGCAGGTCGACCCGGTCGAGCAGCGGGCCGGACAGCCTGGCCTGGTAGCGGCGGATCGCCGAGGGCGGGCATTCGCACAGGTCGTTCGTCCGCGAGAAGCGCCCGCACGGGCAGGGGTTGGCGGCGAGCACCATCAGGAACTTCGCCGGGAACCGGACGACGCCCGCGCTGCGCGCGATGACCACGTGCCCGGCCTCCAGCGGCTGGCGCAGCGCGTCCAGGGCGTGGCTGCTGAACTCGGGCGTCTCGTCCAGGAAGAGGACGCCCCGGTGCGCGAGGGACACCGCTCCGGGCCGCGCCACACCGGGGCCGCCGCCGACCAGCGCCTGCATCGTGGCCGAGTGGTGCGGGGCGCAGTAGGGGGCGACGTCGATCAGTGGTTTGCCCGGGGGCAGCAGGCCGGCCACCGAGTGCACCGCGGTGACCTCCAGCGACTCCTGCCGGTCCAGCGGCGGCAGGATCGAGGGCAGCCGCTCCGCGAGCATCGTCTTGCCGGCTCCGGGCGGTCCTTCGAGGAACAGGTGGTGTCCGCCCGCCGCGGCCACCTCCACCGCCGTCCGCGCCGAGAGCTGGCCCACGACGTCCGCGAGGTCGTGGTCGTGCTGTGCCGCGCCGGTGCCGTGCGTGCCGGTGACCGCTCCGGTGCCGGGGACGCGCAGCCCGGCCAGGAGCGGATCGGGGCGCCCCTGCTCATCGGGGACCTCGTCCGGCACGGGCTCGTCGGTGAGCACCGCGATCAGCTGGCGCAGGCTGCGGACGCCGAGCACGGACACGCCCGGCACCAGGGAGGCCTCCGCGGCGGCACACTCCGGCACCACCACCTGCTCGTAGCCCGCGTCGGCCGCGGCCAGCACCGCCGGCAGGATGCCGCGCACCGGCCGTACCCTGCCGTCCAGCCCCAGTTCGCCGATCATGACGATGTCGGCGAGCACCCGCGGATCGATCCGTTCGGCGGCGCCGAGCACCGCGCAGGCGACCGCCAGGTCGAATCCGCTGCCGGCCTTCGGCACCGAGGCCGGGCTGAGCCCCACGGTGAGCTTCTTCTGCGGCCACTCCCCACCGGAGTTCACCACCGCCGCCCGGACCCGGTCCCGGCTCTCCGTCAGGCTCTTGTCCGGCAGCCCCACCAGGGTGAACGCCGCCACCCCCGGTTCGAGGCCGGCCTGGACCTCCACGACCACGCCCTCGACGCCGACCAGGGCGACCGCGCACGTGCGGGCGAACCCCATCTCAGACCACCCCCCGGACGTGCTCGACGACGGGCGCGCCGCGGGCCGGCAGCAGGACGCCGACCAGGTCGATGCGGACGCCGCCGGGCGGCGCTCCCCCGTGTTCCTGGAGCCAGCGTTCCGCCAGGCCGCGCAGGCGGTCCGCCTTGGCCGGGGTGACCGCCTCCATGGGGTGCTGGAAGGCTCCCGCCCTGCGGGTCTTCACCTCGCAGACGACCAGGACGTCCCCGTCCCTGGCCACGATGTCGATCTCGCCGGTCCTGCCGCAGCGCCAGTTGCGCTCCAGGACCGTCATCCCGGCCTGGACCAGCCGCCGTGCGGCCAGCGTCTCGCCGTACCTTCCGAGCGCGCCGCGTGCCCGTTGTGCGTTCATGTCGGCACCACCTCCGGCGCCAACCGTCACGCACCCCGCCCCACGCAGTGGATCTTGGTGGGTAACTCAGCGGTTGTGGACAGCTCCGTCACCCGCCGGGGAGCTCCAGATCACTCTTGTTGAGCTCCTCGATGTTCACGTCCTTGAACGTGAGGACCCGCACCTGCTTCACGAACCGGGCCGGTCGGTACATGTCCCAGACCCAGGCGTCCGCCATGGACACCTCGAAGAACACCTCACCCTGGACCGAGTGCACCTGCATCTCGTAGTCGTTGGTCAGATAGAAGCGCCGCTCGGTCTCGATCACGTATTTGAACAGACCGACGACATCGCGGTACTCCCGGTAGAGCTTCAGCTCCATCTCGGTCTCGTACTTCTCGAGGTCCTCGGCGCTCATGGCATGTTCCCCTTCAGCCGTGCGATCCCCCCATTGTGCTCCAGTCCCGGGAACCCCTAGACGATTTCGGTGTCCAGGGTCACGGGTCCGGCCGGGGGACCTTCGTCGAGCAGCGTGCGCAGCAGCTCGGCGAGTCTGGTCGGATACACCGTCTCATGAGCCCGGGTCAGTTCCGGGCACGTCCACCAGCGCGCTCCGACGACGCTGCGCCGCTCCAGCTCGGTCAGCGCCGTGGCCGCGGTGGCCGTCCGGTCGGTGCGGGCGAGGTAGTACCACTCGTCCTGGTGCCAGCGGCGGCCGGCGAAGGGGAAGGAGCACCGCCGCTTCCACAGCACGGGACCGAGCTCGACGCCGGTGATGCCGGTCTCCTCGGCGAGTTCCCGCAGGGCGGCCTCTTCACGCGTCTCGTCGCCCTCCACGCCGCCGCCGGGCGTGAACCACCAGTCGTCGGCCGGATCGTCCGGTTCGTGGCCGTGCAGCAGCAGGATGCGGTCCCGCGGGTCGAGCAGGACGACCCGGGCGACCCTGCGCAGTCCGCCCTCGGCGAGGTCCTCGGCCACCGGGCCCGGCTCAGCGGACACCGGCGGACCCCGCCTTCGCCCGGGCCCGGGACGCGCCCGTCCGCTGGGCCAGGGGGCCGTACGCGGCCCCGCCGAGGACGAGCACGGCGCCGGCGATCACCATGACGGTGATCGTCCGCAGCGGGCCCGGCGAGGAGAGGGGGCCGAGCTCCTCGAAGCCGGTGGGGGCCGGCAGCATGCCGTCCATCGGCCAGACCACGGCGTCGACCCGGGCCTGGACGGCCCCGCGGGACACGGTGCCGTTCGCGGCGTCGGCGAGATGGGCGGTGGAGTCGACCGAGCCGGAGCGCTCGTCGCCGAGCAGGAACAGCCGTCCCTTCGGCACGGTCACCTCCGGGAAGTTGTTGAACCCGGTCGCCGTGTCCTCGGGGAGGTACGGTTCGTCGATCTCCTTGCCGTTGACCGTGAGCCTGCCGTCCTGGCAGCAGGAGACGGTGTCGCCGCCGACGGCGACCACCCGCTTGAGGATCGGGGCGTTCGCCCAGCTCTCGTCCTCGAAGACGACGACGTCACCACGGCGGACGTCACCGCCGTCGATGCGCTGGGCCAGCACGCGGTCACCGGAGCCGATCGTCGGCGCCATCGACGTGGTGGGCACGGTGTACGGCCGGTACACCACCGCCGCCCAGACGAAACCGCCGAGGAACAGGGCCAGACCCAGGGCCACGGCCAGTCCGGACAGCCGCTGCCCGGTCCGGCCGCCCGCCGGGCCCGGGCCCGCGCCGCTCCCGCGGGGGGCCGTGTGCGTCGTGCTCTGACCACTCATGGGCCGCACCCTACCCGGCGGTACCAGACCGGGTCAGCCCTCCCGGGACGGTCTCTCGGGGGTCGCTCAGTGACCGCCGCCGCTCCGCCTGCGGCGCAGCAGCACCAGCGGCACCGCGCCCGCGAGCGCGAGTCCCTGCGGCGCGACCGACAGGGCCGCGGCCGCCGACACCTGCGTGTCCAGACCGGACTGGTCGAAGGTGTCCGGGACCGGCAGGTTGTTCCAGCGGTTGATGGGCCAGGCGATGACGACGGCACGGCCGACGACCTTCTCCACGGGGACCATGCCGTTGTTCTTGTCGGCCCGGTTGTACCGCGAGTCCCGGGAGTTCTGCCGGTGGTCGCCCATCACCCAGATGTGGCCCTCGGGAACCTCGACCTTGAACTGGCCGCCCTGGTCGTCCTGGCTGCAGGGTGTGTTGCCGGGGTAGACGTACGGCTCGTCCAGCGCCTTGCCGTTGACCTTCAGCGGGCCGGTGCCCTTGCACTCGACCGTGTCACCGCCGACCCCGACGACCCGCTTGATCAGGTCCTTCTCCTCCGCGGACGGCATCAGACCGATCCAGCTGAGGACCTTCTGCAGGGCGTTCGGGGTGGGCGTCGGCTCGCCCGCCAGCCAGTTGTCGGGGTCGTGGAAGACGACGACCTCACCGCGATCGGGCTCGGAGCCGAACCAGGGGGTGAGCTTGTCGACCAGGACGCGGTCACCCTGCTGGAGGGTGTTCTGCATCGAGTCGGACGGGATGGAGAACGCCTGCACCAGGAACGTCTTGATCAGCAGCGCCAGCACCAGCGCGATGCCGACCAGGATCGGCAGTTCCTTCCAGAAGGAGCGGGGCTTCTTCGCCTGGGGGGCGCCGTCGCCCGCTCCCCCTTCCGCCGTGGGGGGCTGCCGGTCCCCGGGCCCGTCGCCGCCACCCGCCGGGTCGTGATGCCCGGAGGTCACGGAGCCGTCCGCAGCCGGGTACGCCGCTTCCACGCCACGCCCGCGCCGCTCCTCGCCCTCGTGCCCGGACCGCGCGCCAACCGCCGCATCCCCCACGCCAACTCCTTACTCTCTGCCGCCGCCCGCGCCATGCGCGACGCAGGCCCACCACTCCCATAACGAGCGGGAGTTCCGCAGGGCTCGGGAGCTGAACCATTCCGTTCGGATCGTCCGGGGCAACCCTATGCGACAGTTCGGCGGCAGCGGTCGACCCGGACGTCGAGTCCGACACGGACGCGTAGGTTTTCGGCTCCTCCAGCGTGCTCCAGTGGCCGAGCGGCCAGGCGATGACCATGGCCCGGCCCACCACCTGGTCCTCGGAGACGGTGCCGCCGTAGTCGGTGTCCTGGTGGGAACGGGAGTCGGCGGAGTTCTCCCGGTGGTCGCCCATCACCCACAGCCGCCCCTCGGGGACGGTGATGTCGAACGGCGTCGCGGACGGGGCGTCGCCGGGATACAGGTAGTCCTCGTTCAGGGGAACGCCGTTGACGGTGACCCGGCCCTGCGCGTCGCAGCACTGGACGCGGTCGCCACCGACCCCGACGACCCGCTTGATCAGGTCCTTCTCGTTGTCGGACGGCAGCAGACCGATGAAGGTGAGCCCGTCCTTGATCTGCTTGATCCCGACGGGATCGTCCTTCTTCGGCGTGGTCCGCTCGTCCTGGAGCCAGCCACCGGGGTCCTTGAACACGACGACGTCCCCGCGCTGCGGCCTGGAGCCGAACCACGGGGTGAGCTTGTCGACGAGCACCCGGTCGCCGATCCGGATCGTCTGCTCCATGGAGCCGGACGGGATGACGAAGGCCTGGACGAGGAACGTCTTCAGCACCAGCGCTATCAGGAGGGCGACACCGACGAGGAGGGGGATCTCCTTGACCGCGCTGCGCCTGCGCCGCCGTTTGACCTTGCGCTGGAGCTTGCGCCGCTCGGCGCGCGTGCGCCCGCCGGCCGGGCGGGGCGCACGGCGGGAGCCGGTGGGCAGCAGGTTCTCCGCGGCCTCGGCCGGGACGCCGCGGGGGCGGCCGCGGTTACCCATGGGCGCCCTCCGCCGGGTGCGCCGCGTCCGCCTCCGCGGCGGGCACGCGCGCGTAGGCGTCGGGGCGGTGCAGCCGGGTGGCGTGGTCGAGGGGCCAGACGATCCAGTCGGCGCGGCCGATCACGTCACGGACCGGGATCATGCCGCCGCCGGGCGACCCGAGGTGGTCGCGGGAGTCGCTGGAGTCGCCGCGGTGGTCACCCAGCACGAACAGGCGCCCGTCGGGCACGACGACGTCGAAGGACACCGTGGAGGGACTGTCGCCGGGGAACAGGAAGCCCGACTCGTCGACCGACCGGCCGTTCACCCGGATCCTCCCCCCCTCGTCGCAGCAGACCACGCGGTCTCCGCCCACCCCGACGACCCGCTTGATGTAGTCGGCCTCACCGAAATACCCGGTGCCGTCGAACACCACCACGTCGCCGCGGTGCGGCTCGGCGCCGAATCGGTACGCCACCTTGTTTACGAGAACGCGGTCGCCGACCCTCAATCCGGGTTCCATGGAACCGCTGGGGATCTGGAACGGCCGTGCCACGAACGTGTTGAGCGCCAGCAGGAACAGCAGGCAGAGCAGCAGGGTCAGGGTGACCCGTCCGCCGGGGAGCCATCCCGCCACGCGCGGCACCAACGCGGAGCGCGACCGCCCCTCCGGGCCCGGCGTCCCCGAGGTCTCCTCGGATGCGGCCGGGCGGGAGGAGCGATCGCGCTCCGTCGGCTGTGCTTCGGTGTCCATCGGGGCCAGATGCTATCCGGCCGCGGCACGACGCCGGTAAAGCGCTCAGTTCTCGCGCTTCTCCTTGATCTTCGCCGCCTTGCCGCGCAGCTCGCGCAGGTAGTACAGCTTGGCGCGACGGACGTCACCCTTGGTGACGAGCTCGATCTTCTCCACGATCGGGGTGTGCACCGGGAAGGTGCGCTCGACGCCGACGGAGAAGGAGACCTTGCGGACCGTGAAGGTCTCGCGCACGCCGGAACCCTGGCGACGGATCACCACGCCCTTGAACTGCTGCACACGGGAGCGGTTGCCCTCGATGACGCGCACGTGGACGTTGACGGTGTCGCCGGGGCGGAAGTCCGGGACGTCGCTGCGCAGCGACGCGGAGTCGACGGAGTCGAGCAGGTGAGACATTTCGTCTGCTTTCTTCGCTGATGCCGCAGGTCATCAACGGCAACTAGGGTTTCGTCAATCTCGGGTGTGCGGTGCGGGGCGGGCGTCGTGTCCCCCTGCGGCAGGGGCGCACGCCGGACGGCGCACAACAGCGGCCTATTCTTCCACGCCGCCGGTCCTGCGCCAAAATCGGCCGTACGGCTCCCCCGCCGGGTCCGGTTCCCAGCCCAGGACGGACAGCATCTCGCGGTCCTTCTTGTCGAAGGCCTTGGGGTCGCAGCGTTCGATCAGGTCGGGCCGGTTGGCCGTGGTGCGCCTCAGCGCCTCGTCGCGCCGCCAGCGGGCGATCTTCCCGTGGTGACCGCTGAGCAGCACCTCGGGGATCTGCCGGTCGCGCCAGACGGGCGGCTTGGTGTAGACGGGGCCCTCCAGGAGGCTTGCCATGGCGCCGGGTGCGAAGGAGTCGTCCCGGTGCGATTCGGCGTTGCCCAGGACTCCGGGGAGCAGCCGTGCCACGGCCTCGGTGACGACGAGGACGGCCGCCTCGCCGCCGGCCAGGACGTAGTCGCCGATGGACACCTCGTACACCGGCATCCGGGTCGCGTACTCGTCGACGACGCGCCGGTCGATGCCCTCGTAGCGGGCCGGGGTGAAGATCAGCCAGGGGCGCTCGGAGAGCCGGACCGCGAGTTCCTGGGTGAAGGGGCGGCCGCTGGGGGTGGGGACGATCAGGGCCGGTTCGCGGGAGCCGGTCTCGTAGCCGTCCGCCAGGACCGAGTCGAGGGCGTCTCCCCAGGGCTCGGTCTTCATCACCATGCCCGGGCCGCCGCCGTACGGGGTGTCGTCGACGGTGTTGTGCCGGTCGTAGGTCCAGGAGCGCAGGTCGTGCACGTGCACGTTCAGCTGCCCGCGCGCGCGTGCCTTGCCGACGAGGGAGACGTTCAGCGGTTCGAGGTACTCGGGGAAGATCGTGACGACGTCGAGCCGCATTACGCCTCGTCCCCGGTGTCCCGTGCGGAGGCGATCTCGGCGCGGTCGTCGATCAGGCCGGGCGGCGGGGCGATGACCGCGCGCTGCTCCTCCAGGTCGATCTCGGTGACGATCTCCCCGACGAACGGCACGAGCACCTCGCTGCCGTCGGGGCGCTCGACCACGAAGAGGTCCTGGGTGGGCAGGTGCGAGATCTCGGTGATCCGGCCGACCTGCTCGCCGTCCTCGGTGACGACGTCGAGGTCGATCAGCTGGTGGTCGTAGTACTCGTCCTCGCCCTCGGGCAGTTCCTCCGGGTCGATCTCGGCGATCAGGAGGGTGTTGCGCAGGGCCTCGGCGGCGTTGCGGTCGCGTACGCCCTCGAAGCGCAGCAGAAGGCGGCCGCTGTGGACGCGGCCCGTCTCGATGGTCAGCGGACCGGCCGAGGCCGGCTCGGTGGCCAGGACGGCGCCGGGGGCGAGCCGCAGTTCGGGCTCGTCGGTACGGACCTCGACGGTGACCTCGCCCTTGATGCCGTGGGCGCGGCCGATGCGCGCGACTACCAGCTGCACGGTGCTTTTTTCTCCTGGTCTACGACTACGGGCCGGGGAGGGCCCTCAAGGCCCTCCCCGGCCCGAGCCGGTTGCGATACGTCAGCGGACGTGGTCCACGTCGACGAGGTCGACACGGACACCGCGACCGCCGATGGCGCCCACGACGGTACGCAGAGCGCGTGCGGTGCGGCCGTTGCGACCGATCACCTTGCCGAGGTCGTCCGGGTGGACCCGGACCTCGAGCACACGTCCGCGGCGCAGGTTGCGCGAGGCCACCTGCACATCGTCAGGGTTGTCGACGATGCCCTTCACGAGGTGCTCGAGAGCCTCCTCGAGCATGCTCAGGCCTCGGTCGACGCGGACTCGGCGGCGGCCTCGTCCTTCTTCTCAGCCTTCTTCTTCTGGGTGATCGCCTCACCCTTGCCCTCGTCCTCGCCACCGAGCGCCTCGAACGACGGGCGCTCGGGCTTCCCGGCCGGCTCCAGCAGCGGCGCCGGGGCGGGCTCGCCCTTGAACTTCTGCCAGTCGCCGGTCTTCTTCAGGATGGCGAGCACGGGCTCGGTCGGCTGGGCGCCGACGGAGAGCCAGTACGCCACCCGCTCGGAGTCGACCTCCATCACCGACGGGTTGTACGTCGGGTGGTACTTGCCGATCTCCTCGATGGCCCGGCCGTCACGGCGGGTACGGGAGTCGGCGACGACGATGCGGTAGTGAGGCGAACGGATCTTGCCCAGACGCTTCAGCTTGATCTTGACTGCCACGGGAGTGGGATCTCCTGGATTTGACGTGGTTGGGCACGGCGAGAGAAGCCGCGTGGGGTTGCGGTACCCGAGTGCCCGATGGACGCGTCAGCCGGAGGAGAGAGGGGTCCTGTGCGGCTGTCGAGTACAGCTAGCCATTGTGCCATACCCGCGGGTCGCCCGGGACCGAGGGGGCGTGGGGCCGGGCATGCCCGAGGGGCACCCGGCGTCCTGGTGACCACACGTCGGATGCGCGGCCCGGCGTCACGGGATGCCTCCCCCGCTCTCGGCTCCGCTCGGGCGGGCCCCCGTCGCCCGCCCGTGCCGCTGTGGGGCTCCCACCGCTCGAAGGGCTCCCGGGGGGAGGCACGACTGCCCGCGGCCGTGACGCGATCCACGGCACCCCTCTTCCGGCACCCACGAAATGCCGGAGTCGGTCAGCTCGCCGCTCCCACGACCTCCGGGATGCGGAAGGGCTTGCCGCAGCCGCCGCAGACGATGGGGGCCTGGGCCAGGACCGACGGGACGACGCGGACGTTGCGGCCGCAGTCGCAGACGGCCTTGACCCGGACGCCGCCACCGGAGGAGCCGTGCCGGGCGGCCGGGCCGCGGAAGCTGCGGGCGGTGTCGCCCGTGGTCGCCGCGGAGTGCGCCTTCAGGGCGCGCTGCAGGCGTTCGATCGTCGGGCGGTAGCGGCGCTTGGCCTCGGGAGTGAGCGTGACCAGTGAGAAGCCGCTGCTGGGGTGCGGTTCCTCGGGGTGGTCCAGGCCCAGCTCCTCGGCGATGGCGAGGAACCTGCGGTTGTGGTAGCGGCCGGCGCGGGATGTGTCGCGCACGCCGCGTGCGGCGGCGACGCCGTGGACTGCCTCGTGCAGCAGTCGTTCGAAGGAGAGTTCGTGACCGCACGCGGACGACGACTCCCCGATCAGGGACTCGGGCGCGGCAAGATCGGGCAGCTCGGGGTGGTACCGCTGAATGTCGGCCCACGCCTGCGCCAGCTCTGCGGCGAGAACAGGTGGTGTCTGTGTCGTGCTCACGTAACGGCAACGAGCCGGGGTGCCTCTGTGTTCCGATTCCGGGGCATCCCAAATAATTTGCACGTACCCGTCAGTTGCCGCTGATGCGTCCCGACGAGGGCGGGTGCGCTGATCTGCGGAGAAGCCTCGCAGCTCACCGCAAGGTGGTGCGTAGGCTGACGTACGGCCCGGCGCGTACGCGGCGTCCGCGCGCCGGTGCGACGGGGACCCGCTGGTGCGCAAGAGGCGTTTTCGGCCGCTCTCGTGACGGAAGCGCCCGGCCCGGCCGGCACGCCCCCGGACCGTGACGCTACCGGGTGCTCCGTCGGCACCTCGCACCGCCCCACACCGACCCGCACCGACCCGCACCGACCCGCACCCGGCGGGATCACGCGGCCCGGATTGCCGGAATGTGAATTCTTGCCACTGGCACGAGCAACCACCAAACCGCCGCCCCCTTCCACTGGACGGCACGTCGCGGGCGCAGTTTCCTGGCATACGGAGGAAGTGCGAGCGCACTGCACGGGGGCCAGGGAATCAGGCACTGCGGCAACTCTCGGCTGATTGGGGCGCTTACCTATGACACCTACGCTCGTGCGGCAGCACCCGCCTCACGCGGGGGACGTCCCCCGCGTGGACCCGCGTGCACGCGCGCGTGACTGGTCCGAGATACAGGAGCGGATGCTCGTACCGCTCTTCGAGGCCGTCTACGAGCGGCTGGACGTGGGTCCCGCGACGCGTCTGCTCGGCCTCGGCTGCGGTTCCGGACTGGCCCTGCTGATGGCGGCCTCGCGCGGTGCCACGATCACCGGTGTCGACACCTCCGCCGACCGGCTGGCCCTCGCGCGGGAGCGCCTGCTGCCCGACGAGCGGGACACGCACGCGCGGACGGACACCCGGATCGTGGACGGCTCACCCGCGGACACGGCCCGCGCGGACACGCCCCCGTACACCGTGCTGACCGCCTTCGAGCCGATCGGCTGTCTCGCGGGGGACGCGGAAGGGCTGGGTGAGCTGCTCGCCGAGGCGACACCGCTCGCCGAGCGCGGAGCGGCCGTGGTGCTGGCCGGCTGGGGTCCGCCGGAGCGGTGCGCCACGACGTCCGTGCTCCGGGTGGCCACCAAGCTGGCGGAGCCGCTGCGCGCCGCGGGCGCCTGGCGCCCCGCGCACCGCGACGACCTGGAACAGGTCGCCCAGCGGGCGGGTCTGAGGCCGGACGGCTCCGGACGGGTGGCCTGCCCCTTCGGCTACGCCGACGTGGACAGCGCGGTGCGGGGCCTCAAGTCGACGGGACTGTTCGACCCGGCGATCACCGCCACGGACCAGGTGCAGGTGGACAAGGAGCTGGCGGAGGCGCTTCATCCGTACCAGCGGCGGGACGGCACCGTGTGGATGCCGAACGTGTTCCGGTACCTGATCGCGCGGACGGCGTGAGGCCGGCGCCCTGACCCCACCGCGTCCGGGACCGCCGGACATGCCGCCGGGGCGCCCCTCGTGCGAGGAACGCCCCGGTCGCGGTCCCGGCGGAGGCGTCAGCCCATGAACTTCTTGAACTCGTCGGGAAGCTCGAAGTCCTGGCCGCCCTGCTGCGGCAGCCCGAAGGCGCTGCCGCCCTCCGCGGCGGCGGCGCGGCGCGCGGCGGCCTCCTGCTCCTGCTGCTTGCGCTTCATCGGGTTGCCGGAGCGCTGCTTGCCCTTGGCCTGCTTCTGCTTCTTCTTCTGCCGGCCGGGACCGCCGCCCATGCCCGGCATCCCGGGCATCCCCGGCATGCCACCGCCCTGGGCCATGCGGGACATCATCTTGCGGGCCTCGAAGAACCTCTCGACCAGGTTCTTCACCGCGCTGACCTCGACACCGGAGCCCTTGGCGATGCGGGCGCGGCGGGAGCCGTTGATGATCGTCGGGTCCTGGCGCTCGGCGGGGGTCATCGACTTGATGATCGCGGCGGTGCGGTCGACGTCGCGCTCGTCGAGGTTGTTGATCTGGTCCTTGATCTGGCCCATGCCCGGGAGCATGCCGAGCAGCTTGGAGATGCTGCCCATCTTCCGGACCTGCTCCATCTGGGCCAGGAAGTCGTCCAGGGTGAAGTCCTGGCCCTTCTTGGACGCCAGCTTGGAGGCCATCTTCTCGGCCTCTTCCTGGCTGAACGTCTTCTCCGCCTGCTCGATCAGGGTGAGCAGGTCACCCATGTCGAGGATGCGGGAGGCCATCCGGTCCGGGTGGAAGGCGTCGAAGTCGTCGAGCTTCTCGCCGTTCGACGCGAACATGATCGGCTTGCCGGTGACCTGGCGGATCGACAGGGCCGCGCCACCGCGGGCGTCGCCGTCGAGCTTGGAGAGCACCACGCCGTCGAAGCCGACGCCGTCGCGGAAGGCCTCGGCGGTGTTGACCGCGTCCTGACCGATCATCGCGTCGACGACGAACAGGATCTCGTCGGGCGAGACCGCGTCCCGGATGTCCGCGGCCTGCTGCATCATCTCCTGGTCGATGCCCAGGCGGCCGGCGGTGTCCACGATCACGATGTCGTGGACCTTGGTCCGCGCGAACTCGATGGAGTCCTTGGCGACCTTCACCGGGTCGCCCACGCCGTTGCCCGGCTCGGGCGCGTAGACGGCGACGCCCGCGCGCTCGGCGACGACGCTCAGCTGGTTGACCGCGTTCGGGCGCTGGAGGTCGGCGGCGACCAGCACCGGGGAGTGGCCCTGCTCCTTGAGCCACTTGCCGAGCTTGCCCGCGAGGGTGGTCTTACCGGCACCCTGCAGACCGGCCAGCATGATCACGGTCGGCGGCTGCTTGGCGAAGCGCAGTCGGCGGGTCTCGCCGCCGAGGATGGTCACCAGCTCGTCGTTGACGATCTTGAGGACCTGTTGGGCCGGATTCAGGGCCTTGGAGACCTCGGCGCCGAGGGCGCGCTCCTTGACGTTCTTGATGAAGGAGCGGACGACCGGCAGCGCCACGTCCGCTTCGAGGAGCGCGATACGGATCTCGCGCGCCGTGGCGTCGATGTCCGCCTCGGACAACCTGCCTTTGCCGCGGAGGTTTTTGAAAGTCGCGCTGAGGCGGTCGGAGAGGGTATCGAACACGGTGGCGTCGGTCCTCGAAGTCGGGGGCGGAACTGGGCTGCCCTCCAGGGTATCCGGCCCGGCAAGCAAATCGCCCCCGCCCGCTCGGCCGGCGGGCGGGGGCGGGTCCCCGCGGCGGCGGGGGTCGGCCCAGAAGCGTGATCAGTTCGTCGTTCACGATCGGACCGTCCCCGCATCGGCGGGGAGCACCCTCGATCAGCGCACAACACGACCAGAAGGTCACGCCCGCAGCATCTCCTCCAGCTTCCGAGCCACACCCACCGCCTCGTCACCCGGCAAAGGCACACCCTGCGCTTGCGTCACATAAAAGGCGTCGACGACGTTGGCGCCGAGCGTGCTCGCATGCGCGCTGCGCACCCGCACCCCCGCGTCCTCCAGCGCCCGCCCGATCCGGAACAGCAGCCCCGGCGCGTCCTGGGCCCGGACCTCGATCACGGTGGCGTGCCGGGAGGCGGCCGGGGCGACCGTGACGCGCGGCGGCGGCGCGACCACGCCCCGCCGCAGGGGGTGGGCGGCGTCCCGTTCGGCGAGGCGGCCGGCGATGTCCAGGGTGCCGTCCAGGGCGCGTACGAGGTCCGCGCGCAGCCGGGCGGCCTGGGGCAGGGAGCCGTACTGGGCGGCGACGCGCCAGTCCAGCAGCAGCACGGATCCGTCGACGCCGTCCGGGAGGTCCACCGTCCGCAGCTCCGCGGTCCGTACGGTCAGCCGGTGCAGGGCGAGCACCCCCGCCACGGCGGGCAGCACGCCCGGCTGGTCGGGGACGGCGATCAGCAGCTCCACGCCCAGCGGCTCCGGGTCGCCGGAGGGCTCCTGCCGCTCGGCGGGCGGCTCGGTCCGTGCCCGCAGGGCCAGCACCGGGCCGCCCGTGGCGACCGCCTCGAGCGCGAGGCGCTCCTGCTCGGTGGTGGGCGCGGCCTCCTCGGGGACGGCGGGGGCGTCTCCCGCGAGCACCGCCGAGACCCGTTTCACCAGGTCGGCGACCAGTGAGGCGCGCCAGGACGACCAGGCGGCGGGGCCGGTGGCGAGCGCGTCGGCCTCGGTCAGGGCGTGCAGCAGTTCCAGGGTGCCCTGGGAACCGACGGCCCCGGCGACCGCGCGCACGGTCGCCGGGTCGTCCAGGTCGCGCCGGGTGGCGGTCTCCACGAGCAGCAGGTGGTGGCGTACGAGGGCGGCGATCACCGTGACGTCGTGGTGGTCGAAGCCGATGCGGGCGGCCACGTCCCGGGCGATGACCTCGCCGGCCACCGAGTGGTCGCCGGGCCGGCCCTTGCCGATGTCGTGCAGCAGCGCGGCGACCAGCAGCAGGTCGGGGCGGCCCACCCGGCGGGTGAGCTCGGAGGCGCGCACGGCGGTCTCGACGAGGTGCCGGTCGACGGTCCACAGGTGCACGGCGTTGCGCTGCGGCCGGCAGCGCACCCGCTCCCAGTCGGGCAGCAGGAGGGTGACCAGGCCCTCGGCCTCCAGTGCCTCCCAGACCTCGACGGTGGGGCGGCCGGAGCCCAGCAGGGTCACGAGCTGTTCGCGTGCCTCGGCGGGCCAGGGCGTGGGCAGCGGGCGCGCCGCGGCCGCCATGCGCCGTACGGCGTGCAGGGAGAGCGGGAGCCCGGCCTGTGCGGCGGCGGCCGCGGCGCGCAGCGGGAGCACGGGGTCGCGGTCGGGGCGCGCGGCGCGGGCGAGCACCACCTCGCCCTCCTGTTCCACGACCCCCTCGGCCAGGGGGGAGCGCTCGGCGGTGGGCTTTCCGGTGCCGAGCAGGGCGCGCAGCCTCGGCCGCACGGCCCGGGAGCGCAGGACACGGCCCACCTCGCGCCAGGTGACGTCACTGGCGTACGCGATGACGCGGGCCGCCTCGTACACCTGCCGCAGCAGCGCGTCGGCGTCGCGCAGCCCCAGCTCGGACGCCACCTGGTCCTGTTCCTGGAGCGCGAGCCGGTCGGTCGCGCGGCCGGTCGTCAGGTGCAGTGCGTCCCGTACGTCGAGGAGCCGGCGGCGGGCTTCGGCGAGGCCCTCGCGCGGGGCGTCGGCGAGCCAGGAGGCGGCGACGGCGCGCAGCGCGGTGGCGTCGCGCAGTCCGCCGCGCGCCTCCTTGAGGTCGGGTTCCAGGAGGTACTGGAGTTCGCCCTGACGTTCGGCGCGTTCGGCGCACAGCTCCTTGAGTTCGGGGAGCCGTTTCGGTGCCTGGTTGCGCCAGTCGGCCAGCACCGCCGTGCGCAGTCCGGTGGTCAGGCCGAGGTCGCCGGCGAGGTGCCGGGCGTCGAGCAGTCCGAGCTGGACCTTCAGGTCCTCGCCCGCGGTCCTGCGGGCCTCCCCCGGGGTGCGTACGGAGTGGTCGAGCGCGAGGCCCAGGTCCCAGACGGGGTACCAGAGCCGGTCGGCGAGGGCGGCGACCGCCCCGGGGTCACTGCCGTCGTGCAGCAGGAGCAGGTCGAGGTCGCTGCGCGGGGACAGCTCCGCGCGCCCGTAGCCGCCGACGGCGACCAGGGAGATCCCGCGCGGCTCTCGCGTGCCCGCGGCGAACAGCCCGCCGAGCCACGCGTCCGTGAGGTCCGCGAGGGCGGTACGGCGCGGCGGCCCGGACCGCGCCTCCTCGGTGAGGAGGCGCAGCCGGGCCGCCGCGTAGCCGCCGGGTCCCGAGTCCTTCGTCTCGTCGTGCATGTCCGTACCCGTCACCCGGCGACTCCTGTTCCGTTCGTCCGCCGTCAGAACTCGTCCGCCGTCAGAGCGCGTCCGGGCCGCGCTCGCCGGTCCGGACGCGTACGGCCGTCTCGACCGGGAGGGACCAGACCTTGCCGTCACCGATCTTGCCGGTGCGGGCCGCCTTGACGACGACGTCGATGAGCTGTTCGGCGTCGTCGTCCTCGACCAGCACCTCGATGCGGATCTTGGGCACCAGGTCGACGGTGTACTCGGCCCCGCGGTAGACCTCGGTGTGGCCGCGCTGGCGACCGTAGCCGCTGGCCTCGGTGACGGTCAGACCGTGCACTCCGAAGGCCTGCAGGGCCTCCTTGATCTCGTCGAGCCGGTGCGGCTTCACGACGGCGGTGATGAGCTTCATGCGTCCACCTTCTTGCTCTCGGCCGGGGCGACGGGGGCGGTGACGGCGGTGCGGGCCGCGCCGCCGCCGGCGCCGCTGAAGTCGTATGCGGTCTCGGCGTGCTCGGCCTGGTCGATGCCGGCCACCTCGTCGTCCTCGGAGACTCGCATACCGATCGTCTTGTCGAGGAGGAGGGCGAGGACCGCGGAGACGACCAGGGAGTAGGCGAGGACACCGAGGACGCCGGCGCACTGCTTCCAGAACTGGTCCAGGCCGCCGCCGTAGAAGAGGCCCGCGACGTCGGACTGGCCCTTGCCGGTGGCGAAGAAGCCGACGAGCAGGGAGCCGAGGATGCCGCCGACGAGGTGGACGCCGACGACGTCGAGGGAGTCGTCGTAGCCGAACCGGTACTTCAGGCCGACCGCCATGGCGCACAGCACACCGGCGATGACGCCGACCGCGATCGCGCCGAGCGGGGATACCGCGCCGCCGGCCGGGGTGATGGCGACCAGGCCGGCGACCGCGCCGGAGGCGGCGCCCAGCGTGGTGAACGCGCCGTGGCGGATCTTCTCGTAGGCGAGCCAGCCGAGGACCGCGGCGGCGGTGGCGACCTGGGTGTTGACGAACATCAGCGCGCCGACGCCGTCGTCGTTGCCGAGCCAGGAGCCGGCGTTGAAGCCGAACCAGCCGAACCACAGCAGACCGGCGCCGAGCATGACCAGCGGAAGGCTGTGCGGGCGCATCGGGTCCTTCTTGAAGCCGACGCGCTTGCCGATGACCAGGATCACGCCGAGGGCCGCGGCACCGGCGTTGATGTGGACCGCCGTGCCGCCGGCGAAGTCGATGACGCCCAGCTCGAAGGCCCAGCCGCCGGCGCCCCAGACCCAGTGCGCGACGGGGAAGTAGACGACGGTGGCCCACAGGGCGACGAACAGCGCCCACGCGGTGAACTTCACGCGGTCCGCGAGCGCGCCGCTGATCAGCGCGGGCGTGAGGACGGCGAACATCAGCTGGAAGACCAGGAAGACGAAGACGGGGATGGTGTAGCCGTCCCAGAGCTCGGTCAGGCCGATGTCGCTGAGGCCGACCCAGTCGGAGTTCCAGCCGATGAGGCTGCCGGAGTCGGTGCCGAACGCCATGGAGAAGCCGTACAGCACCCACAGGACGGTGACGATCCCCAGGCTGATGAAGCTCATCATCAGCATGTTCAGGGTGCTCTTGACGCGGACCATGCCTCCGTAGAAGAAGGCCAGACCCGGGGTCATGAGCATCACCAGGGCGGAACAGATGAGCATGAACCCTGTGTTGGCGGCAGACAGCGCGGGCGCGTCTGCGGCCAGGGTGATGGCTGGTGCCATCGGCGTCTCCTCGTCGTTGGTACGGCCCCGTGCGGGCGAAGCCTGAGCGGATTGAGGGGTGGGCCGGTTATGCGCCACGAGATTGGCGCAGCGCGGTTTCGGCGGAGGCCCCTCGTTGTTTCGCCGCCGTGACGAAGGCACCCGGCGTGTTACGGCTCGATGAACCGCGGGATGTCCGGTCGCGCGATCGTCGTCGTGACGCGACCTGGGCGGCGCCGGTTCGGGCGCGGAAAAGGGGTCCGGCCGCGGCCGGCCTCCGAATGACCTGGCATGGGGGAGCCGAGTCGGGCAGTTCGGGAGGGCCGGCCGCGGCCGGGGCTCAGCGGTTCCTCTGGGGTGTCAGACCGCCTCCGCGGTCTCGGGCAGCTCGGCCGCGAGCCGCTCGGTGAGGTCGACGACATCGGCGAGGTCCCCGAAGTCGCGCACGGCCGTGTCGACCGTCTTTCGGATACGAGTGTTGACGCGTTCGGAACGGACCTTCTTGGCCGCCTTGATGGCCTCGGTGGCGAAAACCACGCTCTGTTCGGGTTCCCGCTGGAGCAGATGCACCGTGGCCATGCCGATCAGGTTGAGGGCATAGGACCGCTGGTGTGCGCCGCCCTCCTGGCCGAACAGCTCCACGGCCCGCTTCATGAGCGGCTCGGCGAGGGAGGCGTAGGTGGGGCTGCGGCCGGCGACGTAGGCGAGGTCGCGGAAGGAGTGGGAGTTCTCGGCGTACAGCTCGGCCTCGGAGAAGAAGCGGATCCAGTCGGGGTCCGGCTCGTCCCACTCGGCGGCCTCGGCGAAGGTGTCCTCGGCCATCCTGACCGCCCGCTTGCACCGGCCGGGCTGGCCCATGTTGGCGTAGGCGCGGGCCTCCATCGCGTACAGCATCGACTGGGTGCGCGGGCTCGCGCAGTCCCGGCTGCCGTACTGCGCGAGGTGGATCAGCTCCAGGGCGTCCTCGGGCCGGCCGAGGTGGATCATCTGCCGGCTCATGTTGGACAGCACGTAGGAGCCGAGCGGCCGGTCGCCGGCCTCCTTGGCGGCGTGCAGGGCGAGCACGAAGTACTTCTGCGCGGTGGGCTGGAGCCCGACGTCGTACGACATCCAGCCGGCCAGTTCGGCCAGTTCGGCGGCGACCTTGAACAGCCGCCGGGTGGTGGCCTCGGGCTGGGGTTCCTGGAGCAGGTCCGTCACCTCGTGCAGCTGGCCGACGACCGCCTTGCGGCGCAGACCGCCGCCGCACTGGGCGTCCCACTGCCGGAACATCACGGTGGTGGTCTCCAGCAGGTCCAGCTCCGGCTTGGACAGCCGGCCCCGGGCCCGCCCGGCGGACGGCACCGGGTCCGGCTCGGGCCGGGACTGCGGGGCGGACGGGGTGGGAACGAGCCAGCGCTGCATGGGCTCGATGAGGGGCGGGCCCGCGGAGAGGGCCAGCGAGCTCCCGAGGAAGCCGCGCCGCGCCAGCATCAGGTCGCTGCGCGAGAACTCGCTGAGCAGGGCCACGGTCTGCGGGCCCGTCCAGGGCAGGTCGACGCCGGTCGCGGAGGGTGACGGACGAGCGGTGCGCAGGCCCAGGTCCTCGACGGAGACCACGACGCCGAAGCGTTCGGAGAAGAGCTCGGACAGGATCCTGGGGATCGGCTCGCGCGGGTTCTCGCCGTCCAGCCAGCGACGCACGCGCGAGGTGTCGGTGGAGATGTGGTTGGCGCCCAACTGGCGTGCTCTGCGGTTGACCTGGCGGGCGAGTTCGCCCTTGGACCAGCCGCTGCGGACGAACCACGAGGCGAGGAGTTCGTTCGGGCGTTTCTCCGCGCTCGCAGCATTCGTCCCGCCACCGCCGTTGCCGCTCACTGGAACGCCCCCATCCCTGAAGACCACTTGTCGCCGAGTGCGCCAAGCCCTATCAGAATGCCGGTTGCCGGAGCCGCCCGTCCGACGCTTCTCACCCTTCGAACGGAAAGCCGAGTTGCCTCCGGCATACCCACGAGTGCATGTGCCCCAAGAAGCCGTGCACTCACCGTAGTCCTACGATCACCCGTCTCACCATGGCGGAACCGCAATCGCCACCATTCGCCACCCCTTCGAATGAACTCACGGTCGTCAACCCACGATTCACTTGACACAGGACAGCCAGGGGTGGATGCAGCGATGCACACAGGGGCGCGCGCAGCAGAACACACCACCCCTGGACACTTCGAGGCGCCGACTGAGTGGAGCGGCGCGGGGAAGTGGAAACACAGAGCGTCACGCCGTGCGCCCGTTGCGTAACCATCGGTGCGTCGGACCCGTTGGAGGGGGCATGGGCTTCACGATCGGCATCAGTCGGGGCATCCGCGACATCCGGTCCGGCTCGCGCCGCCGGGGCCGCCCGTCGGACGCCACCGCCGTGGCGGAGTACACCGGGCTGTGGGGCTGGGACGTGGTGCCGGGTGTCCGGGCCGCCGCGGGCGCCTGCTCCTGCGGCCGGGCCGACTGCCGGGCACCGGGCGCGCACCCACTGGACTTCGCGCCGGTGATCCCCGCCGGCGCACCGCTGGACGCGGTGACCGGGACCTGGGCCGAATTCCCCGGAGCCTCGGTGATGCTGCCGGTCGGGCGGGCGTTCGACGTCATCGACGTCGCCGAGCCCGCCGGACGCCACGCCCTGGCCCGGCTGGAGCGCATGGGCCTGCCGGTCGGCCCGGTCACCGCCACCCCGGACGGCCGCGCCCACTTCTTCGTCGCCCCCGGCGCCGCCGCCGCGCTGCCCGAACTGCTCTACCGCATGGGCTGGGACGACCCGGCCGCCCTCGACCTGCGGGGCCTCGGACCCGGCACGTGCATCACGGCACCGCCGTCCGACCGGGGCGGCCTCGGCCCGGTGCGCTGGCTGCGCTCCCCCGCCCTGGACTCGGCGTACCGGCCGCCCGAGGCCCGGCTGGTGCTCGGCACGCTGGCGTACGTGGCGCACCGGTCACGGGCGTAGCCCTCCGGTGCGGCGGGATCGCCGGACGGCCCCCGTTCCCGCGGCTCACGCGGCGGCCCGCCGTTCCCGCGGTCCGCGTGGTGGCCCGCCGGTCCCGCGGATCGCCGGGGAGCCCCGGTCCCGAAGATCGCCGGGCGGCCCATCGGTCCCGTCAAGCCGTCCCCCACGCGCACGGCGAAGCGCCCGTCCCCCGACCGACTCGGGGGCGGGCGCTTCTTCGCGTCTGCCGGACAGGCCCTGAGGCCCGGGGCTCAGTCTCCGAGGAGCGCGTCCACGAACGCCTCCGGCTCGAACGGCGCCAGGTCGTCCGCGCCCTCGCCGAGACCGATCAGCTTCACCGGGACGCCCAGCTCGCGCTGGACGGCGATCACGATGCCGCCCTTGGCCGTGCCGTCCAGCTTGGTGAGCACGATGCCGGTGATGTCGACGACCTCGGCGAAGACCCGGGCCTGGATGAGGCCGTTCTGGCCGGTGGTGGCGTCGAGCACGAGCAGCACCTCGTCCAGCGGGGCCTGCTTCTCCACGACGCGCTTGACCTTGCCGAGCTCGTCCATGAGACCGGTCTTGGTGTGCAGGCGGCCGGCGGTGTCGATGAGCACGGCGTCCGCGGCCATCTCCTTGCCCTCCTTGACCGCGTCGAACGCGACGGAGGCCGGGTCGCCGCCCTCGGGACCGCGCACGGTGTGGGCGCCGACCCGCTCGGCCCAGGTCTGGAGCTGGTCGGCGGCGGCGGCACGGAAGGTGTCGGCCGCGCCGAGGACGACGGTGTTGCCGTCGGCGACCAGCACGCGGGCGAGCTTGCCGGTGGTGGTGGTCTTGCCGGTGCCGTTGACACCGACGACCATCACGATGCCCGGACCGCCGGCCGCGTTCTCCGTGTGCACGGTGCGGTCCATCTCGGGACCGACCAGCGTGATCAGCTCCTGGCGGAGCAGGCCGCGCAGTTCCTCGGGGGTGCGGGTGCCGAGCACCCTCACGCGCTCGCGCAGCCGCTCGACCAGTTCCTGGGTGGGCTGCACGCCGACGTCGGCGGTGAGCAGGGTGTCCTCGATCTCCTCCCAGGTGTCCTCGTCGAGGTGCTCGCGGGACAGCAGGGTGAGCAGGCCCTTGCCCAGGGCGTTCTGCGAACGGGAGAGACGGGCGCGGAGCCGGATCAGGCGTCCGGCGGTGGGCTCCGGGATCTCGATCGGCGGAGCCTCGACGGTGGGCGGCTCCTCGACGACGACGGGAGCGGGACCGCCCGGAAGATCAACCTCCTCGATGGTGCGCCGCGGTTCCTCCCGCGGCGTCTCGGCCTCTTCGCCGACGTGCGGCTCGGTCGGCGGGGCGGTGATGTCGGGCGCGGCGGGCGGCGGCGGGGGCAGCGGCTTCTTGCGCCTGCTCCCGACGATGAGCCCGCCGAGCGCGCCGAGCACGACCACGGCGATGACTACAGCAAGGATGACGATGTCCATAACGGGTCCAGTATCAGCCATGGGCACCCCCCTCGCCCCGATGCCGGCCCGTGCCGGACGGACCGTGCCGCGCGGCGCCGGCGGCCCGCGACCTGACGGTACGTCAGTGGACGTCCGCCCCGCGGCCGCCCGGCTCGGGCCGCCGTTCCCCTCGCAGCCGGCCGATTGCCTGCGCACGGCGTCGCGCACGGGACACCGCCCCGGCTCGGGCGGTACCGGGCCGGGGCGGTGGTGGGGGGTACGAGGAGAGGGGCGGCGGGGGCTTGAGCCCTTCTCCCCGGGTTCGCGGGACGGGGCCGGGCCCGTCCGGTGCGGAGGGGGCGGGTCAGCCCATCTCCTCCAGTGCCTTGCCCTTCGTCTCCTTCACGAACTTCAGGACGAACGGGATGGAGAGCGCGGCGAAGACGGTGTAGACGACGTAGGTGAGCGACAGGTTCCAGTCGGCCAGCGAGGGGAAGCTCGCGGTGATGGCCCAGTTGGCGATCCACTGCGCGGCGGCGGCCACGCCCAGGGCGGCGGCCCGGATCCGGTTGGGGAACATCTCGCCGAGCATGACCCAGACGACCACACCCCAGGACAGGGCGAAGAAGAGGACGAAGACGTGGGCGGCGACCAGGGCGACCCAGCCCTGGGTCTCGGGAAGCTTGCCGTCGACGAGGTCGAAGGAGAACGCCCAGGCCTCCAGCGCGAGGCCGATCACCATGCCGACGGAGCCGATGATCGCGAGCGGCCTGCGGCCGATGCGGTCGACGAAGATCATCGCGATGACGGTGCCGACGATGTTGATGATCGACGTGGTGAAGGAGTAGAAGAACGAGTCCGTCGGGTCGACGCCGACCGACTGCCACAGCGTCGAGGAGTAGTAGAACGCGACGTTGATGCCGACGAACTGCTGGAACACCGACAGGCCGATACCGATCCAGACGATCGGCTTGAAGAAGAAGCTGCCGCCGAGCAGGTCCTTGAAGCTGGACTTCTCCTCGCGGCGCATCGCCGACTCGATCTCGGTGACGCGGGCGTCCAGGTCGATGTCCTTGCCCTCGACCTCCTCGAGGATCTGCCGGGCGCGCTCGTGCTTGCCGACGGAGATCAGGTAGCGCGGGGACTCGGGGATGGCGAAGGAGAGCAGGCCGTAGAGGACGGCGGGGACGACCATCACGCCGAGCATGAGCTGCCAGGCCTCCAGGCCCATCAGCTCGCCGCGCTGGTCGCCGTCGGCGGCGTTCAGGATGCCCCAGTTGACCAGCTGCGACACGGCGATGCCGACGACGATCGCGGCCTGCTGGAAGGAGCCGAGCCGGCCGCGGTAGGCGGGCGGGGCGACCTCGGCGATGTAGGCCGGGCCGATGACGGAGGCCATGCCGATGGCGAAGCCGCCGACGACGCGCCAGAAGGCGAGGTCGTACAGCGAGAAGGGCAGCGCGGAGCCGACGGCGCTGACGGTGAACAGGACCGCGGCGATCTGCATGCAGCGGATGCGTCCGATGCGGTCGGCTATGCGGCCGGCGGTCGCGGCGCCGATGGCACAGCCGATCAGGGCGACGGCGATGACCTGGGCGAGGGCGGCGGAGCCGATGTCGTAACGGTCACGGATGGCCTCGACGGCGCCGTTGATCACGGAGCTGTCGTAGCCGAAGAGGAAACCGCCCATGGCGGCCGCCGCCGCGATGAAGATGACGTGCCCGAGATGTTCGGGATGAGCCGTCCGGGCTCCTGACTTCTGTGCCTGCGCTGTGCTGGTCACGTGTACTCCTCGGGCCACCGGCAACGTCGCCGGATGGGGGGTCAGCCCTTCGAGGTCCACCTGAAGGTACCTGAAGGTAAAAGCAACGAAGCAGAGACTATGTCTTCAACTTTCGAAGTCAATAGAGAGTTCGTAAGAAATTTCCCCACAGTTGCACGGAGATTACGTTCACAAGTTGAACACAAGAGGGAAGAGTGCAGGTCAGAAAGGTGTAACCCGCACGGAGTCAGCGGAGGCGCTGGCTGATGACCTTGGACACACCGTCGCCCTGCATGGAGACGCCGTAGAGGGCGTCGGCGATCTCCATGGTGCGCTTCTGGTGCGTGATGACGATCAGCTGCGAGGCCTCCTGCAGCTCCTGCATGATCCGGATCAGCCGCTGGAGGTTGGTGTCGTCGAGGGCGGCCTCGACCTCGTCCATCACGTAGAACGGGCTGGGCCGCGCCTTGAAGATCGACACGAGCAGGGCCACGGCGGTCAGCGACCGCTCCCCGCCCGAGAGCAGCGACAGCCGCTTGACCTTCTTGCCCGGCGGACGCGCCTCGACGTCCACACCCGTGGTGAGCATGTTGTCGGGGTCGGTCAGCACGAGGCGCCCCTCACCGCCCGGGAACAGGCGGGAGAAGACGCCCTCGAACTCGCGGGCCGTGTCCCGGTAGGCCTCGGTGAAGACCTGCTCGACCCGTTCGTCGACCTCCTTGACGACCTGGAGCAGGTCCGCGCGGGTCTTCTTCAGGTCCTCCAGCTGCTCGCTGAGGAACTGGTGGCGTTCCTCGAGCGCCGCGAACTCCTCCAGGGCGAGCGGGTTCACCTTGCCGAGCTGCTGGTACGCGCGCTCGGCGGCCTTCAGGCGCTTCTCCTGCTCGGCCCGCACGAAGGGGCGGGGCCTGTTGCGCGGATGGTCCGGGTCCTCCGGCAGCTGTTCGCCCTCGGCGGGGGGCGAGGGCGGCACGAGCCGGTGCGGGCCGTACTCCGCCACCAGCCCGGCCGGTTCGACACCCAGTTCCTCCAGCGCCTTGGTCTCCAGCTGCTCGATCCGCAGCCGCTTCTCGGCGCCGAGTACCTCGCCCCGGTGGACCGAATCCGTCAACTTGTCGAGTTCCGCCTTGAGATCGCGTCCCTCGGTCCGGGCGCGGGCGAGTTCCCGCTCGTGGTGGGCCTTGGCGGCCTCGGCGGCGGCGCGCTCCTCCTCGGCGCGGGCGAGGGAGACCTCGACGTGCGCCAGCAGCTGCCGGGCGCCGGAGGCGACGGCCGCGGCGACGGCCGCCTCGTGCCGCAGCCGGGCCCGCCGCTGCTCGGCACGCGCGCGTGCCTCGCGTTCCGCGCGGGCGGCCCGGTCCAGGGAGTCGGCCCGCCCGGCGAGCCCCTTGACCCGTTCCTCGTGGGTACGGACCTGGAGGCGGGCCTCCATCTCGGTCTGGCGGGCGTTGGCGCCGTCGGCGGCGAGCCGGTCGCGCACGGAGGTGTCGGGTTCCTCCGTCCCTCCGTCCCCGAAGGGGGCGCTCTCCTCGGCGGCGGCGAGCCGTTCGGCGAGTTCCTCGACGTCGGTGAGCGCCTGGTCGAGGGCTTCCTGGGCCCGGGCCGCGGCGGCGGCGGACCGCTCGGCCTCCCCGGCGGCACCGCGCGCCTGCCCGGCGAGCCGCCCGAGCTGCTGGGCGACGGCGGACTTCTCCCGGTCGGCGGCCCGGCGCCGCTCCCCCAGTTCCTCGACGAGGGCCGCGCACTCCGCGCGCCGCTCGGCCGCCGCGGCCTGCGCCCCGGCCAGTTCCTCGCACCGCACGGCCAGCTCCTCCAGCTCGGCGGCCGCCTCGTCCACGGAGGCCTGCACCTCCAGGAGGCTGGGCGCCCCGGCGGACCCGCCCTGCGCGAAGTGGGCTCCCAGCAGATCGCCCTCGGCGGTGACGGCGGTCAGGTCGGGCCGGGCGCGGACGAGGTCCTCGGCGTCCTCCAGGGTGCCGACGACGACGATCCCGCGCAGCAGCCGCCGTACGGCGGGCATCAGGGCGGCGGGCCCGCGGACGAGATCGGCGGCGTACGGCGCCCCGTCGGCCGGCGGCTGCCGCGGTACGTCGTCGGGGGCGCCGGCGAGCAGCAGGGCGGCCCGGCCCGCGTCCTGCTTGCGCAGCAGGCGGATGGCGTCGGCGGCGTCCGACGGGGACGTCACCGCGAGGGCGTCGGCGGCGGCGCCGAAGGCGGCGGCCAGGGCGACCTCGTGGCCGGGCGCCACGGTGAGCAGTTCGGCGGCCGGTCCCAGCAGTCCGGTGAGCCGGTCCTCGGCCGCGAGCAGTGCCCCGGTGCCGTCCTTGCGGCGCAGGCCCAGGGCGAGGGCCTCGTGGCGGGCCCGGGTCGCGGCCCGCTCGCGCTCGGCCGCGGTGGCCGCCTCGCGGGCGGCGCTCAGGGCGCTCTCCGCCTCGGCCAGCCGGCGCTTGGCCGCCTCGTGCCGTTCGGCGAGTTCCGCGTCGCCGGCGTCGAGGCCGTCGACCTCCGCCTTGAGCGCCTCGTACTCCTCCTGGGCGGCGACGGCCCGCTCCTGGGCCTCGTCACGGGCGGCGGCCAGGCGCTCGATCTCGGCCTGGGCGGCGGCGGCTCGCGAACGGGCGGCGCCGACCTGGCCCTTGAGCCGGGCGAGTCCCTCGCGCCGGTCGGCGAGGGCGCGGGCGGCGTCCCTCAGGCGCCGTTCCTCCTGGGCCAGCGCGCGCTCCAGTTCGGCGCGGTGGGCGACCGTGTCCTCCAGGGCGCGCTCGGCCGCCTCCAGGGCCGCTTCCAGCTCGGCCTCCTGTTCGCGGATGCGGGCGGCCTCGCGCTCCATGTCCTCGGGGTCGCGGCCGCGCCGCTCCTCGGGGGGCGCGGAGGTGGCGCTCTTCACGCGCGCGTCGGCCAGCGAGATCGTGCCGCGCACCCGCTCGGCGAGCTGGGAGAGCTCGTACCAGGTCTGCTGGGCGTTCTGCAGCCGCGGGACGAGCCGGCGCACCTCGTCCTCCAGCAGGGCCTCGCGCCGGAGGGCCTTCCCCAGCTCCTGCTCGACCGCCTCCTTGCGCTCCTTCAGGGCGGCCTCGTCGGCGATCTCGGCCTCGAGGGCCTCGCGCAGCCGTACGAGGTCGTCGGCGAGCAGACGCAGCCGGGCGTCGCGCAGGTCGGCCTGGATGACGGCGGCCCTGCGGGCGACCGCCGCCTGGCGGCCGAGGGGCTTGAGCTGCCTCCTGAGCTCGTCGGTGAGGTCCTGCACGCGCGCGAGGTTGGCCTGCATCGCGTCCAGCTTGCGCAGCGCCTTCTCCTTGCGCTTGCGGTGCTTGAGGACTCCGGCGGCCTCCTCGATGAAGGCGCGGCGGCCCATGGGGTCGGCGTGCAGCACGGAGTCGAGCTGGCCCTGGCCGACGATCACGTGCATCTCGCGGCCGATGCCGGAGTCGGAGAGCAGTTCCTGGATGTCGAGGAGACGGCAGGTGTCGCCGTTGATCTGGTACTCGCTGCCGCCGTTGCGGAACATGATCCGCGTGATGGTGACCTCGGAGTACTCGATGGGCAGCGCCCCGTCGGAGTTGTCGA
>NZ_JAPSKQ010000080.1 GCF_031181555.1 Streptomyces sp. | reverse complement strand
CGACCCGGTCGGCCCGGTGCCGGGTCAGGTGACGCCGTAGAACTTCTCCGTCTCCTCGACGGCGGCCTGGAACCGCTGGTCGAAGTCATCGCGCATGAGCGTCCGGACGACATAGTCCTGGACGCTCATGCCGCGTTTGGCGGCATGGTGCCGGAGCCGCTCCAGCAGCTCGTGGTCCATGCGCAGGCTGAGTACGTCGGTCCCCATGGGCACGAGCGTTGCCGCATTCTTCGGCGCCGCGTGTCGTGTTCCGCGGATTGATCACCCGTACGAGTGATCTCGGGCGCCCGTGGCCGGAGTCACGGGCGGTGAGGCTCGCCCCGACTGGTCTTTAGCGAGAGTAATGAGTTACGCTAAAGAACATGCCGGACTTCAGCCATGGCGACGACGCAGCCGCCGTGAACGCCCTTCGATCCGCCGTGATGCGGCTGTCCCGTCGGCTCAAGCACCAGCGCGTCGACGAGTCGCTCAGCCCCACCGAGATGTCGGTGCTCGGCACCCTGGCCCGCTGCGGGCGGGCCACCCCGGGTGAGCTCGCCCGCAAGGAACACGTCCAGCCGCCCTCGATGACCCGCATCGTGGCCCTGCTGGAGGCCAAGGGCCTGGTCCGGCTGGAGCCGCACCCCGACGACCGGCGCCAGAAGGTCGTGACGCAGACCGAACAGGCCGAGGCGATGCTCGAGGAGAGCCGCCGCAAGCGGAACGCGTTCCTGGCGTCGCTGGTCGAGGGCCTCGACGAGGACGAGTGGGCGAAACTCCGCGCCGCCGCCCCCGTGCTGGAGAAACTCGCGCACCTGTAGGAAGACCGCAGCAGCAGCTAGGAGGCGAACCCCTTTGAGTTCGGGTCCCGGAGCAGCTTCCGTCCCCGCACCTGACCGACACGACCCCCCGACCGCCCCCGACACCGCCGCCCGCCGCACGTCCTCGATGTTCTCCTCGCTGAGGGTCAGGAACTACCGCCTGTTCTTCCTCGGCCAGGTGGTCTCCAACATCGGCACCTGGATGCAGCGCATCGCCCAGGACTGGCTGGTGCTCAGCCTCACCGGCTCCGCCACCGCCGTCGGCATCACCACGGCCCTGCAGTTCCTGCCGATGCTGCTGTTCGGCCTGTACGGCGGCGTCCTGGTCGACCGCCTGCGCAAGCGTCCCACGCTGCTCGTCACCCAGTCCGCGATGGCCCTCACCGCGATCGCGCTCGCCGTCCTCACCCTGACCGGCCACGTCCAGGTGTGGCACGTCTACGTCGCCGCCCTCGCCATGGGCCTCGCGACCGTCGTCGACAACCCGGCCCGCCAGTCCTTCGTCTCCGAGCTGGTCGGCCCCGACCAGCTGCAGAACGCGGTCAGCCTGAACTCCGCGAACTTCCAGTCCGCCCGCCTGGTCGGCCCCGCCGTCGCGGGCCTGCTGATCACCGGCGTCGGCACGGGCTGGGCGTTCCTCCTCAACGGCCTGTCGTTCATCGCGCCGCTCACCGGCCTGCTGCTGATGCGCGCCCGCGAACTCCACGTCGTCGAGCGCGCCCCGCGCGCCAAGGGCCAGCTGCGGGAGGGCCTGCGCTACGTCGCCGGACGCCCCGACCTGCTCTGGCCGATCGTCCTGGTCGGCTTCGTCGGCACCTTCGCCTTCAACTTCCCCGTCTACCTCTCGGCCTTCGCCGACGACGTCTTCCACGGGGGCGCGGGCGCCTACAGCATGTTCAACACCCTGATGGCGGTCGGCTCCCTGGCCGGCGCGCTGCTCGCCGCCCGGCGCGGCACGGCCCGGCTGCGGCTGCTCGTCCTGGCCGCGCTGGCCTTCGGCGCGCTGGAGATCGTGGCCGCCGGGGCGCCGGCCCTGTGGATGTTCGCCCTGCTGATGATCCCCATCGGCCTGTTCGCGATGACGGTCAACGTCACCACCAACACCAGCATCCAGATGTCCACCGACCCGGCCGTGCGGGGCCGCGTCATGGCCCTGTACATGATGGTCTTCCTCGGCGGCTCGCCCGTCGGCGCCCCCGTCGTCGGCTGGATCACCGACACCCACGGCGCCCGGGTCGGCCTCGCGGTGGGCGGCGCGATCGCGATGACCGCGGCGGCCCTGATCGGCCTGATCCTGGCCAGGCTCGGCGGGCTCCGCCTGTCGGTCGGCTGGCACCGCGGCCACCCGCGGGTGCGGTTCGTGCCCCGGGAACGGCAGGAGGCGCTGGCGCCGGTGGCGTAGCGGGCGGTGGCCGGCCGCGGGGGAGGCCGCCGGTGTCGAGGACGAGGCCGACGGCCGTCCCGGTCGGTGACCAGGACACGCGTGAGCGCACGTGCGTTCCCCTGTGAGACTGGACGCATGAGACTCTTCGCCGCCGTACTGCCCCCCGAGGACGTGGCCCGTGAGCTCGCCGTCGAGGTGGCCCGGCTGAAGAAGCTGCCCGGTGCGGACGGTCTGCGCTGGACCGGCCGCCCCGGGTGGCACTTCACGCTCGCCTTCTACGGCGAGGTCGACGACGAGCTCGTACCCGGGCTGACCGCCCGCATGGAACGGGCCGCGTCCCGCACCCCGTCCTTCGAGCTGGCGCTGCGCGGCGGCGGCCAGTTCGGGCACGGCAGGGCCCTGTGGACCGGCGCGGAGGGCGATGTGCGCACCCTGGGCCTGCTGGCCGACCGGGCCGAGGCGGCGGCGCGCAAGGCGGGCGTGCCGATGGGGGAGCACCGCCGCTACAAGGCCCACCTGACGCTGGCCCGCAGCCGGGACGCCATCGACACGCGGCCGTACCTGGAGGCCCTGGACGGGTTCCGCGGCCGCCCCTGGACCGTGGGCGAGCTGGTGCTGATGCGCAGCCACCTGCCGAGGTCGGGCGTGCCGGGCGAGCAGCCCCGCTACGAGGCGGTCGCGCGCCGGCCGCTCGGGACGGCCGGTTAGGCTCGGGGGCGTGGACCCGAAGACCCGTAACCGGATCATGGCCGGTGTACTCGCGCTGATGTTCGTGGTGGTGGTGCTGGCGGCGGCGCTCGGGAAGTAGCGCCGCCGCCCGTCACCGCGGCGCGCCCGCTCCTACCAGGCGAAGGCCTCCGGAGAGGGGCCCGGACCCGGGAAGATCTCGTCCAGCGAGGCCAGCAGCTCCTCGCTCAGCTCCAGCTCGACCGCCCGCAGCGCGCTCTCCAGCTGCTGCAGGGTGCGCGGGCCGACGATCGGGCCGGTCACCCCGGGGCGGGTGAGCAGCCAGGCCAGGGCGACCTCACCGGGCTCGACGCCGTGCTTGTCGAGCAGGTCCTCGTACGCCTGGATCCGTGCGCGGCCGGCGGGGTCGGCGAGCGTCTCGGCGGCCCGCCCGGAGGCGCGGCGCCCGCCCTGGACCTCCTTCTTGAGCACACCGCCCAGCAGACCGCCGTGCAGCGGCGACCACGGGATGACGCCGAGCCCGTAGTCCTGTGCGGCCGGGATGACCTCCATCTCGGCGCGGCGCTCGGCCAGGTTGTACAGGCACTGCTCGCTGACCAGCCCGATGGTGCCGCCGCGCCGGGCCGCGATCTCGTTGGCCTGGGCGATCTTGTAGCCGGGGAAGTTGGAGGACCCGACGTAGAGGATCTTGCCCTGCTGGATCAGGACGTCGACGGCCTGCCAGATCTCCTCGAACGGGGTGCTGCGGTCGATGTGGTGGAACTGGTAGAGGTCGATGTAGTCCGTCCGCAGCCGCTTCAGGCTGGCGTCGACGGCCCGGCGGATGTTGACCGCGGACAGCTTGTCGTGGTTGGGCCACGCCTCGCCGTCGGAGCCCATGTTCCCGTACACCTTGGTGGCGAGCACGGTCCTGTCGCGCCGTCCGCCGCCCTGGGCGAACCAGTTGCCGATGATCGATTCCGTACGGCCCTTGTTCTCGCCCCAGCCGTACACGTTGGCGGTGTCGAAGAAGTTGATGCCGGCGTCCAGCGCCGCGTCCATGATGGCGTGACTGTCGGTCTCGTCGGTCTGCGGGCCGAAGTTCATCGTCCCGAGGACGAGGCGGCTGACCTTGAGTCCGGTGCGTCCGAGCTGCGTGTACTCCATGACCGTCCAGCCAACGGCCTGGAGTGCGCTCTATGCAAGAGGGCGATGATCAGTCGCGGGGGAAGCCGTCGGTCCTGAGGACCGGGTCGGCCACGGTGCCGGCCGGGTCGGTGTCGTCGCCGAGGTCCACCTTCGTCCTCGGCGGCTACTCCTCCGCGTACGGACCGCCCAGCCCCCACTCCCGCCACATCGCCTCCGCGAAGGCCGCCGCGATCCTGTGCTCGCCGCTCGCGTTGGGATGCGTGCCGTCGTAGGTGTCGAAGTCGATGTCGTACGAGGGGGAGGGGGTGGCCAGCAGGAGCGGTGAGGACGGTTCGTCCAGGTCTATGACCGTCTTGGCCAGCAGGTCGTTGAAGCGGGTGACCTGCGCGGCGAAGGGGGCGTCCTGCCGGGCGCGGACGTTCGGGGCCACCGGCATGATCACCATCCGTACGGTCCGCCGGGCCGCCCGCGCGCGGGAGACGAAGGCGCGCACGTTGTCCGCCGTCTGGTCCGCGTTCGTGTAGAAGCCCAGGTCGATCAGGCCCAGGGAGACCAGCAGCACGTCCGCCCGGTGCTCGCGGACGGCCCCTTCGATCAGCGGGACCATGTGCTGCCAGCCCTCGCCCCAGCCGGCCAGGTGGGCGCGGGGGAAGTCCGGGTCGGCGTAGGCGTACGAGACCGGGGCCTCGGCGGACTTGTCGTAGAGCGTCTCGCGCGGGCCGACGAACGTGAACGGGCCGCCGTACGCCCCGCACAGGTGCCGCCACAGCCGGTAGCGCCAGGTGTGCTCGCCCGCGCTTCCGATCGTCATGGAGTCACCGACGGGCATGAACCTGAGCATCCGCTCATCATCGTTGATCGCCGTCGTCCGCGGGGTGTGAGACCGGCCACGCGCCCGGGTGACCGGGGACGGCCCCTGAACTGCGGCGCCGGATGGCAGGCTTGGGACATGCGCCGACCCTTCGCCCTGCTCGCCGCGGCCCTCCTCGCGGGCGCCCTCACCGCGCCCGCCGCCTCCGCGGCCGACGGGAACGATGCGTTCACGATCGAGGACCCGCGCATCACCGAGTCCAGCGGACTCGCCGCCTCCCGCCTCCACCCCGGCGTCTACTGGACCCACAACGACAGCGACGACGGCCCCTACCTCTACGCCGTCGACAGCGCGACCGGCGAGACGGTCGCCCGCATCACCCTCACCGGCGTCGGCACGCCCCGGGACGTCGAGGCCGTCGCCGTCGGGCCCGGGAACAGGATCTTCGTCGGGGACATCGGGGACAACCTCGGGGGCACGTGGCCGTACGTGTGGATCTACGAGCTGCCCGAGCCGAAGGAGCTGCGGGACCGGACCGTGCGGGCCACGCAGTACGTCGTGAAGTACTCCGACGGGGCGCGGGACGCCGAGTCCCTCCTCGTCCACCCGAAGACCGGGCGGGTCTACGTCATCGACAAGAAGGAGGAGGGCGGGCACCTGTACGAGGGGCCCGCCCGGCTCTCCGCCTCGGGGAGCAACGTCTTCCGGCCGGTCGCCCCCATCGAGCTGTGGGCGACCGACGCCGCGTTCTCCCCGGACGGGCGGCAGCTCGCCGTGCGCGGCTACTTCGGCGGGATCCACTACGCCTGGAACGGGGGGAAGCCGCAGCGCGAGGGACGGCTGAGCGTGCCGCTCCAGGGGCAGGGGGAGTCCGTCAGCTTCTCCGCCGACGGCTCCCGGCTCCTGTACGGGAGCGAGGGCACCCGGAGCCGGGTCGAGTCCCGGGAGGCGCCCGGCGGGGGCGGGGAGAAGGGGGCGGCCTCGTCCGGTGGGGGCGCGGAGGACCGGGAGGACACCGCCGGCGACGGTTCCGGCGTCGGGGCCGGTGCCCTCGTCGCCGTCGCCGCCGTCTGCGCGGCCCTGTTCGGACTGGGCCGGCTGCGGCGCCGGGGCTGAGCCGGCCCGGGGGCGGGCGGGCCCGGGATCAGCTGTCGCCGGTCCGCCGGGCGACGAGCACCTCCAGGCCGTCCAGCAGGCGCTGCAGACCGAAGTCGAAGTGGTCGAAGTCCTCGGTGAAGGTGTCCTCGGACAGCGCGGCGAGCATCGGGTACCGGCCGCTGCCCATGGCCTGGGTGAGGAACGGCTCCTGCTTGCCCCAGAACTCCTCGTGGCTCAGGCCGGTCTCCTTCGCGGCCTCGTGGGCGTCGAGTTCCATGCGGGCGATCCCGCCGGTGAAGCTCTGCACCGCGATGATCAACGAGATCAGCTCGGGGTCGCTGAGTCCCATGCCCTGGAGCGGGCCCAGGGACGCCTCCAGCGAGCGCAGGGAGCTCGGGCCGAGGACCGTACGGGCCTGGTTGACGCGGAGCAGCCAGGGGTGGCGCCGGTAGTGGGCCAGGTAGGCGTGGGCCATCGCCTCGACCGCCGCCCGCCAGCCGTCCCCGTCCTGCTCCGCCTCCGCGAGCTCCAGCGTCTCCTCCTGCACCCGGTCCAGCATCAGGTCGAGCAGCTCCGCCTTGCCGGGGACGTAGCGGTACAGGGACATCGCGCCGGTGCCCAGCTCGGCGGCGACCCGCCGCATCGACACCGCCTCGATCCCCTCGGCGTCCGCGATCCGGACGGCCGCCTCCACGATCCGGTCCAGGGTGAGACCCGGCCGAGGGCCGCGACTGGGGCGCGGGCCGGTGTTCCAGAGCAGTTCGAGCGTGCGGAGGATGTCCCCGCTCCCGCTGGTCTCCGCACCGCTCCGACGGCTCCTGCCGCCCGCACCGCTCGTCATGCGCCCAGCTTACGGGCCTGCGGGCGGGCCGCGGACAAAAAACCGAGTACGGTGTACGCGCAATCGGGTACGCTGTACTCGGTTGGTTGAACGGGAGGGAAGACGATGGACGGTTACGCGGTACGGGCCGAGGCCCTGGAGAAGCGCTACGGCGAGAAGCGCGCCCTCGACGGCTTCGATCTCGCCGTCCGGGAGGGCACCGTGCACGGCCTGCTCGGGCCGAACGGCGCCGGCAAGACCACCGCCGTGCGCATCCTGTCGACGCTCGTCCGGCTGGACGGCGGGCGTGCCACGGTGGCCGGACTCGATGTCGCCCGGCAGGCGCGCGAGGTGCGGGCGCGGATCGGGCTCACCGGGCAGTACGCGGCCGTGGACGAGGTGCTCACCGGGCGGCAGAACCTGGAGATGTTCGGGCGGCTGTTCCACCTGGGCGGCAGGCGGGCCCGGCTGCGGGCCGCCGAGCTGCTGGAGCAGTTCGATCTCGCCGACGCCGCCGACAAGGGCGTCGGGGACTACAGCGGCGGCATGCGGCGGCGCCTCGACCTCGCCGCCTCGATGATCCTCGCGCCCGCCGTGCTCTTCCTCGACGAGCCGACCACGGGACTGGACCCCCGCAGCCGGGGCGAAGTGTGGGAGTCGGTGCGGGCCCTGGTGGCCGGCGGCACGACCGTGCTGCTGACCACGCAGTACCTGGAGGAGGCCGACAGGCTGGCCTCCCGGATCACCGTCATCGACCGCGGCCGGGCCATCGCCGACGACACCCCCGACGGGCTGAAGAACCTCGTCGGCGGCGACCGGATCGAGGTCGTCGTCGCCGAACGGTCCGAGATCCCGCGGGTGGTGAAGGTGGTCGCCCGCGTCGCGGACGGCGAACCCGAGGCCGACGAGGGCGAACTGCGCGTGCACGCCCCGGTGACCGACCGGGTGGCCGCCCTCACGGACGTGGCGCGCACCCTCCAGGACGAGGGCGTGCGCGTGGAGGACATCGGGCTGCGCAGGCCCAGCCTCGACGACGTGTTCCTGCGGCTGACCGGGCACCGCACGGACGTCTCGCAGAAGAAGGAGGAGGCCGCCGCATGACCACCACCGACCTGACCGCACCGGCCGGCCGCGGCCGTGCGTACTGGCTGCTCGCCGACTGCTGGAACATCGTCCGCCGCGGCCTGACCCACTACCAGCGCCAGCCCGTCAACATCGCCTGGCAGCTCGGCTTCCCGATCCTGTCGGTGCTGCTGTACGGCTATGTCTTCGGCAGCGCCATGAAGGTGCCCGGCGGCGGGGATTACAAGGACTTCCTGATGCCGGGCATGTTCGTGATGACGATGGCGTTCGGCTTCATCAACACCGCGACGGTCGTCGTGTACGACTCGACGAAGGGCGTCATCGACCGCTTCCGCTCCATGCCGATGGCGTCGTCGGCGGTCGTCGCCGGGCGCGGGGTCACCGACCTCCTCATCGCCTGCGCCGAGTTGGGCATCATGATGCTCACCGCGCTGGCCATGGGCTGGCGGCCGGACGGGGGCTGGGGCTTCCTGGCCGCGTTCGGGCTGCTGCTGTGGCTGCGGTTCGCGCTCATCTGGGTCGGCGTGTGGCTCGGCCTGCTCGTGCCCAACCCCGAGGCCGCGGGAGGCCTGTTCGCGGTCGCCTTCCCGCTCACGATGATCTCCAGCATCTTCGTCGCCCCGCAGCTCATGCCCGACTGGCTGGGCTGGGTCGCCGCCTGGAACCCCATCTCCTCCACGGCCGCCGCGGCCCGCGACCTGTTCGGCACGCCGGTCGGCGGCGGGGACTCCTGGGTCGAGCAGCACGCGCTGCTGATGGCCGGGGTGTGGCCGGTCGTCCTGACGGCGGTCTTCCTGCCGCTCGCGGTGCGGAGGTTCCAGAAGCTCAGCCGGTGATCCGGTACGCGTGAGGGCGCCCGGCGGTCCGCCGCCGGGCGCCCTCCGCGCGTCGTTGCTGCTACAGCTTCTCGATCACGTAGTCGACGCACTTCGTCAGCGCTTCGACGTCCGCCGGGTCGATCGCCGGGAACATCGCGACGCGGAGCTGGTTGCGGCCGAGCTTGCGGTAGGGCTCGGTGTCGACGATGCCGTTGGCGCGCAGCACCTTGGCGACGGCGGCGGCGTCGATCTCGTCGGTGAAGTCGATCGTGCCGATGACCTGCGACCGCTTGGCCGGGTCGGCGACGAACGGGTTGGCGAACTTCACGTCCTCCGCCCAGCCGTACAGGGTGCGGGCGGAGGTGGCCGTACGGCGGACCGCCCAGTCGAGACCGCCCTGGCCGTTGAGCCACTCCAGCTGCTCGTTCAGCAGGAACAGCGTGGCGAGGGCCGGGGTGTTGTACGTCTGGTTCTTGCGGGAGTTGTCGATCGCCGTGGGCAGCGAGAAGAACTCCGGGACGTGCCGGCCGCTCGCGTGGATCCGCTCGGCGCGCTCGATCGCGGCCGGGGAGAACACGCCGATCCACAGGCCGCCGTCGGAGGCGAAGGACTTCTGCGGGGCGAAGTAGTAGACGTCGGTCTCGGCGATGTCGACCGGGAGGCCGCCCGCGCCGGAGGTGGCGTCCACGAGGACGAGGGCGCCCTCGTCGGCACCGGCGACGCGCCGGATCGGCATGGCGACACCGGTGGAGGTCTCGTTGTGGGTGAACGCGTAGACGTCCACGCCCGCCTCCGCCTCGGCCTCGGGGTGCGTGCCCGGGTCGGCGGAGACGACGGTGGGCTCGGCGAGCCAGGGGGCGAGCTTCGCGGCCTTGGCGAACTTGGAGCTGAACTCGCCGAAGCTGAGGTGCTGCGACTTGTTCTCGATCAGGCCGTGGGTCGCGATGTCCCAGAACGCGGTGGAGCCGCCGTTGCCGAGGATCACCTCGTAGCCGTCGGGGAGCCGGAACAGCTCGCGGACGCCCTCGCGCACCTTGCCGACCAGGTTCTTCACCGGGGCCTGGCGGTGGGAGGTGCCCAGGAGGGACGTGCCGGTCGCGGCCAGCGCGTCCAGCGCTTCCGTCCGCACCTTGGAGGGGCCCGCGCCGAATCGACCGTCGGCGGGCTTGATGTCAGCGGGAATCTGGATCTCAGCCACGACCGGAGCCTAGCGGCTCAGCGAAACCCGGGCGAAACGTCGTCCGTCGGCTGAGACACGGGCAGACCGGGGTGCGGGACGGGGCGGCCGCCCTCCGCGCCCCGTCGGCGGGCGGCCGGCGCACGGTGGACCGTCCGCCCGCCGGCCGCGTGCGCCGTGCGGGTCAGCTCCCGAGCCGCACCGGCAGCTCGTAGAGGTCGTTCTGGGTGACCACCGGCTTGTTGCGCAGCTCGCCCGCCGGGACCGCCAGGTCCAGCCCGGGGAAACGCGCGTACAGGGCGGGCAGCGCCACGCCCGCCTCCAGGCGGGACAGGGCCGCGCCGGGGCACACGTGCGGGCCGTGGCCGAAGGAGATGTGGCGGTTGACGGTCTCCCGGGTGATGTCGAAGGCGCCGGCCGTCGGGCCGTGGGCCCGCTCGTCGCGGCCGATCGCGGCGTACGACACGATCAGCGCGTCCCCGGCGGGCAGGACCTTGTCGCCGACCGGTACGTCCTCGGTCGCGAACCGGATCAGCACGTGGGACGTGGGCGTGGACCAGCGCAGGGTCTCCTCGATCACCGCCGACCAGTCCGCCTTGCCGGACAGCACCAGCTCGCGCTGCTCGGGGTGGGTGGAGAGGTTGACCACCGCGTTGACGATGAGGGAGATCGTCGTCTCGTGACCGGCCGCGACCATCAGCTGGAGCGTGGCGACGATCTCGTCGTCGGTGAGGTGGTCGCCGTCCTCCGACGCCTGGATCAGCGCGGAGGTCAGGTCGTCGCCGGGGTTCTCGCGCTTCTCCGCGACCGTCCGGCTCATGATCCCGGCCAGCTCGGTCAGCGTCGCGACGACCTCCTCCGGCGGGGTCTGGGTGGAGAAGAACTTCTCGAACAGCACCTTCAGCCGCGGCAGCCGCTCCTCGGCCAGCCCCATCAGGTCGGCGATCACGTACATCGGCAGCGGGTAGGCGAACACCGCCTTCAGGTCGACCGTGTCGCCGCCCTGCGCGGCCAGGTCGTCCAGCAGGCCCTCGGTCAGCTCCGTGATCCGCTCGCGCATCCGCTCCACCCGGCGGGGGGTGAGCGCCTGGGCGACCAGGGTGCGCAGCCGGCGGTGGTCCGCGCCGTCCACGGTGAGCATGGAGCGGGGCGGGTTGGCCAGGCCGATCAGCGGCCAGTCGGGGGCGATCTCGCCGCGCTGCCAGGCGCCCCAGACGTTGATGTCCTTCACCAGCCGGGGATCGGTGAGCAGCTTCTTCGCCTCGGCGTGGTGGGTGACCGCCCACACCGGGACGTCACCCGGCAGCAGTACGGCGGCCAGGGGCCCGGCGGCCCGCAGCGCCTCGCTCTCCCCGTCCAGGTCGGTGACGAACGGGTCGAGGCGGATGCGGGTCCGTCCGGTGTCGGTCGTGGTCGTCGAGGAGTCCGTGCCGGCCGTCATGCGAGCGTGCCTCCAAGGGCGGGGGTGGGTGAGAAGGTGACCGGAAGCTCGGACAGTCCGCGCAGCCATGGCGAGGGGCGACGGGCCAGGGACGCGGCCGGCACCGCGAGGTCGATGTCGGGCAGCCGGTCCAGGACGACCTCGATGCCGGTCCGCGCGATCACCTCGGCGATCTCCTGCGCCGGGAACGGGCAGCGGTGCTCCCCGTGGCCGAAGGAGAAGTGCGCGCTGTTGCCGCCGGTCAGGGCCGAGCCGTCGGTGCGCACCTGGGGATCGGAGTTGGCCCCCTGCAGACCGAGCAGCACCAGGTCCCCCGCGCGGATGCGGCGGCCGCCGAGCTGGGTGTCGCGGGAGGCCCAGCGGCCGGCCACGTTCTGGGTGGGGGTGTCCTCCCACAGCACCTCGTTCATGGCCTCGGCGATGCTGTTGCGGCCGCCGAAGAGGGAGGCGGCGAACCGGCCGTCGGTGAGCATCAGGTGCAGGGAGTTGCCGATCCAGTCGGCGGTCGGCTGGTGCCCGGCCGCCATCATCACCATCAGGTCCTGGACGACCTCCTCCTCGGTGAAGCCCGAGGTGTCGGCGAGCATCCGGGACGCGACGTCGTCGGCGGGCGTCTTCCTGCGGGCGGCCACCAGCTCCGTCATCGACGTGAACAGGTGGGCCTGGCCCGCGAGGGCCCGCTCCCGCCCGTCGATCATGTCGTTGAGGGCGGTGACCAGGGCCGGGCCCTCCTCGTCGGTGAAGCCGTAGAGCCGGGCGAGGACCCGCACGGGCAGCAGCATCGCGAACTCGGCGACGAGGTCGGCGCTGCCCTTGGGGCAGATGCCGTCGATCAGCTCGTCCGCGAACTTCTCGGCGTGGGCGCGCAGTTCGAAGGGGTCCACCGCCTCCAGCGCGTTCACCAGCATCGCGGCCCGCTCGCGGTGCCGCTCGCCGACCGTGTAGAGGATCGACGGCTGCTTGCGGCCGATCATCGGCAGCAGCGGCCAGTCGTCGGGGATGTTCTCCCACTGGTTCCACAGGTCGGAGTCGCGGCTGAACAGCACCGGGTCGCCGGTGATCTGGTGCAGTTCGCGGTAGCCGAGCACCAGCCAGGCCGGTACGTCACCGTCCAGCAGCACCGGGACCACGCTGCCGTGCTCGCGCCGCATCTCCCGGTACACCCGGGCCGGGTCGTCCTGGAGCAGGGGCCCGCTGAGGCGGACGGGGTCGGGGGTGGGGGCAGGGCTCACACCAGCTCCTGACGGGGGGCTCGGGCGGGGTCGGCGTACAGGGCCCGGATGTGCTCCACCAGCGTGATCAGCACCAGCTTGCTGGACTCCCGGGACCGGGCGTCGCAGCTGACCAGCGGGACGTGCGGGTCGAGGTCGAGGGCCTCGCGGACCTGCTCCGGGGTGAAGGCGGGACCGCCGAAGTCGTTGCAGGCCACGATGAACGGCGTGCCGTGCTTCTCCAGCCGGTCGATGGCGTACCAGGAGTCGTCGATGCGCCGGGTGTCCACCAGGACCACCGCGCCCAGCGTCCCGGAGAACAGCCGGTCCCACAGGAACCAGAAGCGCTCCTGGCCGGGCGCGCCGAACAGGTACAGCACGTTGTGCGCGTCGAGCGTGATGCGGCCGAAGTCGAAGGCGACGGTGGTCGCGGTCTTGCCGCGCACGCCGGTGAGGTCGTCGACGGCCTCACCGGCCTGGGTCATCGTCTCCTCGGTGTTGAGGGGACGGATCTCGCTGACCGAGCGGACCATCGTCGTCTTGCCGGCGCCGAAGCCGCCCACGACCACGATCTTGAGGCCGTTGTCGGCCGACGCGCTCAGCGGCGTGCGCGTCTCAGAGATTGCGGAGTCCAACGAGCACCTGCTCCAGGATGTCGGGGTCGGGAACGGCGGCCTTGCGGGGGTGACGGGCGCTGACCCGTCCCGCCGCGAGGAGGTCGGAGAGCAGGATCCGGGTGATGCTCACGGGGAGCTTCAGCTCGGCCGCGATCTCCACGACCGCCGTGGGGCGTTCGGTCAGCCGCAGGATCGCCACGTGCTCGGACTGCATGCCGGGCACCGGGTCGCACTCGGCGACGACCAGGGTCACCAGGTCGAAGGGGTTGTCGGGCCCCGAACGGCTGCGCCCTTGGGTGAGGGTGTAGAGCCGGTCCGGGGCGTCGTCCCTGCCGGGCCTGCTCATGAGGTGCGCGGCCGGGCGGTCAGGTGCTCGCCGAGCTGCTCCACGAGCTCGCTCATGTTGTGCCCGACGAGCCCGGCGTCCGCGTCCTCCGCGGTGACGACGGCCAGATGCGCGCCCTCGCCCGCCTCCACGATGAACAGCACCCCGCCGTAGAACTCGGTCATCGCCGAGCGGACGCCGCCGCTGCCGTCGCCGAACTCGACCGAGGCGCCGTGCGACAGGGACTGGATCCCGGCGGCGATCGCGGCGAGCTGGTCGGCCTGGTCGGCGGAGAGTTCCGGGGTACGGCACAGTTTCAGGCCGTCACGGGACAGCACGAGCGCGTGCCGCGCGCCCGGCGTGCGCTCCAACAGGCCTTCTATCAGCCAGGTGAGCTTCTCGTCGGCGGTCGTCGTGCCGGTCATGAGGTGGTGTCGCCTTCCGGGATCGGGGGGGTGGGTTGTGCTTCGGGAGTCGGGTCGGGGGTGGTGCCGGTGGTGAGGCCGGCGGTGGTCGCGGCGGCTTCCGGGGCGGGGCCGGGGACGGGCGGGGTGCCGGCGGCCGTGTCGTCCGCGGCGGCGGCGCGTACGGCCTGGCGGAAGCTGCTGAAGCGGGCGGTGCGGGCCTTCGTCTCCTCGGCGGTCGGGGCCGGTCGCGGGGCGGCGGCACGGCTGCCGGCCCGCATGCGCTCGGCCTCGGCGAGGGTGCGGCCCCGGCGTCGGCGGGGCAGCACCAGTGGGTGCGCGCCGGTGTCCCGGTCCGCGGACCCGTGCGTGGGCACCGGGTCGGGGTCGAGGTCGGCCCCGGCGCGGGAGGCCGCGTAGGAGGGGGCGGCGGAGGCGGCGGGGCGGGAGGTCTCGCGGGACGTCGCCGTCCGCTCCGCCGGGGCGGTGTCGGACGCGGTGCCGTGGCTCGTCTCCGGTTCCGTCCCCGCGGCGTCCGCCCGTACGTCCTCCGCGCGGCCGCCCCGGCGGCGGGGCAGGCCCCCGGCCGCCGTGTCCTGCGCGGAGGACGCGGAGGACGGGGAGGACGCGGGTGTCCCGGCGGGCGCGGCCGGGGTGGCCGGCACGGCGGCCCGCGGGGGAGCCGACGCGGCGGCGCCGGCCACCGGGGCCGGGGACGCGTCCGGCGGTACGAGGATGTCCTGCGGGATGAGCATCAGCACGCCCGTGCCGCCGCGGGCCGAGGGGCGGTAGGAGACCCGGAGCCCGTACCGCCGGGCCAGCCGGCCGACCACGGCGAGGCCGAGCCGGGTGCCGGTGAGACCGCCGAGTTCGGTGGTCTCACCGGAGACCGCGCGCTCGGCGCGACGCAGCTGGGCCTCGCTCATGACGAGCCCGCTGTCCTCGACGGACACGATGACCCCGGCCGGGACCTCCTCGACGTAGACGTGGACCTCGGCGGTCGGCGGCGAGAAGTTGGCGGCGTTGTCCAGGAGTTCGGCGAGCGCGTGCATCACGCCCTCGGCGGCGTGCCCGGCGACGGCGGTGTCGCTGGCGGAGTGGACGCGGACCCGCTGGTAGCCGCTGATCCGCCCCATGGCGCCGCGCAGGATCGACTCCATGGAGATGGGCCTGGCCCAGCGGCGGCCGGAGCGGGCGCCGGTGAGGACGGCGACGGAGTCGGCGAGCCTGCCCGCCTGCGCGGTGCGGTGGTCGAGGTGGAGCAGGTCGGCGAGGACCTCCTCGTCGTGGTGCTTCTCCTCCATCGCGCGCAGGTCCGCGAGCATGCCGGTGGCCAGCGCCTGCATCCGGCCGGCCGCGTTGGCGGTCGCGGACAGCGCGGCGGCCCGGGCGCCGGTGGCCTCGCGCAGCCGGGCGGCCAGCCGTGCGTTCCCCTCGGTGAGCCGGTCCCGGTCCGCCGCGATCCGGTCCCGCTCCTCGGTCAGCCGGTCGCGCTCCTCCGCGTGGTCGCGGGCCAACCGGTCGGTGTGGGCGTCGTGCTCCTCGGTGATGAGGCGCAGCTTCTCGGCGTGCTCCCCGGCGAGCCGCTTCAGTTCGGCGGTGTGCTCGTCGGTGAGCCGGGCCCGCTCCTCGCTGTGCTCCTGCGCCAAGCGGGCGAGGTCGGCGGCGTGTTGCTCGGCGAGGCGGTCGCGCTCGGCCGCCAGGGTCTCGGCGAGGCGGTTCCGCTCCTGGTCCAGTTCGGCCGACAACCGGGCGCGCTCCCGGCCGAGTTCACCGGTCAGCCGCTCGTGCTGGCGGCGCGACTCCTCGGCCAGCCGCGACCGCTCCTGGAGCAGCCGGCCGACGTCCTGGGTGACGGCGTCCAGCCGTCCGCGGGCCGCCCGCGCCGACAGCACGGCGTACGTGGCCACCGTGACGGCCGCGCACAGCAGCAGGGCGGCGATCGTCCCGGTCCACCCGACGGCGCCCCGCGCGGGCTCCGGTCCGAGCAGAACGGCCGCGACGACCGCGAGCGCGGCGAGCACCGCGGTGAGCAGCGGGACGGGCAGGAGGCTGCGGGGGGTGGGGCGGTCGCCGGGGAGCAGGGGGGAGGTCATCAATCAGGGTCCTCGGTCGAATCCTCGGTCGGGTCCGCGGGCGTGCACCGTCGTCTGCGCGGCCCTCGGTCGGTTCCATGGGTCGTCGGACCGATTCCGGGGTCGCTTCCGGACGAGGGCCGACAACTACGCGCAACTCGCGGTCACTATATGAGAGTTCGTGATCGGCTTGGGGAGAATCTGCTTCCGTTCTCGGTTATTTGATCCAACACACAGGAATCCCGCGTCCCGCGCGGGGTACCGCCGGGTGCGCGCCGTCGCCGGCGGCCGGTCCGGCGGGGGCGGCCCGGCGGAGGCATCCTGAGGGCATGACGGATCTCCGGGAACTGCGGGCCGGGCTGGTGGCGGCCGTGCGCGGTGAGGTGGACTTCGGTACGACCGCGCGGGCGCTGACGACCATGGACGCCTCCAACTACCGCCGCGTACCGCTCGGTGTGGTGGCCCCCCGGGACGCCGACGACGTGGCGGCGGCCCTGTCGGTGTGCCGGACGCACGGCGTCCCGGTGGTGGCGCGCGGCGGCGGCACGTCGATCGCGGGCCAGGCGACCGGCACCGGGGTGGTGCTCGACCTCACCCGGCACATGAACCGTCTGCTCTCCCTCGACCCTCGGGCGCGCACGGCCGTGGTCCAGCCCGGCCTGGTCCTCGACCGGCTCCAGGAGGCCGCCGCCCCGCACGGGCTGCGCTTCGGGCCGGACCCCTCCACGCACAGCCGCTGCACCCTCGGCGGCATGATCGGCAACAACTCCTGCGGCTCCCACTCCGTCGCCTGGGGGACGACGGCGGACAACGTCCGGGCCCTGTCGGTCGTCACCGCGCGCGGGGAGCGGCTGCGACCGGGGCGGGGGTGGGCCGGGGCCCCGGCGGGACTGCGGGAGCTGGTGGACGGCGAACTGGCCCGCCTGCGCACCGGCTTCCCCGAGCTGCCCCGCCGTATCTCCGGATACGCCGTGGACGCCCTGCTGCCCGAGAAGGGCGCCGACGTCGCCCGCTCCTTCTGCGGCTCGGAGGGCACGCTGGGCGTGCTGACGGAAGCGGTCGTGGACCTCGTACGGGCACCACGCGCGCGTGCGCTCGCCGTGCTGGCCTACGCCGACGAGAGCGGGGCCGCCGAGGCGGCGGCGGGGCTGCTGGAACACGGGCCGCTGACCGTGGAGGGCATGGCGGCGGATCTGGTGCCGTTTGCCGCGGACCTCCCGCGCGGGGGCGCCTGGCTGTTCGTGGAGACCGGCGGGGAGACGCAGGCGGAGGCACGCGCGCGTGCGGAGACGATCGTCCGCGCGGCGGACGTCGTGGACGCCCTGGTGGTCACCGACCCGGCCCGGCAGCGCGCGCTGTGGCGGATCAGGGAGGACGCGAGCGGCACGGCGACCCGGATGCCGGACGGCACGGAGGCCTGGCCCGGCTGGGAGGACTGCGCGGTGCCGCCCGCCCGGCTCGGCGCGTATCTGCGCGACTTCCGCGCCCTGCTCGTCTCCCACGGGCTGCGCGGCACCCCGTACGGGCACTTCGGGGACGGCTGCATCCACGTCCGGATCGACTTCGACCTGCTGACCGGGCCGGGCGTCGCCCGCTTCCGGCGCTTCTCCGAGGACCTCGCCGGCCTGGTGGTGGCCCACGGCGGCTCCCTGTCCGGGGAGCACGGCGACGGCCAGGCGCGGGCCGAGCTGCTGCCACGCATGTACGGCGCGGAGACGGTCGCCCTCTTCGAACGCGTGAAGGGCGTCTGGGACCCGGACGACCTGCTCAACCCGGGCATGCTGGTCCGTCCCGCGCCCCTGGACGCGAACCTCCGCTTCTCCGTCCTGCCGCGCGAGCCGGTGGACGTGGCCTTCGGCTACCCGGCCGACGGCGGCGACTTCTCGGCGGCGGTGCGCCGCTGCGTGGGTGTCGCCAAGTGCCGTACGACGTCGGTGTCGGGGCCGGCGGTGATGTGCCCGTCGTTCCGGGCGACGGGCGAGGAGGAGCACTCCACGCGCGGGCGCGCCCGTCTGCTGCACGAGATGCTCGCCGGTGAACTGGTGACCGACGGCTGGCGGTCCACGGAGGTGCGGGACGCGCTGGACCTGTGCCTGTCCTGCAAGGGCTGCCGCTCGGACTGCCCGGTCGGGGTCGACATGGCCACGTACAAGGCGGAGTTCCTGCACCACCACTACGCGGGCCGCCGCCGCCCGGCCGCCCACTACGCGATGGGGTGGCTGCCGGTGTGGCTGGCCTGGGTGGCGCGGACGAGGTCGGCGGCCCTGGTCAACGCGGGTGCCTCCGTCGGCCCGCTCGCGCGGGTGGCGAAACGGCTGGGCGGGATCGCGGGGGAGCGGGAGATCCCGCGGGTGGCCGGGGAGACGTTCACGCGGTGGTGGCGGAGGCGGCCGGCCGCCGTGGCCTCCGGTGGCGGCGCGCTGGTGGTCCTCTGGCCGGACACCTTCACCGAGCACCTGTCGCCCTCCGTGGGCCGGGCGGCCGTACGGGTCCTGGAGGCGGCCGGACTGCGGGTGGCGCTGCCCCCGACGCTGCGGTTGCGCGGACGTCCTGTGGGGGACGGCCGCTCGCGGTCGGCGGCGCGGCTGCTGACGGCCCGCCGGGGCCGGGTGTGCTGCGGCCTGACGTACCTCTCCACGGGGCAGCTCGACCGCGCCCGCGCGGTGCTGCGCCGCACGCTCGACCTCATGGAACCGGTGCTGGCCACGGACGCCCCGGTGGTCGTCCTGGAACCGAGCTGCGCGGCGGCGCTGCGCACGGACGCGCCGGAACTGCTCCACGACGACCCGCGCGCGGCACGGCTCGCCGCGCGGGTCCTCACCTTCGCGGAGACCCTGCAGCGGTACGCCCCGGACTGGGCCCCGCCGGCCCTGAACCGCCCCGTCGCCGGCCAGACCCACTGCCACCAGCACGCGGTCCTCGGCGACACGGCCGACCGCCGGCTCCGCGCCGCCGCGGGCCTCACCGGCGACCTGGCCGGCGGCTGCTGCGGCCTCGCGGGCGACTTCGGTTTCGAGCGGGGCCACTACGAGGTCTCCACGGCCTGCGCGGAGGACCGGCTCCTGCCGTCCGTACGGCAGGCCCCGGCGGACGCGGTGATCCTGGCCGACGGCTTCTCCTGCCGGACGCAGCTGGAGCAGCTGGCGGGGGTGCGGGGAAGGCACCTGGCGGAGGTGCTGGCGGACGCTCTGGAAGAGGAGTGAGCAGCCGCCACCCTCATGCCCACGAGGCGCTCGGACGGGCCGCCCCGGTCTCCGTCCCCGGCTCTCCGCTCCCCCGCAGGGCGTCGGCGAGGGCGTCGGCCGGACACTCGGCGAGGTGGCGGAGTCCGCCGCGCGGGGCGTCCGGGAGGAGGGCGCGGGCCGCCTGCCCCTCGGGGAGCCGGGACGCCGGTCACTGCCGGGCGGGGCGGCGCGGAGACGACGCTCGGGTGTGCCGGGCGACGGCCGTCACGGCACGGTCTCGCCCCGTACCAGCGGGCGGCACACCGGCTGGATGCCCTCGGGGAGGTCGTCCGGGCGGCACCAGCGGGCCTCCAGGATCTCGAAGGGGTCGAGGCGCAGTTCGCCGCCCAGCAGGCGGGCCTCGTAGGCCACTTCCAGGCGGGTGCGGAAGCCGCTGTTCAGCATGACCAGGCGGCCCGCCTCCACGTCGAGGCCGGTCTCCTCCTTGACCTCGCGCACCACGGTCCGCCGGAAGTCCTCGCCCTTGCGCGCGAAGCCGCTCGGCAGGCCCCACTGGCGGCCCGGTGGCCACATCCGGTGCCGGAGCAGCAGGACCCGCCCCTCGTCGTCGCGCACGACACCGGTCACCCCGACCACGAACTTGGCGTTCAGCAACCACATGATGCGGCTCTGGACAGGACGCAGGAGTCGCCAGACACGGGCAAGGAGTCGTCGCACGGGGCCTCGGACGGTGGGAGCGGGCAGGGGGGTGTCACCGGTGGGAACGGTACCGGCCCGTGGCCGTTCCGGGGCGGGTGCGGTCCACCGGCCGCGCACCCTCCCGGGAGGTGCCGGGTCCACGTGACGGACGGGGTTGACCGCGGCGGGGTGCGGGCCGCATCGTCAGGTATGTAAGAGCTTCACGGTGCTGACTTGGTCCATTACTCTGGACTGAGCAGTTTATCGAGTTGCACAATTCGTCCAGACGACCACTCCTGCCCGCCCCGCACCACGTCCCTGGAAGGTCCCGTGACCACGCCCAGCGCCGCCACCCCGTCCACCCCGGCCGCCGCACCCGCCACGGGCCGGGGTCATGCGTCCGCACCGACGGGTGCCCCGCGCGGGCGGGGCACCCTCGGGCCGGTGGGGCTGGTCCTCGCCGGCGGGATCTCCGTGCAGTTCGGCGGGGCCCTCGCCGTGACGCTGATGCCGCGGGCCGGCGCGCTCGGGGTGGTGACGCTGCGGCTGCTGGTGGCCGCGCTCGTGCTGATGGTGCTGTGCCGGCCCCGGCTGCGCGGGCACTCGCGCACCGACTGGGGCACGGTGATCGTCTTCGGCATCGCCATGGCGGCGATGAACGGACTCTTCTACCAGTCCGTCGCGCGGATCCCGCTGGGTCCCGCGGTCACGCTGGAGGTCCTCGGCCCGCTGGCGCTGTCCGTCCTGGCCTCCCGGCGCGTGATCAACCTCCTCTGGGCCGCACTGGCCCTCGCCGGGGTGTTCCTCCTCGGCGGCGGGGGCTTCGGCAGCCTCGATCCCCTGGGTGTCGCGTTCGCGCTGGGCGCCGGCGCCATGTGGGCCGCCTACATCGTCTTCAGCGCCCGTACGGGCCGCCGCTTCCCCCAGGCCGACGGGCTCGCCCTCGCCATGGTCGTGGCGGCGGTGCTGTTCCTGCCGCTCGGCATCGTCGAGTCCGGCACGAAGCTCCTCGAGCCGACCACCCTCGCCCTGGGCGCGGCGGTCGCGCTGCTGTCCTCGGTCCTCCCCTACACCCTGGAACTCCTCGCCCTGCGCCGCCTGCCCGCCTCCACCTTCGCGATCCTGATGAGCCTGGAACCGGCCATCGCGGCCACCGCGGGCTTCCTGATCCTCGACCAGGCCCTCACCGCCACCGAGGCCGCCGCCATCGCCCTGGTCATCGCGGCGAGCATGGGCGCGGTGCGGACGCAGGTGGGGCGGCGCCGGACCAAGGCGCTCCCGGACCCGTCACAGGGCCTGTGACGGCCCCGGCCGGGCAGGCGGTGATCCGCACCGCATAGGCTGCGGACCTGGTCAACTCATCGGGATCAAGGGGAGGGAACCGGTGACTCACACGGCCGAGGTCTTCCGGCCCTTGCAGGACGACGATCCCCGCACGGTGGCCGGTTACCGCCTCGTCGCCCGGCTCGGCGCGGGCGGTATGGGCCGGGTCTACCTGTCGCACACCGGGGGAGGCCGGCCGGTGGCCCTCAAGGTCGTACGGTCGGAACTGGCGGACGATCCGACCTTCCGGCGGCGGTTCAGCCGGGAGGTCAAGGCGGCCCGGACGGTGAAGGGCGCGTACACCGCCGAACTGATCGACGCCGACCCGGACGGCGTGCCGCCCTGGCTGGCCACCCTGTACGTGCCGGGCCCCTCCCTGGCGCAGGCCGTCGACCGGAACGGGCCGCTGCCGGTGCCGGCGGTGCTGTGGCTGATGGCGGGGGTCGCCGAGGCGCTGCAGGCCATCCACGGTGCGGGGATCGTGCACCGGGACCTGAAGCCGTCGAACGTGCTGCTGGCCGCCGACGGACCGCGGGTGATCGACTTCGGCATCGCGCTCGCCGCCGACAGCACCTCGTACACCGCCACGGGCACCGCCCTCGGCACGCCCGCGTACATGGCTCCGGAGCAGGCGACCGCGGGTGACGTCACCGCGGCGACCGACATCTTCGCGCTCGGCCAGACGGCGGCGTTCGCGGCGCTGGGCGAGCCGCTCTACGGGGACGGCTCCTCGGTCGGCGTGCTGTACCGGATCGTGCACTCCGCACCCGACCTGTCCGGGCTGCCCGAGCGGCTCCGTGGGCCGATCGCCCGGTGCCTGGCCGCAGACCCGGGGGAGCGGGCCACCCCGGCGGAGATCGTCGAGTGGTGCCGCCGGGAGCTGGGGCCGGACGCCGAGGCGGGCGCGGGCCCGGCCGTCTGGCGGGAGATCGCCGGGCAGGAAGTGACGGTTCCGCCGCCGGCTCCGGCTCCGTTCCCGGATCCCACCGCGGTGCACACACGGCCGTTGGCCGCCCCACGAGGGACCACCCCGCAAGGGGCCCTCCCCCCGCAAGGGCCCGTCGCTCCGCAAGGCCCGACCGTGCCGCAGCGGACGGCCGGGCCGGACGAGCGGCGGACCCGCAGGAGACGCCTCGCCCTGATCACGGCCGCCGCCCTGGCCGCGGGCGGGCTGCTCCTCACGGCGGCGTGGACGGTCATGGACGCGGCGGACCGGAACGGCCGTGACCGGGATACGGCCGCGTCCGCGTCCGCGTCCGGGACGCCCGGCCCGGCGGCGGAAGGGCCGGCGGCGTCCGGAGGGCCGGCGTCCGCGGGGGAGGCCGCGTCGTCGGCGGGGCCGGGGTCCACCTCGTCGGGCACACCGGGCGCGGGGGCCGGCGGCCCCGCGGGCGCGGCCGCGACGCCGCGGGCGCACGCCTACTCCCCCCTGATGCTGACCGGCGAGAACTCGCTCAGCACCCGCAGCGGGGAGATGCGCGAGGACCGCGAGGGAGACATCCGCTTCGACTGCGCGCAGGGCAGCTGCGCGCTGGAGAGCGACACCAGCGTGTTCACCATGGTGTTCGGCGACCCGGGCGCCACGTACGAGACGTGCCGTCTGCTGACCTCCGGCGCCGACAGCCACCGCCTCCCGCTGGCCGCGGCAGCGGCCGGGAGCGAGATCTGCGTCAGGAACAACCGGGGAGAGATCGCCCTGCTCGTCGTCCAGGTGAAGTCGACCGCCATGCCGGACATCGGCTTCCTGACCGTGGACATGACGGTCTGGCGGGCGGACTGAGGCGGCCCGAGGCGGCCCGAGGGCCGAGAGCGCCCGAGGGCCGAGGGCGTCCGAGGGGCCCGAAGCGTTCGCGGGCGAGGCCCCGAGGACGGCCGCGCCCCTGGCATAAAATCATGCAAGCGTGCTTGATTGTTCCCGGGGGCCCTGCCATGCTCCTCACCACACCGCGCCGCACACCGCCGTGCCCGAGGGGAGCGCCTCGTGTCCGATCCGACGCCCGTGATCGACGATCTGCGTGAGGAGAGCGAGGAGGTCGACCGGCTGGTGGCCGGGGCGAGCCCGGAGCAGTGGGCACGGGAGACGCCCGCCCCGGGCTGGACCGTGGCCCACCAGATCGCCCACCTCGCCTGGACCGACCACTCGGCACTGCTCGCCGTCACGGACGCGGACGGGTTCCGCGCCCTGGCGGAGCGGGCGCTCGCCGCCCCGCGCACCTTCGTGGACGACGGTGCCGAGGAGTACGCCCGGTCCGCGCCCGCCGCACTGCTCGCGCGGTGGCGCGAGGGGCGCGCGGCGCTGGAGAAGGCGCTGCGGTCGGCGCCGCCCGGGGCGCGCTTCCCCTGGTACGGACCCCCCATGTCGGCCGCCTCCATGGCGACGGCCCGGCTCATGGAGACCTGGGCCCACGGGCTGGACGTGGCGGACGCGCTCGGTGTGGCGCGGCCGCCCACCGACCGGCTCCGGCATGTGGTGTGGCTCGGGGTGCGCACCCGTGACTTCGCCTACGGCGCGCACGGGCTCACGCCGCCCGCAGGTCCCTTCCGCGTCGAACTCACCGCCCCCGACGGCAGCCTGTGGGCCCACGGCCCCGAGGACGCCCCCCAGCGCGTCACCGGTCCCGCGCTCGACTTCTGCCTCCTGGTCACCCAGCGCGCCCACCGCGCCGACCTCGCCCTCACCGCCGACGGCCCCGACGCCGACCGCTGGCTGGACATCGCCCAGGCCTTCGCCGGACCGCCCGGCGGCGGGCGGGCGCCGCAGGGGGACGCCTCGTGACGGCCGCGCCCTTGCGCGTCGGCAACTTCTCCGGTTTCTACGGCGACCGCTCCGGCGCCCTGCGCGAGATGCTCACCGGGGGCGAGGTCGACGTCCTCACCGGTGACTACCTCGCCGAACTGACCATGCTCATCCTGGCCCGCGACCGGCTGAAGGATCCCGCCGCCGGGTACGCCCGCACCTTCCTGCGGCAGTTGGAGGACTGTCTCGGCCTCGCGCACGAGCGGGGCGTCAGGATCGTCACCAACGCGGGCGGGCTCCGTCCCGCCGGGCTCGCCGACGCCGTACGGCGGCTGGCCGACCGGCTCGGGATCCCGGTGCGGGTCGCCCACGTCGAGGGCGACGACCTCACCGGGCGCCACCCGGGCAGCCTCGCCGCGCACGCGTACCTCGGCGGCTTCGGCATCGCGGCCTGTCTGCGCGGGGGCGCCGACCTCGTGGTCACCGGGCGGGTCACCGACGCGGCCCTGGTCACCGGGCCCGCCGCCGCGCACTTCGGCTGGGGGCCGGCGGACCACGACCGGCTCGCGGGCGCCGTCGTCGCCGGGCACGTGCTGGAGTGCGGGACGCAGGCCACCGGCGGGAACTACGCCTTCTTCGGCGAGCGCCCGGGAGCGGTGCGGCGGCCCGGCTTCCCGCTCGCCGAGATCCACGCCGACGGCAGCAGCGTCATCACCAAGCACCCCGGCACCGGCGGCTTCGTCGACGTCGGCACGGTCACCGCACAGCTGCTGTACGAGACGGGCGGTGCCCGGTACGCCGGTCCCGACGTCACCGTCCGGCTGGACAGCGTGCGGCTCGGTCAGGACGGGCCCGACCGGGTGCGCGTCGAGGGGGTCCGCGGGGAGGCGCCGCCGCCCGCGCTCAAGGTCGGGCTCAACCGGCTCGGCGGCTTCCGCAACGAGGTCGTGTTCGTCCTCACCGGGCTCGGCATCGAGGCCAAGGCGGACCTCGTGCGGGAGCAGATGACCGACGCGCTCGCCAAGTCGCCGCCCGCCGAGGTGAGGTGGGACCTGGTGCGCACCGACCGGCCCGACGCCGGCACCGAGGAGACCGCGAGCGCGCTGCTGCGGCTCGTCGTGCGGGACCCCTCCCAGGAAGCGGTGGGGCGGGCGCTGAGCGGGGCCGCCGTCGAACTGGCGCTGGCGAGCTACCCCGGGTTCCACGTACTGGCGCCACCGGGGAAGGGCTCCCCGTACGGGGTGTTCGAGGAGGCGTACGTCCCCCAGGGGGACGTCGACCACGTGGCCGTGCTCCACGACGGACGCCGTGTCCCCGTGTCACCGGCACACGACACCGCCGTCCTCGAGGACGTGCCGGAATCCGCGCTCCCCGAGCCGCTGCCCCCGGGGCCCACGCGAAGAGTCCCGCTCGGCCTCGTCGCCGGCGCCCGCAGCGGGGACAAGGGCGGCAGCGCCAACGTCGGGGTCTGGGCCCGCACCGAGGACGCCTGGCGCTGGCTCGCGCACGAGCTGACCGCCGAACGCTTCCGGGAGCTGATCCCCGAGGCCGCCCGCCTGCCCGTCACCCGGCACGTGCTGCCGAACCTGCGCGCCGTGAACGTCGTCGTCGAGGGGATCCTCGGCGAGGGCGCCGCCGCCCGGGCCCGCTTCGACCCGCAGGCCAAGGCGCTCGGCGAATGGCTGCGCTCCCGCCACCTGGACATCCCGGAGGTCCTGCTGTGACGGTTCTCGACTCCGCCCTGGACACCGGCGGCCCGGAGTACCGCTCCCGCCGCGAGGCCATGCTCGCCAAGCTCGCCGACCTGGACGCCGAGCACGCCAAGGCCCTCGCGGGCGGCGGCGAGAAGTACGTCGAGCGGCACCGACGGCGCGGCAAGCTGCTCGCCCGCGAGCGCATCGAGCTGCTCCTCGACCCGGACACGCCGTTCCTGGAGCTGTCCCCGCTGGCGGCCTGGGGGAGCGACTACGCCGTCGGCGCCTCGCTCGTCACCGGGATCGGTGTCGTCGAGGGCGTGGAGTGCCTGATCACCGCCAACGACCCGACCGTGCGCGGCGGTGCCAGCAACCCCTGGAGCCTGAAGAAGGCCCTGCGCGCCCACGAGATCGCGCTCACCAACCGGCTGCCCTGCATCAGCCTGGTGGAGTCCGGCGGCGCCGACCTGCCCTCCCAGAAGGAGATCTTCGTCCCGGGCGGCGCGATCTTCCGGGACCTGACCCGGCTGTCGGCGGCCGGCATCCCCACCGTCGCCGTCGTCTTCGGCAACTCCACGGCCGGGGGCGCGTACGTCCCCGGCATGTCCGACCACGTGATCATGGTCAAGGAGCGGGCGAAGGTGTTCCTCGGCGGGCCACCGCTGGTGAAGATGGCCACCGGGGAGGAGAGCGACGACGAGTCCCTGGGCGGTGCCGAGATGCACGCGCGCGTGTCGGGCCTCGCCGACCACTTCGCCGTCGACGAACCGGACGCGCTGCGCCGGGCCCGCCGGGTCGTGGCCCGTCTCAACCATCGCAAGGCGTACCCGGATCCGCCGCCCGCCGAGCCGCCGAAGCACGACCCGGAGGACCTGCTCGGCATCGTCCCGGAGGACCTGAAGACCCCCTTCGACCCGCGCGAGGTCATCGCCCGGATCGTCGACGCCTCCGACTTCGACGAGTTCAAGCCGCTGTACGGGACGAGTCTGACCACCGGGTGGGCGGCCCTGCACGGCTACCCGGTGGGCATCCTGGCCAATGCCCGGGGGGTGCTGTTCAGCGAGGAGTCGCAGAAGGCCGCCCAGTTCATCCAGCTCGCCGACCAGCGCGACATCCCGCTGCTGTTCCTGCACAACACCACCGGCTACATGGTCGGCAAGGAGTACGAGCAGGGCGGCATCATCAAGCACGGCGCGATGATGATCAACGCGGTCAGCAACTCGAAGGTCCCCCACCTGTCGGTGCTCATGGGGGCGTCGTACGGCGCCGGGCACTACGGCATGTGCGGGCGGGCCTACGACCCGCGGTTCCTGTTCGCCTGGCCCAGCGCCAAGTCCGCCGTCATGGGCCCGCAGCAGCTCGCGGGCGTCCTGTCGATCGTCGCCCGGCAGTCGGCCGCCGCGAAGGGACAGCCGTACGACGAGGAGGGCGACGCGGCGCTGCGCGCCATGGTGGAGCAGCGGATCGAGTCGGAGTCGCTGCCGATGTTCCTGTCCGGGCGGCTGTACGACGACGGCGTCATCGACCCGCGCGACACCCGCACCGTCCTCGGCCTGTGCCTGTCGGCCGTCCACACCGCGCCCTACGAGGGGGCGCGCGGTGGCTTCGGCGTCTTCCGGATGTGAGGGGATCACCTTGATCAGCACTGTCCTCGTCGCCAACCGGGGCGAGATCGCCTGCCGGATCTTCCGCACCTGCGGTGAAGGGGGAATCCGGACGGTCGCGGTGCACTCGGACGCCGACGAGAACGCCCTCCACGCGCGCGTGGCCGACACGGCCGTACGGCTGCCGGGGGCGGCGCCCGCCGACACGTACCTGCGCGGCGACCTGATCGTGAAGGCGGCCCTCGCGGCCGGCGCGGACGCCGTGCACCCCGGCTACGGCTTCCTCTCCGAGAACGCCGGCTTCGCGCGTGCCGTACGGGACGCGGGCCTGGTGTGGATCGGGCCGCCCCCGGAGGCGATCGAGGCGATGGCGTCCAAGACGCGCGCCAAGGAGCTGATGGGGATCGAGCCCCTGCGCGAGGTCACCGAGGCGGACCTGCCGGTGCTGGTGAAGGCGGCGGCGGGCGGCGGCGGACGCGGCATGCGGGTCGTCCGGCGCCTCGCGGACCTGGACGCCGAGCTGACGGCCGCCCGCGCGGAGGCGGCGAGCGCCTTCGGTGACGGCGAGGTCTTCGTCGAGCCCTACGTCGAGAACGGCCGCCACGTCGAGGTGCAGGTCCTCGCCGACACGCACGGCACGGTGTGGACGCTCGGCACCCGGGACTGCTCCCTCCAGCGCCGCCACCAGAAGGTGATCGAGGAGGCCCCGGCACCCGGGCTGGCCCCGGGGCTCACCGACGAGCTCCACGCGCTCGCCGTGCGCGCCGCCCGTGCCGTCGGCTACGTCGGCGCCGGAACCGTCGAGTTCCTCGTCACCGGCGACCGGGCGCACTTCCTGGAGATGAACACCCGTCTCCAGGTGGAGCACCCGGTGACGGAGGCCGTGTTCGGGACCGACCTCGTCGCCGAGCAGATCCGCGTCGCCGAGGGACACGCCCTCGCGAAGGAGCCGCCCCGCGCGCGTGGCCACGCCGTCGAGGCCCGCCTGTACGCCGAGGACCCCGCCAGGGGCTGGGCCCCGCAGACCGGCCGCCTGCACCGGCTCTCCGTCCCCGGCGCCGTACGCCTGGACACGGGGTACGCGGACGGCGACGACATCGGCGTGCACTACGACCCCATGCTCGCCAAGGCCGTCGCCCACGCCCCCACCCGCGCGGAGGCCATCCGCAAGCTGGCGTCCGCGCTGGAACGGGCGGTGATCCACGGCCCCGTCACCAACCGGGACCTCCTCGTGCGCTCGCTGCGGCACGAGGAGTTCGCGGAGGGCCGCATGGACACCGGCTTCTACGACCGCCACCTGTCCGAGCTGACCGAACCGGACCCGGACCCGTACGCCCCGCTGGCCGCCGCCCTCGCCGACGCCCACGGCCGCTCCCGCTTCGGCGGCTGGCGCAACCTGCCCTCCCAGCCGCAGGTCAAGCGGTACGCCATGGCGGGCGAGGAACACGAGGTCCGCTACCGGCACACCCGCACGGGCCCGGAGGCCGACGGAGTACGGGTCGTGCACACCGCCGCCGACCTGGTCGTCCTCGAAGCGGACGGCGTACGGCGCCGCTACGCCATCGCCCGCTACGGCGATCGGATCCACGTCAACACCACCCGCCTCACCGCCCTGCCCCGCTTCCCCGACCCCACCGCCCAGCACGCCCCCGGCTCCCTGCTCGCCCCCATGCCCGGCACGGTCGTCCGCGTCGCGGAGGGCCTGACCGAGGGGACGTCCGTGGAAGCCGGCCAGCCCCTCCTGTGGCTGGAGGCGATGAAGATGGAACACAGGATCACCGCCCCGGCCACGGGAACCCTGACGGCCTTGAACGCCACCCCCGGACAACAGGTGACGGTCGGTTCCCTCCTGGCGGTGGTGCAAGCGACTTGAGGGGCGCGGGGCCGCACGGGACGTGCGGCCCCGCCGCGTGAGCGCGACCAGCCACACACGACCCGCACCCGAAGGAGCCGCATGCCCGCCCTCATCGAATCCGACGAGCACAAGGCCCTCCGCGAAGCGGTCGCCGCCTTCGCGACCGGCCGCTCCCCCGCCCCCGGCACCGACAAC
>NZ_JAPSKQ010000248.1 GCF_031181555.1 Streptomyces sp. | reverse complement strand
GGCGATGAGGAGGGCCGACTCGATCGCCTCGACCAGCAGGTCGAAGGAGATCTCCTTCTCCCGTACCAAGCCCCGCAGGGCGCTCATGTCGATGTCCACGGCTACGCCTCCTCTTCCTTCTTGTCGTCCTTCTTGTCGGACACGTCGTCCTTGCGGTTGAACTCGACCTGGACGCGCGCCCTGGTGATGTCGTCGAAGGCGAGTCTGCGCGCGGTGGCCTTGCGGCCCTTCACCCCGGGCACCTCGAGGTCGAGGCCGTCGTCGTCCGCCTTGAGGATCCTGGCGACCAGTTCGCCGCCCTCGGCCAGCTGGAACCGCACCAGGCGGCCCGTGGCACGCACGTAGTGCCGGTGCTCGGTGAGGAGGCGCTCCGCGCCCGGGGTTCCCACCTCGAGGGTGTACTCCCCGCTGCCCATCGCGTCCGTCTCGTCGAGCTTCGCCGAGAGCGCGCGGCTCACATCGGCGATCCGGTCCAGGTCCGCACCGGTGTCGGAGTCGACGACGACGCGCAGCACACGCTTGCGGCCGACCGAGTCCACGGCGATCTCCTCGAGATCGAGGCCCTGTGAGCTGACGAGCGGTTCCAGAAGTGCTCGAAGCCTCTCGCTCTGGGTGGTGCTCATCCGGGTGACTCCTCGGCCGCGTGTGCTGTTGTGGGATGGGGCGCGTGTCTGGTCAAAGGGTATCCGGTCGCGGAGGGTGTTGCCGTCCACCCGGTCACGGAGGGTGCCGCTGGCCGCCGCCGGGCGGGTGCCCGGGTACCGTGATCACGGGCCAGCGGCCCATTCCTTCGTCGCCACGTTCGTACGAGCCCCCGAGGACGTCTGCCGTGCCGTTCCCCCCGTCTCCGCGCGCCCGTTCGGGGCCGCGCAGAAGGAGTCTGCTCGCCGTCGCTCCGGCGGCCCTGCTGGTGGCGGGCTGTTCCGCCGAGTCCGAGAACCCCGACGCCGCCGGCGGCAGCCGGCCCTCGGCCGCCGACCGGGCACGCGCGCGTGCGGCCCGGGACAGCCGGGGGCTGGCCGAGCGGTACGACGCGGTCATCGCCGCGCATCCGAAGCTGGCCCGGCGGCTGGCTCCGCTGCGCGCGGAGGTCGTCCGGCACGCGAAGGCGTTCGGCGGTACGGCGGTGGCGTCGCCGGCTCCCTCCGGGACGGCGCCCTCCGCCTCCGCTCCGGTCGCCGCCGTGCCCGCGAAGGAGAAGGACGCCCTGGCCGAACTCGCCGCCGCCGAGCGGGAGATCGCCGACCGGCGGACGAAGGCGCTGCTGGACGCGCCCGGTGAACTGGCCCGGCTGCTGGCCTCGGTGGCGGCGGCCGGCGCGGCGCACGTGTACCTGCTGACGGAGGTGTGACGGTGAAGGATGCGCGCGAGGCGAAGGACCGGGAGCTGCGGGCCCTCCAGGCGGCCCTGGCGGCGGAGCACGCGGCGGTGTACGGCTACGGGGTCGTCGGGGGGCGGATCGGCAAGGAGCGGCGCACGGAGGCGCGTACGGCGTACGACGCGCACCGGGCGCGCAGGGACGCGCTGGTGCGCGAGGTGAGGGACGCGGGTGGCGAGCCCGTCGCCGCGGCCGCGGGATACGCGCTGCCGTTCCCGGTGCCGGACGCGGCGGCGGCGGTCCGGCTCGCCGCGGAGCTGGAGGGCCGGGTGGCCGGGGTGTACGCCGACCTGGTGCGCGACAGCGGGGGCGAGCGGCGGCGGGGCGCTGCCGAGGCGATGCGGGAGGCGGCGGTGCGGTCGGTGCGGTGGAGCCGCGAGAGCGTAGCCTTCCCTGGGCTCGCCGAGCGGGCCGATACGGCCACGGGGACTCCGGCGCCGACGGCGTGACGGGGCGGCAGGTACCGCGTACAGCACGAAGGGAACGACTCGCGCATGGTTTTCGAGCCGCCGCGGCGTCTGGTGAGGGCGCTCGGTGAGACGGCGCCGCACGGGGACGAGTGGCTGGAGAGGCTGCCCGAACTGGCGCGGCGGGCCGTCTCCCTGCACGAGTTGACGGTGGAGCGGGTGCAGGTGCCCGGAGGGCGCAGCAGCCTGGTCGTGCTGGTGCGGACGGCCGACGGCACGCCCGCCGTGCTGAAGCTGGCCCCGCGCCGGGCCCGCCCGGAGAGCGAGCGGGCCGCGCTGGCCCACTGGGGTGGCCGGGGAGCGGTGCGGCTCCTGGAACCCTTCACCGCCGAGGGCATACTGCTGCTGGAGCGGCTGCATCCGGACGTGTCGGTGCGCTCGCTCCCGGAGGCGAGGGCGCTGCTGGAGGCGGCGGAGACGCTGCGCAGGCTGTGGGTGGAGCCGCCGGAGGACCACACGTTCGAGACCGTCGCCGAGCGGACCGGGCGGCAGGCCGAGGCGATGCGGGCGAGCGCGGCGACCGACCCGGCGGTGGCGCCGCTGGTGGAGGCGGCGCTGACGGCCCGCGAGGAGCTGCTGGCTGCGCCGCCCGAGCACCGGCTGCTGCACGGTACGTTCCGGCAGAGCAAGGTGCTCTCCGGGGAGCGGCTGCCGTGGCTGGCGGTGGGCCCGGACCCGGTGGTCGGCGAGCACGCCTTCGACCTGGCCCGGCTGGTCCGCGACCGCGTGGAGGACCTCATCGCCCAGCCCTCCGGCGCGGCGACGACCCGCCGGCGGGTGAAGCGCCTCGCGGAGTCCCTGGAGGTCGACCGGGAACGCCTGCGCGGCTGGACCCTGTTCCGCGCGGTGGAGTCGGGGGTACGGGCCCGCAGGGTCGGCCGCGAACAGGACGCGGAACTGCTGCTGGAGTTCGCGGGCTGGCTCTAGGCCTGCCCGGCGGATCACGACGGTGGTGCCAGGGGCGTGCCGTACCGGCCTCCGCCTTCCGGCACGTTCCGCCGGACCGGGCCCCGCGGCGTGGTGCGCCGCCCGCCGGGTCCGGCAGCCGTACGCCGTCCGTCACCGCGCGCCGGGACGCCGTGGGCGGGCGCGGGGCGGTGGCTGTTGTCCGGCGTGGCCGGGTGCGGGACCCGGTGCCGAGGCACCCGGGCGGCAGCGCCGGGCGGGGCCCGTGCGGGCCGGTGGTCCGGTGCGCACGGGCCCCGCGTGACGCCGTTACGCCGTTACGCCGTGAGGCGGGCGACGGCCTCGTCGACCGTGAGTTCCTCGCGCTCGCCCGTGCGGCGGTCCTTGAGCTCCACGACGCCCTCGGCCGCGCGGCGGCCGGCGACCAGGATGCGCGGGACGCCGATCAGCTCCGAGTCGGTGAACTTCACGCCCGGGGAGACGCCGGCGCGGTCGTCGACCAGGACGCGGACGCCGGCCGCGGACAGCTTCTCGGAGACGTCGAGCGCGAGCTCCGTCTGGAGGGCCTTGCCCGCGGCGACCACGTGGACGTCGGCCGGGGCGACCTCCTCGGGCCAGCACAGGCCCTTGTCGTCGGCGGTCTGCTCGGCGAGGGCCGCCACCGCGCGGGAGACGCCGATGCCGTAGGAGCCCATGGTGACGCGGGCGGGCTTGCCGTTCTGGCCGAGGACGTCGAGCTTGAGGGCGTCGGTGTACTTGCGGCCCAGCTGGAAGATGTGGCCGATCTCGATGGCGCGGTCGAGCTTGAGACCGGTGCCGCACTTGGGGCAGGGGTCGCCCTCCCGCACCACCACGACGTCCACGTACGCGTCGACCTCGAAGTCGCGCCCGGCGACCACGTTCTTCGCGTGCGTGCCGGCCTTGTTGGCGCCCGTGATCCAGGCGGTGCCCGGCGCCACGCGCGGGTCGGCGATGTACGTCACCTTGTCCAGGCCCTGCGGGCCGACGTAGCCGCGCACCAGGTCGGGGCGGGCGACGAAGTCCGCCTCGGTGACCAGTTCCACCGTGGCCGGGGCGAAGTGCGCCTCGACCTTGCCCATGTCGACCTCGCGGTCACCGGGCACGCCCACGGCGACGATCTCGCCGTCGACCTTGACCAGCAGGTTCTTCAGCGTGGCCGAGGCGGGCACGCCGAGCTGTGCGGCGAGGGTCTCGATGGTCGGGGTGTCGGGCGTGGGGATGTCCTCGGCGGCCGGGACGCCGGAGGCGTCGACCGGCTGGAGCTCGTACGCGACCGCCTCGGTGTTCGCGGCGAAGTCGCAGTTCGGGCAGTCCGCGAAGGTGTCCTCGCCGGCCTCGGCCGGGGCGAGGAACTCCTCGGACTTGGAGCCGCCCATCGCACCGGCGGTCGCCGCGCAGATGCGGTAGTCGAGGCCGAGGCGCTCGAACACCTTCTGGTACGCCTGGCGGTGCAGGGCGTAGGACCGGGCGAGGCCCTCGTCCTCGACGTCGAAGGAGTAGGAGTCCTTCATCAGGAACTCGCGGCCGCGCAGGATGCCGGCGCGGGGGCGGGCCTCGTCCCGGAACTTGGTCTGGATCTGGTAGAGGATCACCGGCAGGTCCTTGTAGGAGGACGCCTGGTCCTTCACCAGCAGGGTGAAGATCTCCTCGTGGGTGGGGCCGAGGAGGTAGTCGCCGCCCTTGCGGTCCTGGAGGCGGAACAGCTCGGGGCCGTACTCGTCCCAGCGGCCGGTCGCCTCGTAGGGCTCACGCGGCAGCAGGGCGGGCAGCAGCACCTCCTGGGCGCCGATGGCGTCCATCTCCTCGCGGACGATCCGCTCGACGTTGGCGAGGACCTTCTTGCCGAGGGGGAGCCACGTCCAGATGCCGGCGGCGGTGCGGCGCACGTAACCGGCGCGGACGAGCAGCTTGTGGCTGAGGACCTCGGCGTCCGCCGGGTCGTCGCGCAGCGTCTTCGCCATCAACTGGGACATGCGCTGGACCGGTGCGTTCGCCATGGTTCTCGTACTCCTGCTGCGTCTGGGTGATGACAGGAGGTTAGCCGGGCGGGACGGGGCGGCGGAAATCGGTTTGGGCCCGTCCCGGGTTCTAGGCACGAAGGAGTGGCAGGGGGGCGCCCATGACGGCGTACGGCTTGAGGGCGCTGGGGAAGTGGACCTGCCGGGCGAGGTCCCGGTAGCCGAGGGAGCGGTACAGGCGGCGGGCGGGGCTCTCGACGTCGATGGCGGAGAGGATCGAGCGGGGTTCGTCGGCGCCGTCGGTGATCGTGGTGATCAGGGCGCGGCCGATGCCGTGCTTCTGGTGGCGCGGGTGGACGTGCAGCTCGGTGATGACGAAGGAGTCGTCGAGCCAGTCGTCGTTGCCCCGGGCGCGCAGGTAGGGCTCGACGACGGTGGACCACCAGTGGGCGCGGTCGTTGGGCATGCCGTAGACGAAGCCGACCAGGCGGCCCCCGGTGGTGGCGCCGAAGGCCCTGGCGCCCGGGAAGGTCAGGTGGCGCAGCACGATCTGCCGTCGTACGGCCACCTCGTCGGGGTCGAGCCCGAATGCCACCGCCTGGACCGCCAGCGCCTCGTCGACGTGGGCGGCGAGGTCGAGGGGGCCGATCACGATGTCGTCGGGGTGGGGGTGGCCGTGACCGGGAAAGCGCAGCATGCCGGGGAGACTACAGGGGGTTCCCGCGGGTCAGAACGGCGTCTTGGGCCAGTGCGGGGACCACGGTGCCCAGCGTGCTCAGAACAGCACGCTCATGAAGGCGCCGACCTCCCGGAAGCCTACCCTCCGGTACGCCCTGCGGGCGGGGGTGTTGAAGTCGTTGACGTAGAGGCTCACCACGGGGGCGACGTCCGCCAGGGCGTAGCGGAGGACGGCGGCCATGCCGGGAGCCGCGACGCCCGTGCCCCGGTGCTCGGGGGCCACCCAGACGCCCTGGATCTGGCAGGCGCGGTCCGTCGCGGCGCCGATCTCGGCCTTGAAGACGACCTTGCCGTCGGCGTCGAAGCGGGCGAAGGAGCGGCCCGAGCCGACGAGTTCGGCGACCCGGGCCTGGTAGAGCAGGCCGCCGTCGCCGGCCAGCGGGGAGACGCCGACCTCCTCGGTGAACATCGCCACGCACGCCGGCATGATCGTCTCCAGTTCGTCCTTGCGGACGCGGCGCACGCGGGGGTCCGGGGCGATGGTGTCGGGCATGCGGTCGGTGACCATGAGGGGCTGGCGGGCACGGACCTCGCGGGCCGGGCCCCAGTGGGGTTCGAGCAGCCGCCACAGTTCGGCGGTGGGGCCGGCCGGCCCCACTATGGAGGAGCAGCGGCGGCCCGCCCGGCGGGCGCGGTCGGCGAACGCGCGGACGGCCCTCGGGGTGGCGCAGATGGGGACCAGGTTGGCGCCTGCGTAGCACAGGGACGTCAGCACGCCGCCCTCGTACCAGCCCCACAGCTCGCCGCCGAGCCGCCACGGGTCCAGGCCCGCGACCCGCACCCGGGCGGCCACGAAGGCGTTCGCCACCGGCTCGCGGTCGAGCACGGCGAGTGCGGCGTCCAGGTCGCTCGGTTCGAGGACCCGGGAAGTGGTCTGCGTCAACACGTGCGGGGCCTCACACACTGGGGTCTGCTGATTTCCGCACTGTACCTGCGGAGCTTGTGCGGCGCCGCCCCGTGGGGGCTGCCGCCGGTTTCGAAGGCACCGTGGGTCGGTGTGCCGTTTCCGGGGGCGCCGCCCCCGGACCCCC
>NZ_JAPSKQ010000247.1 GCF_031181555.1 Streptomyces sp. | reverse complement strand
CGACGACTACGGCTCCTCGTACCTGCCCCCGCACGTGTGGGCGTTCGCGGTGGGCTGGGCGCTGCTGGCCGGCGTGGTCGGCTTCGTCTACTTCTGGAAGGCAGAGGAGAGGTACGGCCGTGGCTGAGCACACCGACAAGCACACCGACGGGAAGGTCCCCACCGTCATCGCCGACGGTGTCGACATCGTCTACCGGGTGAACGGCACCGGTGCCGGACGCGGTTCCGCCACCGCCGCCCTCAACCGCATCCTGCGCCGCAGGCAGACCGAGAGGGCGTCCGGCGTGCGCCGGGTGCACGCGGTGCGGAACGTGTCCTTCGTCGCCTACCGGGGCGAGGCCATCGGCCTCATCGGCACCAACGGCTCGGGCAAGTCCACCCTGCTCAAGGCCGTCGCCGGACTGCTCCCGGTGGAGAACGGCCGCATCTACACCGACGGCCAGCCCTCCCTGCTCGGCGTCAACGCCGCCCTGATGAGCGACCTCACCGGCGAGCGCAACGTCCACCTCGGCGGGCTCGCGATGGGCATGTCCCGCGAGCAGATCAAGGAGCGCTACCAGGAGATCGTCGACTTCTCCGGGATCAACGAGAAGGGCGACTTCATCACCCTGCCGATGCGCACCTACTCCTCCGGCATGGCCGCCCGGCTGCGCTTCTCCATCGCCGCCGCCAAGGACCACGACGTCCTGATGATCGACGAGGCGCTGGCCACCGGCGACCGCTCCTTCCAGAAGCGCTCCGAGGCCCGGATCCGGGAGCTGCGCAAGCGGGCCGGGACGGTGTTCCTGGTCAGCCACAACAACAAGTCGATCCGCGACACCTGCGACCGCGTCCTGTGGCTGGAGCGCGGTGAGCTGCGCATGGACGGGCCGACCGACGAGGTGCTCAAGGAGTACGAGGCGTTCACCGGCGGCACGGACCGGCCCCGCAAGCCGAAGCCGAAGCCGAAGGCACAGCCGCAACCGCAGCAGCCGCGGCCCGGGCAGGTGCCGCTCCCTTCGTGAGGCACGCACCCGCGCGTCCCGGCGCCGCCTTCAGCCGTATTGATGCCAATATGACTGAAACGGAGTGACCCGCAGAGGAACGACCGGAGCGGCGACGAGCAGCCGAAGGAGTCCCGTGATGCCCGAGCTCAGCGTCATCGTCCACGGGCCGAACACCCAGGACCACCTGACCGGCCTCCTCGACTCGCTCGCCGCCCACCCCCACCCGGACACCGAGGTCGTCGTCGCCGCCGTCGGCGACTGGGCCCGCGAGACGGCCGAGCGGCACGCTCCCGGCGTCCAGGTGCTGCCCCTGCCCGACGGCACGTCCGACGCGGCGGCCCGGTCGGCGGGGGCGGCGCGGGCCACCGGCCGCTGGCTGCACTTCGTCCACGCCAAGGACGGCCTGCCGCCCGGCGGCCCGCGCACGATCGCCGAGCGCGCCGCCGGACTCCCCGACACCGTGGACGTCCTGCTGATCGACCACGTCCGCAGCACCTGGCGCACCAGTGGCCTGCCCTCCGCGGACGGTCCCCTGCTCGCCCGCGCGGGCCGCGCCGACCTCGCCCTCGACGACAGCGCCCACCTGCTGCGCCTGACCCCGCTGCTCGGCACCCGCGTCCTGCGCGCCGGCTTCTGGCGGGCGCACGAGGACCGCCTCACCACCGACGACGAGCCGCACGCGGCCCTCGCCGCCCTCCTGCTCGCCGAGCGCGTCGCCTGTCTGCCGCACGTCGCCCACGAGGACCGCCGGCTGCGGCCCGCCAGCCTCCCCCCGGTCACCCCCGAGCAGCACTACGCCCTCGTCGACCGCTACGAGGGCCTCCTCGACCTCACCCTCGGCCGCCCCGCCCCCTACACCGTGCTCTACGAGATCATGGTCCGGGACTGTCTGCGCACCTTCGCCCGCGGCGGCATGCCCGAGGACGTCGCCCGGGAGTTCTTCCACCGGGCCTCGATCGCCGCCCTGCGCCGCCGCCCCCAGGGGTACCGGCACCCCGCCGGCCTCGACGGCGTCCGCCGCTCGCTGCTCGAGGAGGGCGCCTACACCAGGTACCGCGCGTTCCAGGCCGCCAACCGCACCCGGCGCACCGTGCGGTCCACGGTGCGCACCGGCAGGCGGCAGCTCGGCGCCCGGGTCCGCGACCTCCAGTACCGCAAGGCGCTGCGCCGCCCGGTCGACCCCCACCTGGCGGTGTTCGCCGCCTACTGGAACCGCGGGGTCGCCTGCAACCCGGCCGCGATCGCCGCCAAGCTCGCCGAACTCGCCCCGCACATCCGTCCGGTGTGGGTGGTGACCGCCGAGAACGCGGCCCTGCTCCCGCCCGGCACCGACCACGTCGTCCCCGGCAGCCGCCGCTACGGGGAGGTGCTCGCCACCGCGAAGTACCTCGTCAACAACGTCAACTTCCCCAACGCGGTGGTCAAACGCCCCGAGGCCGTCCACCTCCAGACCCACCACGGCACCCCGCTCAAGCGCATGGGCCTGGACCAGATGCCGTTCCCGGCCGCCGCGCAGGGGCTGGATTTCGCCGCGCTGCTGGAGCGCGTCGACAAATGGGACTACAGCGTCTCCAGCAACAGCCACACCACCCGGATGTGGGAGCGGGCGTATCCGTCCCGGTACGTCTCGCTCGACCACGGCTATCCGCGCAACGACGTCTACTACACGGCCGGCGCCGACGACGTCCGCGCGGTCCGCGAGCGCCTCGGCATCGCACCCGGCCGCCGGGCCGTGCTGTACGCGCCCACCCACCGCGACTACGAGGCCGGCTGGACCCCGCGCCTGGACCTGGCCGGGCTCGCCGACCGCCTCGGCGAGGACACCGTCCTGCTGGTGCGCGGCCACTACTTCTACGACGGCGCCGCCTCCCCGCTGACCGGTCTGCGCCGCTCCGGCCGCATCGTGGACGTCTCGTCCTACGACCCGGTCGAGGAGCTGTGCCTGGCCGCCGACGCCCTGGTCACGGACTACTCGTCGATCATGTTCGACTACGCCAACCTCGACCGCCCCCTGGTGATCTACGCCGACGACTGGGAGACGTACCGCACCACCCGCGGCGTCTACTTCGACCTGATGGCCGAGGCGCCCGGCCCGGTGGCCCGCACCCAGGAGGAACTCACCGAGATCCTCACCACCGACGCCTGGCGCGACGAGGGCGCGGCGAAGGCACGGGCCGCCTTCCGGCGCCGGTTCTGCGAGTACGACGACGGCCGCGCCGCCGAACGCGTCGTACGCCGGGTCTTCCTCGGCCAGGACGAGGAGTCGCTGCCCCCGGTGCTGCCGGTCGAGGACCGCACCCCGGCGCCCAGCCCCGAGGAGGCATGCCCGTCATGACCACCGCCGGCACCCCCGACGTCACCGTGACGGTGATCGTGCACAACGACGCCGGGCGGCTCCCCCGCGCGGTCGAGTCCGTCCGCCGCCAGACCCACCGCAACCTCGAGATCGTCATCAGCGACGACCACTCGACGGACGACACCCCCCGGGTGGCGCGGGACCTCGCGGCCCGCGACCCCCGCATCCGGTGCCTGCGCCTGCCGCACAACAGCGGCGGGTGCAGCGCCCCGCGCAACCGCGCCCTGGAGATCGCGCGGGCGCCGTACCTGATGTTCCTCGACAGCGACGACGAACTCCCCGAGAACGCGGTCGAACTGCTGCTCGCCGCGCACCGCGAACGGGACATCGACTTCGCGATGGGCGCCGTCCGGCGGATCCGGGTGGACACCGGCCGCCCCTCCACCTGGATGCCGCACCTCGTGCGCGAACGCCGCACCCTGGACGGCATCGAGGCGGACCCGCGGCTGTTCTTCGAGCACCTGTCGACCAGCAAGATGTACGCCCGTGCCTTCCTCGACCGGCACGACCTGCGCTTCCCCGAGGGCATCCACTACGAGGACCAGCTGTTCTCGGCCCAGGCGTACTGCCTGGCGAAGACGTTCACGATCATCCCGGAACCGGTGTACCTCTGGTACATCGCCCCGTACGCGGCCTCGGACGCGGCCTCCATCTCCAACCAGCGGCACAAGCTCGCCAACGTGCGCGACCGCGTCCACGTCCAGCGCCTCATCGACGCCTTCCTGGCCGAGAGCGGGCACCAGGCACTGCGCGAGGACAAGGACCACAAGTTCCTCAAGCACGACTTCCGGATGTACGCGGGCGACCTGCCCCACCGGGACGAGGAGTGGCTGGCGGCCTTCGCGGACCTGGTGAACCCCTACCTGGACACGCTGTCCCCGGGCGCGTACGCCCGCCTCCCGCGCGCCGAACGGGTGGTGCTGCAACTCGTCCGCGACCGCCGCCTGTCCGAGGCCCGGCTGGCGGCCCGCGGTCTCGGCCACGGCGTCGCCCCGCGGCGGGTCACCACGGACGCGGACGGCCGCACCTACTGGGGCGAGGAGGTCCCCGCCTCCGCCGGCGCCCGCCGCGAACTGGACCTGACCGAGCTGGAGCTGGACACCCGCCCGTTCTTCGGCGCCCAGTTCCGCCACGAGATCACGGAGATCACCCGGGGCCCCGGCGCCGGTGTCGAGCTGGCCGTACGGACGTACGACCCGGCGCTGCGCCTGCCGGTCGGCCCCCAGCGCGCGGCCCTTCTCCTCACTCCCGGCCGGCGCCGCCTCACGGTCCCCTTCCGCCTCTCCCCCGTCCGCCCCGGCGTCTTCGAGGGCCGCGTCCGCGTCGACCTCGCGGCCGCGTCCCTCCCGCCGAGCGGCTTCGCCGGGGTGCGTCATCCACTGGTCCGCCTCACCCACCGGGGCCAGGCCAACACGGGGCTGCTGCTGGCCCCGCTCGGCTTCCCGGCCCTGACCGCCCGCGTCCCCTACCGCTCCGGCACGGCCCCGCACCGGGTCACGGTCGAGCCGGAGGGCCACGGTCCGGGCCGGCTCCAGGTGCGCTGGGAACCGGTCGGGATCACGGCGGGCGTGCTGCGGCCGGTGGCCCGCCGGGTGGCCCGGCCGGGGGTGCGCCGGGCGGCCCGCCTGGTGGCGAGCGCGCTGCGGTGAGGGCGACGGCGGGGTGAGGGCGGCTCAGGGCACCTCGTAGAGCACCTGCCCCTCCGGTCCCCGCGCCACCGCCCGCAGCCCGGCGTCGTCCAGGTCCCCGGACCCGTCCACCACCCAGCGCACCCCGTACTCCCGCTCGATGTCCCGCCGTACCCGCTCCGGCGTCCCCGGCGCGAAGTACTCCCGCGTGACCGCCGTCCGGCGTTCCTCGTCCGGCAGGAAGAAGTCGGGGTAGCCGGGAGCGACCGTGTACGGCCCGTACGCGGGGATCCGGCGGGCCGGGCCGGTCTCGGCCATGACCACGTCCCCGTACCCCACCCACGGCGTGATCCAGTGGTACCCCGTCCAGGGCGGCCCGTACCTGTCCCGGACCGCCTGCGGCAGGGCGTCGCGCGGGACCACGTACCCGAGCGTCCCCGCCTGGGCCCACGCCCCGACCGCGAGCGCCCCGGCGAGCAGGGCCGCCCGGCCGGCACGCACCCCGCGCCGCCCCGCCCGGACCGCCTCCAGCGCCGCCGCCAGCTGCGCCGGGATCAGCACGGCGGGCAGGGCGCGCCCCCACGAGAAGTGGCCGCTCAGCCGGCCCGCCACCACGACCAGCAGGCCCGACAGGAAGAACAGCACCAGCGGATCGCGCCGGTCCCGCCGCCACCGCGCGACCAGCGCGGCCACCCCGAGCAGCACCAGCCCGAACCGCGCGGCCAGGTCCTCGTACAGCACCCGGTGCACCGGCTCGAGGCCGGATCCGGCACCGAACAGCGCGAAGAAGTCGTAGTACGGCCACGCCCCCAGCACCACCGCCCCCAGCAGCAGCCCGGCGGCCGCCCGCGGCCACACCGCCCGCCCCGGACGCGCCGCCACCACGGCGGCGCACGCGCCCAGCGAGGCGACCACCCCCGAGAACTGGTGGCAGAGCAGGATCACCGCCCACAGCGCCCCCAGCCCGAGCCACGTCCCCCACCCGGCCCCGCCGCGCAGCGCCCCCGTCAGCCACGCCCAGAAGTGGAACGCGAGACCGAGGGTGAAGGTGCTCGGATACGCCACCGTCAGCGCGAGCGAGTTGAGCCCCGGGAAGCCGCTCCACAGGAACGGGGTCGTCCCCCACAGGAACAGCAGGCTCAGCAGGGCGAGCGCGGGGGCGGCCCGGTGCGCGCTCAGCGTCCGCACGTACCGCCGTACGCCGGTCACCAGCAGCACCAGTCCGACGACGGCGGCCAGGCGCAGGACGACGAACACGGACAGCCCGGTCACCCGGGCGACGGCGCCGAGCAGCAGCATCCACGGCGAGTAGTACGGGCTCGCCGTGTCCGCGTCGACCAGCGGGTTGCCGGGGTCGAGCGGGCTGTGCCGCAGGCGCTGCAGGGTCGCCGCGTGCATGCCCAGGTCGCCGACCCACGGGAGCCGCACGATCACCAGGACCATCAGGACGAGGACGAGCCCGGCGGCGGTCCGGGCCATCGCCCGTCCGGCGGCCGCCGGACGGGCGATGGCGGGCCGCCTGCCGGTCCTCGCGGGTACGGCGGACGATGAGGAGCGGACGGTCACACATGAGCCCTTGCCCGAAAAGGCGAGGTCTCCACGGGAACA
>NZ_JAPSKQ010000079.1 GCF_031181555.1 Streptomyces sp. | reverse complement strand
TGGACGCCGTCGAGCTGGCCCAGCGCAACGGCTTCAAGTGCATGATGTCCCACCGCTCCGGCGAGACCGAGGACGTCACCATCGCCGACCTGGCCGTCGCCACCAACTGCGGCCAGATCAAGACCGGTGCCCCGGCCCGCTCCGAGCGCGTCGCCAAGTACAACCAGCTGCTGCGCATCGAGGAGATCCTCGACGACGCCGCGGTGTACGCCGGCCGCAGCGCGTTCCCGCGGTTCAAGGGCTGAGGGCTGATCAAGGGCTAGCTCCGCACGCGTAGGAAGCGTCGTACGTACGTCCCCGTACCCGGTCCCGTACCGTGTGCGGGGACGTACGCGCGTATGACATGGGAACGGGAGGCGGGGACATGGCCGCGAAGGACCGGGACCGTTTCTCCACCGCGACCAGGATCCGGCTGATCGGTGAGCAGACCGCGGCCCGGGTCTACCGCTCGCAGACCAAGCGCCAGGCCCGCCGCTCCCGGCTGACCGGGCGGGCCGCGCTGCTCGCCCTGGTGGTCTGCTCGCTGGTCGTGGCCCTCGCCTATCCCATGCGGCAGTACGTCTCCCAGCGCGCCGAGATCGCCGACCTCCAGCAGGAGCAGGACAAGGCCCGGGAGCGCGTCGAACAGCTGCGCGACATGAAGGCGCGCTGGCAGGACGACGCCTACGCCGAGCAGGAGATCCGCCGGCGGCTGCACTACGTCATGCCCGGTGAGACCGGCTACATCGTGATCGACCCGGACCAGGCCGGGACGTCGCGCACCGACCACGGGGCGGCCGACCGCCCCTGGTACTCCAACGTCTGGGACGGGGTCGACAAGGCCGACGCCGCCGACCGGTAGCCGGCCGGCAGATCCCCGCCCCACAGAACGCCGCAGAAAGACAGATATGGAAACCCCCCCGCCCACGACCCCGCGCACCGAGCCCACCGACGCGGACGTCGAGGCCTTCAAGCAGCAGCTCGGCCGGCCCCCGCGCGGGCTGCGGGCCATCGCGCACCGCTGCCCCTGCGGGCAGCCGGACGTCGTGGAGACCGCGCCGCGGCTGCCCGACGGCACCCCCTTCCCGACGCTCTACTACCTCACCTGCCCCCGGGCCGCCTCGGCGATCGGGACGCTGGAGGCGAACGGCGTGATGAAGGAGATGACGGAGCGGCTGGCCACCGACCCGGAGCTGGCGGCCGCGTACCGCGCGGCGCACGAGGACTACATCCGGCGCCGCGACGAGATCGAGGAGCTGAAGAACTTCCCGAGCGCGGGCGGCATGCCGGACCGGGTGAAGTGCCTGCACGTCCTGGTCGCCCACTCGCTGGCCGCCGGCCCCGGGGTCAACCCGCTGGGGGACGAGGCGCTGGCGATGCTGCCGGAGTGGTGGCGCAAGGGCACGTGCGTGACGCTGCCGGAAGGCGGCCCCGCGAAGGAGGACGACCAGTGACCCGAGTCGCCGCCATCGACTGCGGTACGAACTCCATCCGGCTCCTGGTGGCCGACGCGGACCCGGGCACCGGTGAACTCACCGACCTGGACCGGCGGATGACGATCGTGCGGCTCGGCCAGGGTGTCGACCGCACGGGCCGGCTGGCGCCCGAGGCGCTGGAGCGGACCTTCGCGGCCTGCCGCGAGTACGCGGAGATCATCAAGGAGCACGGCGCCGAGCGGCTGCGCTTCGTGGCGACCTCCGCCTCCCGCGACGCGGAGAACCGCGACGAGTTCGTGCGCGGGGTGCTGGACATCCTGGGCGTGGAGCCCGAGGTCATCACCGGCGACCAGGAGGCCGAGTTCTCCTTCACCGGGGCCACCAGGGAACTGACCGGACGCGCGGACCTGGAGCGCCCGTTCCTGGTCGTGGACATCGGCGGCGGCTCGACCGAGTTCGTCGTCGGGGACGACCGCGTCCGCGCCGCCCGCTCCGTCGACGTGGGCTGCGTACGGATGACCGAGCGGCACCTGGTGCGGGACGGGGCCGTGACGGACCCGCCGACCGAGGAGCAGATCGCGGCGATGCGCGCCGACATCGAGGCCGCCCTCGACCGCGCCGAGGAGGCGGTCCCGCTGCGCGAGGCGCACACCCTGGTCGGCCTGGCGGGCTCCGTCACGACCGTGTCGGCGATCGCGCAGGACCTGCCCGAGTACGACTCGACGGCCATCCACCACTCCCGGGTCTCCCGCGACCGCGTCCGCGAGATCACCGACCGGCTGCTGCGCTCCACCCACGCCGAGCGCGCGGCGGTGCCCTCCATGCATCCGGGCCGGGTCGACGTGATCGGCGCGGGGGCTCTCGTCCTGCTGTCGGTCATGGAGCGGATCGGCGCGGAGGAGGTCGTGGTCAGCGAGCACGACATCCTGGACGGCATCGCCTGGTCCGTGGCCCAGGCCTCCTTCGCTACCGACCGGTAGCACTCCGCTGAGCAGTCCGGATAACGTCTGAGCAGGCTCCGGGGGGCGCCGGGAGGCCCCTCGGCCGGACCTCGCCGGGAAACTTCGTGAAGTTCTTCACAAGGAATTGCCCCCGGGAGGTCGAAGAAGCGGGCGACATTGACCCTTTCGGGGGCTCAACACCCCTTTGAACACGTTCAGAAGGGACGGGAGGTGACCTCCCGGACGGCCGTCCCGAGAGGGCGGCGGCCGGCCTCACACCCCCCTCGATCCGCCAGAGAGGCAGCTCACGCGGCATTGACAACGGATCATGGGGTGCTCCGGTTCCCGTAACCCGCCATGGCGTGGATCACAAAAGCCGGGGAGTGTAGCACAGGCCTTGCCGAAGCTTGTGAAGGGGCGCACGAACCACCCCCCCGAGGCGGGTGGATACTCGATGGCATGAGCACCACGGAGCGTCCCAGGATCCTCGTAGTAGGCGGTGGGTACGTAGGCCTGTACGCAGCTCGGCGCATCCAGAAGAAGATGCGTTACGGAGAGGCGACCGTCACGGTCGTCGACCCCCGGTCGTACATGACCTACCAGCCCTTCCTCCCCGAAGCCGCCGCCGGCAGCATCTCCCCCCGGCACGTCGTCGTCCCGCTGCGGCGCGTGCTTCCCAAGGCGGAGGTCCTCACCGGCCGGGTCACCACCATCGACCAGGACCGCAAGGTCGCCACGATCGCCCCGCTGACCGGCGAGGCGTACGAGCTGCCCTTCGACTACCTGGTGATCGCCATGGGCGCGGTCTCGCGCACCTTCCCGATCCCCGGCCTCGCCGAGCAGGGCATCGGCATGAAGGGCATCGAGGAGGCCATCGGCCTGCGCAACCACGTCCTCGAGCAGCTCGACAAGGCCGACTCCACCACGGACGAGGAGATCCGGCGCAAGGCGCTCACCTTCGTCTTCGTGGGCGGCGGCTTCGCCGGTGCGGAGACCATCGGTGAGGTCGAGGACATGGCGCGCGACGCGTCGAAGTACTACAAGAACGTGTCCCGTGAGGACATGCGCTTCATCCTCGTCGACGCCGCCGACAAGATCCTTCCCGAGGTCGGTCCCAAGCTCGGCAAGTACGGCAAGGAGCACCTCGAGGGCCGCGGCGTCGAGGTCTACCTGTCCACCTCCATGGAGTCGTGCGTCGACGGCCACGTGGTGCTGAAGAACGGCCTCGAGGTCGACTCCAACACCATCGTGTGGACGGCGGGCGTCAAGCCGAACCCGGCCCTGTCCCGCTTCGGCCTGCCGCTGGGCCCCCGCGGTCACGTCGACTGCGAGCCGACGCTCCAGGTCAAGGGCACCGACTACATCTGGGCCGCGGGCGACAACGCCCAGGTCCCGGACCTGGTCGGCCGCAAGGCCGGCAACGAGAACGCCTGGTGCCCGCCGAACGCCCAGCACGCGCTGCGCCAGGCCAAGGTCCTCGGCGACAACGTGGTCTCCGGCATGCGGGGCTTCCCGCAGAAGGAGTACAGCCACGCCAACAAGGGCGCGGTGGCGGGCCTCGGCCTGCACAAGGGCGTGGCGATGATCGTCATGGGCAAGATGAAGATCAAGCTCAAGGGCCGTCTCGCCTGGTACATGCACCGCGGCTACCACGGCCTGGCGATGCCGACCTGGAACCGCAAGATCCGCGTCTTCGCCGACTGGACCCTCGGCATGTTCCTCAAGCGCGAGGTCGTGTCGCTCGGCGCGATCGAGTCGCCGCGCGAGGAGTTCTACGAGGCCGCGAAGCCGGCGCCGGTACCCGCGGCGGCCAAGCAGGAGAAGACCGAGGAGAAGGCCAAGGCCTCCTGACCTCCGGTCACCGAACCCCCGAAGGGGCCGCCCGCCATCCGTGGTGCGGGCGGCCCCTTCACCGTTGCCGGGCAGAGCCGGGCGACGGAGGGGAGAGCCCTGGAGCCGGGCGGGGTGCCCGGCCGGGGCCGGCGGGGACGCGGGCGAGGACGGCTGGGGCGCAGGGACGGAGCCCCCGGCGGGGACCGGGGCGGAGCCCCGGGGGCCGGGTGCGTGCCGGAGGAGTGAAGTGCCGTCCCTCGGGGTGGCGTTTTGCCCGGTCCTGACGCGCGCCGGGGACTGCCAACCGGCCCCGCGGGTGTTTACGTGGTGACGACGTTCCGGGATTCCCCTTCCCCAGGCTCTCGGCTTCGCGCGAGCAGGGGAGGCCTCTATCGGAGGTGTACACCATGGCAGACGCCGCGTCGCGGCTGAAGGGCCTCGTCGAACAGTTGCTGGGCACACCCCTCCCCGTGCGCATCCGCGCCTGGGACGGATCGCAGGCCGGCCCCCCGGGTGCGCCGACCCTGGTCGTACACAACCGACGCGCCCTGCGCCACCTGCTGTGGAAGCCGGGCGAACTCGGCCTCGCCCGCGCCTGGGTGGCCGGCGACCTCTCCGTCGACGGCGACCTGTACACCGCCCTCGACCTGCTCTCCGGCCTCATCTGGGAGCGCGACGACGACGCCCGCACCCTCGCGCAGGCCCTGCGCGACCCCGAGTTCCGCTCCGCCGTCCGCGGACTCCTCGTGCTCGCCGGGCCGCCGCTGCCGCCCGCCCCGCCCCGCGAGGAGGCCCGCCGGCCCCGCCGCGGACTGCACACCAAGCACAGCGACCGACGCGCCGTCAGCCACCACTACGACGTCGGCAACGACTTCTACGAACTCGTCCTCGGCCCGTCCATGGTGTACTCCTGCGCCTACTGGCCGGCCCCGCCCCCGCGGGGCACCCTCGAACAGGCCCAGCACGACAAACTCGAACTGGTCAGCCGCAAGCTCGCCCTGGAACCCGGCCGGCGCCTGCTGGACGTCGGCTGCGGCTGGGGCTCCATGGCCGTCCACGCCGCCCGCGACCACGGCGTGAGCGTCGTCGGCATCACCCTCTCCCAGGAGCAGGCCGCCTACGCCCGCAAGCGCGTCGCCGACGAGGGCCTCACCGACCGCGTCGAGATCCGCGTACAGGACTACCGGGACGTCACGGACGGGCCGTACGACGCCATCTCCTCCATCGGCATGGCCGAGCACGTCGGATCCGAGCGCTACCTGGAGTACGCCACCGTCCTGCACCGCCTCCTCGAGCCGGGCGGGCGGCTGCTGAACCACCAGATCGCCCGGCGCCCGCAGCGGGACGAGGCGTCGTACCGCGTGGACGCCTTCATCGACGCCTATGTCTTCCCCGACGGCGAACTCGCCCCGCTGGGCACCACGGTGTCCCTGCTGGAGCGCTCCGGGTTCGAGGTGCGCGACGTCGAGTCGCTCCGCGAGCACTACGGGCTCACCCTGCGCCGCTGGGTGGCGAACCTGGAGGCCGGCTGGGACCGCGCGGTGAGCCTCGCCGGCCCCGGCCGGGCCCGCGTCTGGCTGCTGTACATGGCCGCCTCCGCGCTCGCCTTCGAACACAACCGCATCGGCGTCAACCAGGTCCTGGCCGTGAAGACCCCCGAGTCCGGCACCTCCGGCCTCCCCCTGCGCGCCCGTACCTGGAACTGACGGCACGGCGCGCGTCCGGACACGACGAGGGCCCCGTTCCGTCCACCGGAACGGGGCCCGCGCCACCCGCCGTACTCCTGCGTACTCCTACTCCGCCTTGATCGCCTGCAGCATGTTCAGCCGCGCCGCCCGCCGGGCCGGCCACAGCGCCGCCAGGACGCCCACCGCCGCGGCCAGCAGCAGGAAGACCGCCATCCGGCCCCACGGCAGGACCAGTTCGTACGTCGCCATTCTCGTGCCCAGCAGCTGACCGGCGGCCCAGCCGAAGAACACGCCCAGACCGATGCCGAGCACCCCGCCGAACAGGGAGATCACCAGGGACTCCAGGCGGACCATCCGCTTGACGCCCTTGCGGTCCAGGCCGATCGCGCGCAGCATGCCGATCTCCTGCGAGCGCTCGAACACCGACATGGCCAGGGTGTTGATGACGCCGAGGACCGCGACGATCACCGCCATCGCCAGCAGGCCGTAGACCATGTTCAGCATCAGGGTGAACATCTGCGCGATCTCGTTGGAGAGGTCCTTCTTGTCCTGGACCTTGATCGCGGGGTTGGCGCCGAGGGCCTTCTCCAGCCGGTCCTTCACCGTGTCGGAGGCGCCGTCGGAGGTCTTCACCATGACCAGCATGTCGGCCGGTTCCGCGTCGTGCGGGGCGAGGGTCGCGGTGTCGATCATGATGCCGCGGATCATCTCGTTGGCCTCGTAGACACCGGCGACCGTCAGCCGCTGCTTCTTGCCGTCCTCGTAGGCGACCGTGAAGTCCGAGCCGGCCTTCCAGCCGTACGACGTCGCCGTGTCCCGGTCCACGACGACCCGCGTGCCGCCGACCTCGAAGGAGCCGTCCTCGACCTTCAGCTCGGTCAGCTCGTCGATCGTGCCGCCGTCGACGCCGGTCAGGAACTGGGTCTCGCCGTCGATGCGGGAGGGCGCGTTGCGCATCGGGCTGGTGGCGGTGACGTCACCGGCCTCCTTCAGCTTCCGCTCGACGTCCGGCGAGAGCCCGTTGCCGTTCGCCATCGAGACCACGTAGTCCGCCTCGATCGCGGCGGCCGCCATCTTGTCGATGGACTTCTGCAGGCTGCCCGCCATCACCGTCATCCCGGTGATCAGGGTGAGCCCGATCATCAGCGCGGACGCGGTCGCCGCGGTACGGCGCGGGTTGCGCACCGAGTTCTGCCGGGCCAGCTTGCCGGAGATCCCGAAGACGCGCAGCACCGGGGCCGCCGCCGCGATCAGCGGGCGGGACAGCAGCGGGGTCAGGACGAACACGCCGATGATCAGCAGCACCGCGCCGAGACCCATGGGGGCCTGGCCGTCGGTGCCGTCCATCGTCGTGGCCGCGAGGACCACCGCGACGCCGGCCGCCGAGAACAGCGCGCCCAGCGTGTTGCGCAGCACCAGCGACTTGGTGGTCGCCTTGGCGTGCACGGAGTTCATCGCCGCCACCGGCGGGATCTTCGCGGCCCGTCGGCCGGGCAGCCACGCGGCGAGCATGGTGACCAGGACGCCGACGGCGAACGCGGTGCCGATGGTGCCCGGCGAGACCACCAGCGGCCCGTCGGGCACGGTCGCCTCCAGCGTCCCCATCAGCGAGCGCAGCCCGGCGCCGATGCCGATGCCGGCGACCAGCCCGGCCACGGCGGCGACCGCGCCGACCACGAACGCCTCGATCAGCACCGACCGCGTGACCTGCCGGCGGGAGGCGCCGACCGCCCGCATCAGCGCCAGCTCCTTGGTGCGCTGGGCGACCAGCATGGTGAAGGTGTTGGCGATGATGAAGGTGCCGACGAACAGCGCGATCCCGGCGAACACCAGCAGGCCCTGCTTCAGACCGCTCATCGAGGAGGCGATCACCTCCGCCTGGTCGTCGGCGAGCTTCTGCCCGGTGGTGGTCTCGACGACGTCGGAGGGCAGCGCCTTCTCCAGCTGCGCCTGCAACGCGGTCTCGCTGACGCCGTCCTTCGCCTTGACGGCGATCTCGTCGAAGGTGCCCGCCTTGCCGAACAGCTTCTGCGCGGTCGCCGTGTCGAACAGCGTGAGGCTGCCGCCGGCCGCGACGTTGCCGTCGTCCGTGGTGAAGACGCCCGTGACGACCGGCTCCAGGACGGGACCGTCGACCGAGAGCCGTACGGTGTCGCCGACCCCGTAGCCGGTGCGCCGCGCGGTCTCGGAGTCGATGAGGACCTCGCCCTCGCCCTTCGGCGCGCGCCCCTCGACCAGCGGGTAGCGGGGGTCCTCGGTGCCCCAGTAGTTGCCGCCCTGCGACTGGAAGCCGCCACCGATGAGCTTGCCGTCCTTGTCGGCCATGGCGGTGAAGCCGGTGACCACCCCGATGGCCTGCGCGGCGCCGGGCACCCGGGCGCTGTCGTCGACCAGGGCGCGGGTCAGCTCCCGGCTCTCGCCGACCTTGTCGCCCTCGGCGTCCTTCCACTGGGGCGTGACGGCGACGTCGACGTGGTCGAAGCCCTTGGCGGACTGCTTCTGCAGGGCGTCGGAGATGGTGTTGGTGAAGACCAGGGTCCCCGACACGAAGGCCACGCCGAGCATCACGGCGAGCACGGTCATCAGGAGCCGGGCCTTGTGCGCGAGCACGTTGCGCAAGGCGGTACGGAACATGGGTGTCTTCTCGAGTCCAGACGTACGGGAAGGGCGCGGAACGCGGGAGGGGGAGGGGAGGGGGCGGGTCAGCTGGTGCGGCCCTTGGCGTCGAACTGCTTCATCCGGTCGAGCACCGAGTCGGCCGTCGGCCCGTGCACCTCGTCCACGATCCGGCCGTCCGCCAGGAAGACCACCCGGTCCGCGTAGGCGGCGGCCACCGGGTCGTGGGTCACCATGACCACCGTCTGCCCCAGCTCCCGCACGGAGTTGCGCAGGAAGCCCAGCACCTCGGCGCCGGAACGGGAGTCGAGGTTCCCGGTGGGCTCGTCACCGAAGATGATGTCCGGCTTGGAGGCCAGCGCCCGGGCCACGGCGACCCGCTGCTGCTGACCGCCGGACAGCTGCGCGGGCCGGTGGCTCAGCCGCCCCGACAGACCGACCATCCCGATCACGGTGTCCAGCCACTGCCGGTCCGGCTTGCGGCCCGCGATGTCCATCGGAAGGGTGATGTTCTCCAGCGCCGTCAGCGTCGGGAGCAGGTTGAACGCCTGGAAGATGAAACCGATCTTGTCCCGGCGCAGCTTGGTCAGCTGCTTGTCCTTCAGCGAGCCCAGCTCCGTCTCGCCGATGCGCACGGAACCGGAGGAGAAGGTGTCCAGGCCGGCCACGCAGTGCATCAGCGTGGACTTGCCGGAACCGGAGGGACCCATGATCGCGGTGAACTCGGCCTGCCGGAAGTCGACGGAGACCCGGTCCAGGGCGACCACCTGGGTCTCGCCCTGGCCGTAGATCTTCGACAGGTCCGTGGCGCGTGCGGCCACGGCGGTGGTCCGGTCGGCGAGGGGTGCGGTGGTCACGGGATGGACACTCCTGTCAGAACGACGTGTTCTCGGAGCACGTTCCCCGGGGAACGTGCTCGGGACGTGATCCATCGTTCCGTCGGTTTGCCGCCGTGTAGTCAGCCGCTGTTCCGGTTCCGGGGGGCGACTTGGGGCGGACCGCCGGGGGCCGTGTCATACCTGGGGATGACGGTGGACCCTGAGCGCCGGCCGTGACGAGAACGAGTGGAGTCTCCTTGTCCAGACGGTGAAATTCCGTCAATCCGGATGCGCGGCCGATCCTCACACGCAAGGCTGTTGGCATGTGCTGACGGCGCTTTCCGAGTGCTGATGCTCCCTCAGGCGCCAATAAAATAAGACAAGATCGTCCCATCCCACCGCTGCCCGGGGGAGGGGGCCCGATAGGCTCGGAACCGCGAAGCGGAGCCCATGGCCTGCCCGGATGGTGGAATGCAGACACGGCGAGCTTAAACCTCGCTGCCCCTGAGCGGGCGTGCCGGTTCGAGTCCGGCTCCGGGCACCACCACGCTCACCGTTCTTGATCAGCAAGGACGCCCTCCTGCTGCCGTCCCCCGTCCGCGACGCGGGAGCACATCGCTCTTCGCGCGCGCACATGTCCGCGGCGCAGCGCCGTACGGGAAGCCGCGCAGGGCGGCCGAGCGGTGCCGCGGGTGGTGCCCGCCGGCGGACGTGATCCCGGCCGGTGCCCCGGGGGCGGCTGCTTCTCGCCGAGTGCGGAGCGGAGCCGGTCGAGCGATCCCGTTCCGGGAACCGCGCCCGCGAGGGCCTGGCCGCCCCTGGTGACGATCCGGCCCCGGCTGCTGTCGATCCGGCGCCGGACGCCGGCGCAGCCCTGGCCCCGGTACTCGTTCGGGCCGTCCTCGGGTACGCCCCGGCCGCGAACGCCGGCCTCCTCGCGAAGCGGACCGGGCTCGCCCGTCGGGCGTGCACCACCGGGCGGACGAGGCGTGCCGCGGCCGACCGCGGCCCGGCTCGTCGACCCCCTGGGGCGGGCATGACGGGAGGAACCGTTGACACCGGGCGTACGCGGCTGGAGACTCACGTCCGGCCGTGGTGAAAGAAGTTTCACCACACGAACATCCGCATTCCGTACCGTACGCGCGAAGGGAACGACCGATGCGCACCACCGTCGGCATCATCGGTGCCGGACCCGCCGGCCTCCTGCTCGCCCGGCTGCTGCACGGCGCCGGCATCGACTCGGTCGTCCTGGAGGCCCGCGACCGCGCCTACGTCGAGCACCGGCAGCGGGCCGGGATCCTCGAACAGGGCACGGTGGACGTGCTGCGCGCGGCCGGGGCCGGGGCGCGGATGGACCGCGAGGGGCTGCGGCACGACGGCATCGAACTGCGCTTCGGCCGCCGCCGTCACCGGGTCGACTTCCCCGCCCTCACCGGCGGCCGGTCCGTCATGGTCTACGCGCAGACCGAGGTCTGCAAGGACCTCATCGCCCTCCAGCTCGCCGAGGGCGGTCCGCTGCTCTTCGGGGCCGAGGCGCTGGCCGTCGAGGGCGCCGGCACCGCCACCCCGCGCGTCCGCTTCCGCCACCGGGGCCGCGAGGACGTCCTGGAGTGCGACTACGTGGCCGGCTGCGACGGCTTCTGGGGGGTGTCCCGCGCGGCCGTCCCCGCCGAGGTCTCCCGGGTCTTCGAACGGAGGTACCCCTTCGGCTGGCTCGGCGTCCTCGCCGACGTGCCGCCCTCCCACGACGAGCTGGTCTACGCCCGTCACGACCGCGGCTTCGCCCTGCTGTCCATGCGCTCCCCGTCCGTCTCCCGCCTCTACCTCCAGGTCCCGGAGGGGACGGAACCGGAGGAGTGGAGCGACGAGGACGTCTGGCGGGAGCTGGAGCGCCGCTTCGAGACCGACGACGGCTGGACGCTCGCCCGCGGCCCCCTCACCCAGAAGTCGGTCACCCCCATGCGCTCCTTCGTCCACGAGCCGATGCGGCACGGCCGCCTCTTCCTGGCCGGGGACGCGGCGCACATCGTGCCGCCCACCGGCGCCAAGGGGCTCAACCTCGCCGTCGGGGACGTCGTCACCCTCGCGCGGGCGCTCGTCCACCGGCGGGAGACCGGGTCCGCCGCCCTGCTGGACGCCTACTCGGAGACCTGCCTGCGCCGGGTCTGGCAGGCCGAGCGGTTCTCCTACGACATGACCACCCTGCTGCACCGCGCCCCGGACGCCACCGCCTTCGAGGACCGCCTGCAGCTGGCCCGGCTGGAACGGATCGCCTCCTCCCGCGCCGCCCGGACCGACCTCGCCGAGGCCTACACCGGCTTCCCCCTGGATCTCCCCCCGGAGTGAAGGGCGCGCGGCTGCGGCCGGGGCGAACGGACGATCTCCGGCCGGTTCCGGGCGGGTACCGGGTCGGTCATGGTTCGAGGTCCCGCGGTGAGGGGAATCACGAAGCCGCGTAGCGTGTTGCGCAGCACAACGAGGGAAAGATCCTCCCCAAGCATTAGGGTCATTCCTTTGCCTACCTATTACTCTTGAGCCAAGGCCATGCCGTGTGGCCATGGAGGAGTGAAATGAGGAGCAGAAACCCGGTCTTCTCGCGACGGGGGTTCAGCCGCGACAACGGCTACGCGGGCTTCAACACCGCGCCGCAGGCCGGGGGTCCCGCTGTCGCCACCCAGGGCAACCCGTACGCGCAGCCGACGGGCAACCCCTACGCGCAGAACCCGTACGCCCAGAACCCCTACGCGCAGCAGGACCTGCAGTACGGCGCGCCGCCCCAGGCCCCGGCCACCACCGGCCGGATGACCATCGACGACGTCGTCATGCGCACGGGGAGCACGCTCGGCGTGCTCATCCTGACCGCGGCGCTCTCCTGGGCCCTGCTGCCGGTCGACGACGCCAACATCAGCCGGTCCTACGGCATCGGCATCGGTGCCGCGCTGATCGGCATGGTCCTGGCGCTCGTCCAGTCCTTCAAGCGCAAGGCCTCGCCGGCGCTGATCCTGACGTACGCGGCGTTCGAGGGTGTCTTCCTCGGTGTCGTCTCCAGCATCGTCGACAACCGCATCGCCGACGGTGCCGCCATGCAGGCGGTGATCGGCACCATGGCGGTCTTCGCCGGTGTGCTGGTGGCGTACAAGGCGGGCTGGATCCGCGTCAACCGCCGCTTCTACGGCTTCGTGATGGCGGCCGCGCTCGGCTTCATCCTGCTGATGTCCGTGAACCTGCTGTTCGCGGTGTTCGGCGGCGGTGACGGCCTCGGCTTCCGCAGCGGTGCGCTCGGCGTCGTCTTCGGTGTCGTCGGCATCATCCTCGGTGCCTGCTTCCTCGCCCTGGACTTCAAGCAGGTCGAGGACGGCATCGCCTACGGTGCCCCGCGCGAGGAGGCCTGGTTCGCGGCCTTCGGCCTGACGCTGACGCTGGTGTGGCTCTACCTGGAGTTCCTGCGGCTCATCTCGATCCTCAGCAGCAGCGACTAGCGGTCCGCACGGCAGGTGCCGGACACGCACGAGGGCCCCGGGTTCACCCGGGGCCCTTCGTCGTTCCCCGCATGCGGAAGACACGCGCCGGGAGCAGTGTGCGCGCGGCCCTGCCCAGGTCGTGCTCGTGGATGATCGCCTCGGCGTGGCCGTACGCCGGGTCGTACCCGTGCCGGAGCCGGCCGGCCTTCTCCTCGAAGCGGGGGGGGCCGGGCCTTCCGCGACGGTGCGCAGCCAGTCGGTGATCCCACGACCGGTGCAGTGCGGGACGCGGGCGAGCACGGTGCGACGGGTCTCTTCGGAGAAGCCCCGGGACACCGGCGCCTCCGGACGCGGGGGACGCGAGCCGCTCCTCCAGCTCACCGTGCCCGGGCGGTCGCGCGTTGGCGACAGTCCTGCCGGTCCGCGTACGCTCGCCGCGTGGTTGATACGACGCCCCTCACCCGTGCCGTGGATCATTTCGCCGACCGCCTGCGGGCCGCGCCGCAGAGCCGGCTGCAACGGGGCGCGGCCGCCGAGGCGCTCGCCCTGGCCAGGGAGTTGGCGCGGTGGGCGCAGCGGGTCGAGGAGCCGGGCACCGAACCCCGAGAGATGCCCGACGCCGGGATGTTCGCCGCCGCCGACCAGATCACCGTCGCCGGCCACGACCTGGCCCTCGTACTGAAGTCCGAGGACGAGGTCGAGGATGCGGTGCGGCTGGTGGAGGAGGCACAGAAACGCGCCGGCGTCTGACGACACCCGGCGCGTGAACGGTTCGGCTGCGGCTGGGGGAGGCCGGCGGGACCCCGGAGGATGCCCGCGGGAGCCCGGAGGGGCCGGCGGGACGCTAGAAGGACGCGATGACGCGGTCCGCCAGGACGTAGACGCTCTCCTCGCCGCAGGAGAAGGTCAGCGTGTACGCCCCCGAGACGCCCGAGCCGCCCAGCAGGAACGGGGTCTCGCCCGCCCGCAGGGCCGCGGCCAGGCGTTCGGCGGTCTCGCGGTGACCCGGGGTCATGCACAGCGTCGTCCCGTCGGCGAACACGTAGACGTCCAGCGTGCCCAGCGGGCCCGGGCGGACGTCGGTCAGTTCCACGCGGGAGGCGGCCAGCTCCTCCAGCGTCGCCACCGTGCGCTCGTGGTCGTTCGCCACCGGCGACGGGTTCGGCACGAAGTCCGGGTGCGAGGGGTGGCGGCGGCGGGCCGCGGCCAGCTCCGGGGAGTCCCCGGAGTGCTCGTCGGAGTCGGCGACCGGTTCGATCACCGGCTCCAGACCCGCGAAATCGGCCTGCCGGGGCAGGAACAGCTCACTGTCGGCCAGCCCCAGCAGGGAGGGCGCGTCGGACGCGTCACGGGTCTCCTGGGCGGCCCAGAAGGCCCGCGCCTCGGCGAGTTCCCGCTCCCGCTCCTCGGCGAGTGCCTCGGCCACGGCCGCGCGTATCTCGTCGGTGTGGGCGGCGCGGGCGGAGGGAACGAGCCCGCGCGTCGTGGCGGCGCGGTACTCGGCCAGCTCGGTGTGCAGGGCCGCGACCTGTCGGCGCAGCACCATGATGCTGCGCAGGACCGCGACGCCCACGGCGCCGGTGGCGGCCGTGGTGATCAGCAGGGCGATCGGCATGGCGCTCACTGACGTACTCCCGGTTCAAAGTCGACCCCCGACTTCCTACATCAGCTTGAAGGGTGGACTAACCATCTGTCAGTGCGTAACGTCACGAAACGGACAGGGCCGTGCTTCCGGGGCTGGTGGGGGAGTGTCTCTGACCTGCGTGATCCTCCCGGCGAGGGAGATAGGTCACATCCTGGGGGAGATTGGATCACGGAACGGCCCGGGCTCCCGGAGCGACCGGGAACCCGGGCCCGCGCCTCACGGACCGTGCCGCGACGGCTACTTTGCGGCTGCGGCTGCGGCTGCGGCGCTCAGCTCAGGCGCTCGATGACCATCGCCATGCCCTGACCGCCGCCGACGCACATCGTCTCCAGGCCGAACTGCTTGTCGTGGAACTGGAGGGAGTTGATGAGCGTGGTGGTGATGCGGGCGCCGGTCATGCCGAAGGGGTGGCCGACGGCGATGGCGCCGCCGTTGACGTTCACCTTCTCCAGCGGGATGCCGAGGTCGCGGTAGGAGGGGATCACCTGGGCGGCGAACGCCTCGTTGATCTCGACCAGGTCGATGTCGTCGATGGTCAGACCGGCCCGCCGCAGGGCCTGCTTGCTCGCCTCGACCGGGCCGAGGCCCATGATCTCCGGGGAGAGGCCGGAGACGCCGGTGGAGACGATCCGGGCGAGCGGGGTGAGGCCGAGCTCGCGGGCCTTGGTGTCGCTCATGACGACGAGCGCGGCGGCGCCGTCGTTGAGCGGGCAGCAGTTGCCGGCGGTGACCAGGCCGTCGGGGCGGAAGACGGGCTTCAGGCCGGCCACGCCCTCCAGGGTGACGCCGGGACGGGGGCCGTCGTCCTTGCTGATCACCGTGCCGTCGGGGAGCGTCACCGGGGTGATCTCGCGCTCCCAGAAGCCGTTCTTGATGGCCTCCTCGGCGAGGTTCTGCGAGCGGACGCCGAACTCGTCCATCTCCTGGCGGGTGACGCCCTTGAGGCGGGCCAGGTTCTCGGCGGTCTGGCCCATCGCGATGTACGGGTCGGGCAGCAGGCCGTCCTCGCGCGGGTCGTGCCAGCCGGCGCCCTCGGACTCGGCGACGGCGGCGGTGCGGGCCTCGGCCTCGGCGAACAGCGGGTTGCGCGTGTCCGGGAGGCTGTCGGAGTTGCCCTTGGTGAAGCGGGAGACCGTCTCGACGCCGGCCGAGATGAAGACGTCGCCCTCACCGGCCTTGATGGCGTGCAGGGCCATGCGGGAGGTCTGCAGCGAGGACGAGCAGTAGCGGGTGACGGTGCAGCCCGGGAGGTGGTCCATCCCCATCTGCACGGCGACGACGCGGCCGAGGTTGTTGCCCTGCTCTCCGCCGGGGAGACCGCAGCCGAGCATCAGGTCGTCGATGTCCCTCGGGTCCAGCTCGGGGACCTTGGCGAGGGCGGCCTGGATGATCGCGGCGGTCAGGTCGTCCGGGCGCAGGTCCTTCAGGGAGCCCTTGAAGGCACGGCCGATGGGGGAGCGGGCGGCTGAGACGATCACGGCTTCGGGCATCACGGCTCCTGGGAGAAGGGGCGGCGCGTAGCGCCTCGTTGAGGGGTGGTGGTCGGGCGGAGGGAGGGGGTACCGGTGGGTTGGTGCAGGGCTGGTTGGGAAGTTACCCGCACGTATGGGCTCGGTCACGGGTGTCGCGGTGTGACATGGACCGCAACTTTCTAAGCGCTTGCTTGGTTTTCCCTTCAGGGCCTCCCGGGACTTCACTCCCCGGAGGGCTGCGCCCCCGACGGACGGGAGGGGCTCAGCCCTGCTGCGAGGTGGGCGAGGCGGGGGAGGGGGGCGTCGGTGCCGGTTCGGCCTCCGGCAGCCCGCGGCGCCTGCGGCGCTTGAGGAGGGCCCACGCGCCGCGGGGCCCCGTGGGCATCGCCGCGGTGACCTCCGTACCGGCCTCCGACGCGGCCTCGGCCGCCGCGCGCGCGACCGGGAGGAAGCCCTCGCGGCGGGCGGCGTCGGGACGCTCCTCCTCGGCCGGCCACAGGCCCAGGGCGGCGCAGACGGTCGGCAGCACCGCCATCGCGGCCGTGGCGTACCCCTCCGCGGAGGGGTGGTAGCTGTCCGGGCCGAAGAGCTCGCGCGGGTTGGCGGCGAACTCGGGGCCCAGCAGGTCGCCCAGCGACACCGTGCGCCCGCCCTGTTCGACCGCGCCGATCGTCTGCGCCGCCGCCAGCTGGCGGGAGGCGCGGCGGGCCAGCCAGCGCAGCGGCTGCCGGACCGGCTCGATCGTGCCGAGGTCGGGGCAGGTGCCGACGACGACCTCCGCGCCGGCGGTACGCAGCCGGCGCACCGCCGAGGACAGGTGGCGCACCGAGCGGGTGGGGGGCATGCGGTGGGTGACGTCGTTGGCACCGACCATGATCACGCAGATGTCGGGCACCCGGGACGGGTCCGCGAGGGCCAGCGTCACCTGACGGTCCAGATCGTCGGAGCACGCGCCGGGCACCGCGACCGTGCTCAGCCCCACGGGACGTTCCGCGATCGCGGCGACGCCCGACGCCAGCAGCGCGCCCGGGGCCTGCCCGGCCCGGCGCACGCCCTGGCCGGCGGCCGTGGAGTCGCCCAGCATGGTCAGCCGCAGCGCCGGTTCGCCGGGCACCGTGTAGGCGGCGCCGTACAGGCCGTCCGCGTTCGGTACGTGAGGAGTCGTGCCATTGCCCACCCGGCGCCGCGCCAGCTGGGCCTCGGCGACCAGCAGACCCACGGCGGCCGCACCGGCCAGCCCGATGCCCCCGCCGCCGTATGCCGCGCCGGCCGCGATCCGCCGGGCCACCCTCGCCCTCGACATGCTCGTCATGCCTCGCCGCCACCTCCTCGAAGCCGTACACCCAGTGCTTGCCCCGTGCGGACCGTCGCCCAATCGCAACGGCGAGTGAACGACCCCGCCGGATCGGTGCCGGGAGGGCCTAGGCTGGCGTCACCACCACGACCACATCTTTTGCAGCATCCGGAGACAACGGTGCAATTCCACGACTCGATGATCAGCCTCGTCGGCAACACCCCGCTGGTGAGGCTCAACAGCGTGACCAAGGGCATCAGGGCGACCGTCCTGGCCAAGGTGGAGTACTTCAACCCCGGCGGCTCCGTGAAGGACCGCATCGCCCTGCGCATGATCGAGGCGGCGGAGAAGAGCGGGGAACTCAAGCCGGGCGGCACCATCGTCGAGCCGACCAGCGGCAACACCGGGGTCGGGCTCGCCATCGTGGCCCAGCAGAAGGGCTACAAGTGCATCTTCGTGTGCCCGGACAAGGTCTCCACGGACAAGATCAACGTGCTGCGGGCCTACGGGGCCGAGGTCGTCGTGTGCCCCACCGCCGTGGCGCCCGAGCACCCCGACTCCTACTACAACGTCTCCGACCGGCTGGTGCGTGAGACGCCGGGGGCCTGGAAGCCGGACCAGTACTCCAACCCCAACAACCCCCTCTCCCACTACCACTCCACCGGCCCCGAGCTGTGGGAGCAGACCGAGGGGCGGATCACCCACTTCGTGGCCGGCGTCGGCACCGGCGGCACCATCTCCGGGACCGGGCGCTACCTGAAGGAGGTCAGCGACGGCCGCGTCCAGGTCGTCGGCGCCGACCCCGAGGGGTCCGTGTACTCGGGCGGCTCCGGGCGGCCGTACCTGGTGGAGGGCGTCGGCGAGGACTTCTGGCCGACCGCCTACGACCGCACCGTCGCGGACGAGATCGTCGCCGTGTCCGACAAGGACTCCTTCCAGATGACCCGGCGCCTCGCCAAGGAGGAGGGCCTGCTGGTCGGCGGCTCCTGCGGCATGGCGGTCGTGGCGGCGCTGCGGGTGGCCGAGCGGCTCGGCGAGGACGACGTCGTGGTGGTGCTGCTGCCGGACAGCGGGCGCGGCTACCTCAGCAAGATCTTCAACGACGAGTGGATGGCCGACTACGGCTTCCTGGAGGACGAGGGCCCCAGCGCCCGCGTCGGCGACGTCCTCGACGACAAGGAGGGCGGCTCCATCCCCTCCCTCGTCCACATGCACCCCGACGAGACGGTCGGCCAGGCCATCGAGGTGCTGCGCGAGTACGGCGTCTCGCAGATGCCGGTCGTCAAGCCGGGCGCCGGCCACCCGGACGTGATGGCCGCCGAGGTCGTCGGCTCGGTGGTGGAGCGGGAACTGCTGGACGCGCTGTTCAGCAGGAGCGCCTCGCTCGACGACCCGCTGGAGAAGCACATGTCCGCGCCGCTGCCGCAGGTCGGCTCCGGCGAGCCCGTGGCCGACCTGATGGCCGTGCTGGGCAAGGCGGACGCGGCGATCGTCCTCGTCGAGGGCAAGCCGACCGGTGTGATCAGCCGTCAGGACCTGCTGTCGTTCCTCGCCAAGGGCGGGAAGTGACGGGCGGAGCCCGGGGAAACCCTGACTGAACCGCAGGTGAACGCCGCGGCGTTGAGTCGCGGGCGATCTTCGCGGACTTCGCGGAAGCGGTACGAGCGTGTCACGTCCGCGCAGCACTCGCTTAACACGCGTCCGGCAGATTGGGGGTGTCGGCAGGGGCGGGAGCGGCTCCCCGCCCCGGCCGGCGACGAACGGCGTCAAGGACCTCCGGAGCGGCTCCCGGACCTCCACCGACGCCACGGACGCGCGGCCCGGCCGGCCCGCGTCCCCCGCGGGGACCGCCGTCGTCCCGCCCCCCGGCAACGGGGGTGCGGCGGTCCCCGCGCACGGACTTTCCGGTCAGTCGCTCCAGTCGCCGTCCTGCCCGGACCCGCGACGGCCGAACAGGCCCGGGTTGGTGCGGACGGCCTGCACGACGTTGACGCCGACGATGCCCAGCCAGGCGACCAGCAGACCGGGCAGATGGGCCACGCCCCCGCCGATCGCGGACAGCGGCACCGCGAGGACCAGCGAGACGATCCCGAAGCCGAAGCGCTCGCCCCAGGTGTCCGTGGCCCTCGGTGCCCGCGCGTCCCGGGCCACCGTCATCTGCTGCTCGGCGAGCTGCCGGCGGACCCGGCGCTCCACCGCGCCGTCGATGCGCTGGTCGACCTTCTCCAGGAACGAGTCGACCAGCGCGGACTCGTACTCCTCGCCCAGTTCCCTGCGGGCCTGCAGGGTGGCGTCGAGTTCCTTCTTCAGGTCGGTGTTCCGCCCGTCCATTCCGGTCATGCGGTCCACGGTAGGCAGGCGAGGCGCCGGTGGCACTGGGGTTAGCCCCCCTCTCGACTCTCGGGTTCACCCCGTCCCGGGGCGCCCCGGGACGGGCGGTCCGCCGGGGCCGGTGACCGGCCGAGGTCGTGCGCGCCCGCGTGCGCCTGTATAACGGCATGCAGGAATTGCGACGGGTGAATAGGTCGAGGGGGAGCCACGCCATGAGCGTCACCGACAGCCCTGCGGCGCGCCTGCAGGCGCTCTTCGAGGGGCACCGGCTGACGCCGACCCAGCGGCGCATCGCGCACAGCATGGTCCGGCGGGCCGCCGACGTGCCGTTCCTGTCCAGCGTGGAGCTGGCCGAGCTGGCCGGGGTCAGCCAGCCCTCGGTGACCCGGTTCGCCGTCGCCCTCGGCTTCGACGGCTACCCCGCCCTGCGCCGGCATCTGCGCGAGGTCGCGCCCGCCGAACCCGCGCCGGAGACCGGTGCGCACAACGAGTACCAGCAGGCCGTCGAGGCCGAGATCGAGAACCTGCGGCACCTCGCGGAGGCGCTGGCCGATCCCGTGCCCGTGCAGCGGGCGGGACGGATCCTCGCGGGCAGCCGGCCGCTCCCCGTGCTCGGGCTGCGGGCGGCGGCGGCCCAGGCGCACGGCTTCGCCTACTTCGCCGCCAAGGTCCATCCCGACGTACGGCTGCTCAACGAGGGCGGCACGATGCTCCACGACCGCATCGACGCCGCCGTCCGCGCGGGGGCGAGCGCCCTGCTGTGCTTCGCGCTGCCCCGGCACCCCCGCGAGGTCGTCGACGCCCTCGCGCACGCCAAGGAGACCGGGCTGACCGTCGTCACCGTCGCCGACTCCGCGTTCGCGCCGGTCGCCAAGGTGTCCGACCTGCTGCTGCCCGCCGCCGTCGGCACCGGGCTCGCCTTCGACACGGCGTGCGCGCCGATGCTGCTGGGACGGGTGCTGCTGGAGGCGATGTGCGACGACCTGCCCGAGGCCCAGGCGCGGCTCGAGGAGTTCGACGCGAAGGCGGCGGCGCGCGGACTGTTCGTGGAGTGACGGCACGGGCCCGCCGCGACGGCCGCGCTTTCCCGGACCCGGCGCTTTCCCGGAACTCGCCGCTTTCTCAGACTCGTCTCACCTTGCGTCACTAACGTGCGTCCGAGGTGAACGGTGTCCGAACGCCGGGAACCGTTCGGACACTTCGTCGGCGACGTGAGACGGGAGGCTGGACGTGACACGTGGAGGACAGGGGCTGGCTCGGGTGGCCGTCGTCGTACGGGCCGGGGCCGCGCCGCTGTGGTGGCTGGGCGTGTGCGCGGCGGGCGTCGGAGTGCTGGTGCCCGGGCTGACCGGACGCCGGATCGGCGTCCTGGCCGGGGCCGCGCTGTTCCTCGTGGCGGCGGCCGTCGTCGCGTACGGGCGGCGGGGGCGGTACCGCGCACTGGCCCGCTCGGCGGCCCGGGCGAGTCGGCACGACGTGCTCCAGGACCGCGCCGTGACCGCGCGCAACTGGCGCCGCGGGCACCGCTGGTGGCTGCTGCTGGCCTTCCTCGCCGCCGTGGGCGGCGCGTTCGCGGCACCCGCCGCCGCCGGTCTGCTGCTCGCCGGGTGCGGCGTCGGCCTGTGGCTGAAGGCGGCCTGGGTCGGCCGCCTGGAGCGGGACGGCGAGGTGCTGCTGTGGGTGCGCGTCGACTGGCTGGACAAGGGGGCGGGCCGCCCGGCCGGCAAGGCGGTCAAGGCCTACCGCACCACCGGCATCGCGGCGGGCGACGCGGCCCCGGGCGGCGCGAGGCGCCGGACTCCGGCCCTGGTCTGAGGGCTCCCGGAGACGGGTTTTCCGTGCTCCGGGAGCGGGCGCCCGCGGGGGCGCACGGCCTTCCGGCGGCCTCGCGGGCGCTCCCCGGCGGTCCCCCGGCGATCCCTCAGGGGGCGAGCCCCGACGTCAGCGCGTCGGGGTGGTCGCCGCCCGACTCGGTCACGATCTCCTCGATCGTCTGGGCGCGGCGGACGACCGCGAAGGAGACCCCGCCCGCCCCGTCCGGGACGAAGCCGTACACGCCCGGGCGGGGGAGCGAGTTGTACGCGTAGTGGTGGGCGAAGTAGTACGCGCCGGTGTCCAGCGCCGCCGCGTGGTCCCCCTGCTCCAGCAGCGGCAGCGCCTGCCCCCGGGCGAGCAGGTCGCCCGCGAAGCAGGCCGGCCCCGCCACGTCCTGCACGACGTCCGGTCCCTCCTTGGGCCGTCCCTTGGCGTCGTAGGCGGCGATCCGGAGCGGCCACGCCCCCGGCGCGTACACCGTCCGCGTCGCGACCTGCACGCCCGCGTGCGTCACCGCGACCGGACGCCCGCCCGCGCGCTTGGCGTACTCCACGCGCGTGAGGAGCGTGCCGTGCTTGGCCAGCAGGGACCGCCCGAACTCGGTGACCAGCCCGTACCGCCCGTCGAACAGCCCCGGCACCGTGTCCTTCAGCAGCCGCGCGTACTGCTCGTACGTCGGGCTCGTCGCGTCGGAGGCGAAGTTGACCGGCAGCCCGCCGCCGATGTCGAGGGTGTCGACCTGCTGCCGCCCGGCCCGGCGGTTGATCTCCTCCGCCAGCTCGTACGCCTCCGCGACTCCCCGCGCCATCAGCGACAGCGCGATGCCCTGGGAGCCGGTGTGGGTGTGCAGCCGGGTCAGCCACGGCCGGTCCAGATACGCCCGCACGACCCACTCCCGGGCCCCCTCGTCGCGCAGCGCCACCCCGAACTTCGAGGTCGCCGTCGCCGTGGACAGCGCCTCGATGGTGCCCCCGCCGACCTGCGGGTTCACGCGGATGCCGAGCGGGGAGGCGGTCCCCGGGGCCTCCTGCACCAGGGCGTCGAGGCGGTCCAGCTCCTGCGGGTTGTCCGCGTTGACGGCGATGCCCAGGGCCAGCGCCTCGCGCAGCTCGCCCGGCGTCTTGGCGGGGGAGTCCAGCACCGTCCGCTCCGGCGGCACCCCGGCCGTCCGCGCGAGCGCCAGCTCGCCGGGGCTCGCGACCTCCGCGCCGACGCCCTCCGCGTGCAGCAGCCGCAGGACCGGCACCAGGGGTGCCGCCTTCACCGCGAAGGCGTGCAGCACGTTCGTCCCGGGTGCCGCCACCGCCTCGAAGGCCGCCCGCAGCTCCGCCGCCGACTCCCGGACACCGGTGACGTCCAGGAGTCCGACGAGGGGGACGTCGGGGCCGAGCAGCCCCTGCTCCACGGCGGCCCGCACCGCCTCGTCCCGCCTCGCCGCCCGATCGGCGTCCGGTCCGTTCACGCGGCCCGCCCGGTCGTCGTGTGCCACCGCTTCCCCCGTCCTGTCGGTGTTCTCCGTGTCCGCATGCATGGGCCCAGCCAAACACCCGCCCTCCCGCGTCGGCACACCGACGTGTTGACTAGTTCTATTCAGAGCATGAAGATGTGAATATCTGCGGTAACCGCGGGGTCGCGACCGTCCGGCCCGCGGAACCAGCCGGGAGCAAGCCACCAGGAGGCAGACCATGTCAGGACCGCGACCTGTCCGAGCGCCGCGCGGCACGGAGCCGAGCGCCCTGGGATGGCAGCAGGAGGCCGCCCTGCGGATGCTGCAGAACAACCTCGACCCGGAGGTCGCCGAGCACCCCGACCAGCTCGTCGTCTACGGCGGCACCGGCAAGGCGGCCCGCGACTGGCGCTCCTTCGACGCCATGGTCCGCACGCTGAGGACCCTCAAGCAGGACGAGACGATGCTCGTCCAGTCCGGCCGCCCCGTCGGCGTCATGCAGACCCACGAGTGGGCCCCGCGCGTCCTCATCGCCAACTCCAACCTCGTCGGCGACTGGGCCACCTGGGAGGAGTTCCGCCGCCTGGAGGCCCTCGGCCTGACCATGTACGGGCAGATGACCGCCGGTTCCTGGATCTACATCGGCACCCAGGGCATCCTCCAGGGCACCTACGAGACCTTCGCCGCCGTCGCCGCGAAGAAGTTCGGCGGCACCCTCGCCGGAACCATCACCCTCACCGCCGGCCTCGGCGGCATGGGCGGCGCCCAGCCCCTCGCCGTCACCATGAACGACGGCGTCGCGATCTGCGTCGACTGCGACCCGCGCGCCATCGACCGCCGCATCGAGCACCGCTACCTCGACGTGAGGGCCGACTCCCTCGACCACGCCCTCCAGCTGGCGGTGGAGGCCCGGGACCGGCGCAAGGCCCTGTCCATCGGCGTCCTCGGCAACGCCGCCGAGCTGGTCCCGCAGCTGCTCGCCATGGGCGCCCCCATCGACATCGTCACCGACCAGACCTCCGCCCACGACCCGCTGGCGTACCTGCCGGTCGGCATCGCCTTCGAGGACATGGCCGACGCCGCCGCCAAGGACCCGGCCGGCTTCACCACCCGCGCCCGCGAGTCCATGGCCCGGCACGTCGAGGCGATGGTCGGCTTCCTGGACGCCGGCGCCGAGGTCTTCGACTACGGCAACTCCATCCGGGGCGAGGCCAAGCTGGCCGGCTACGAGCGCGCGTTCGCCTTCCCCGGCTTCGTCCCCGCCTACATCCGCCCGCTGTTCTGCGAGGGCAAGGGCCCCTTCCGCTGGGCCGCCCTGTCCGGCGACCCCGCCGACATCGCGAAGACCGACCGCGCGATCCTCGACCTCTTCCCGGAGAACGAGTCCCTGGCCCGCTGGATCCGCATGGCCGGGGAGCGGGTCCACTTCCAGGGCCTGCCCGCGCGCATCTGCTGGCTCGGCTACGGCGAGCGGGACAAGGCCGGTGAGCGCTTCAACGACATGGTCGCGAGCGGGGAGCTGTCCGCGCCGGTCGTCATCGGCCGCGACCACCTCGACTGCGGCTCCGTCGCCTCCCCCTACCGCGAGACCGAGGCGATGCTCGACGGCTCCGACGCGATCGCCGACTGGCCGCTGCTGAACGCCATGGTCAACGTGGCCTCCGGCGCGTCGTGGGTGTCCGTCCACCACGGCGGCGGGGTCGGCATGGGCCGCTCCCTGCACGCCGGCCAGGTGACGGTCGCCGACGGCACCGCGCTCGCCGGCGAGAAGATCCGGCGGGTGCTGACCAACGACCCGGGCATGGGCGTCATCCGGCACGTGGACGCCGGGTACGACATCGCCGAGTCGGTGGCGCGGCAGCGCGGGGTCCGGGTGCCGATGCGCGAGGGTGACGACCGTTGAGCTTCCACAGCATGTGGGCGGAGCTGCGGCCGATCGGCCGCAGCTCCGCCTCCGGCGGCTACCGGCGCTTCGCGTGGACCGGGGCCGACGCCGACTGCCGGGCCTGGTTCGCCCAGCAGGCCCGCTCCCGCGGGCTCGCCCACGAGACCGACCGCAACGGCAACCAGTGGGCCTGGCTCGGCGACCCGGCCGCCGGGGACGCCGTCGTCACCGGATCGCACCTGGACTCCGTGCCCGACGGGGGCGCCTTCGACGGCCCCCTCGGTGTGGTGTCCGCCTTCGCGGCCCTGGACGAACTGCGCGGAAGGGGAGCGCGGTTCACCAAGCCCGTCGGCATCGTCAACTTCGGCGACGAGGAGGGCGCCCGGTTCGGCCTCGCCTGCGTCGGCTCCCGGCTCACCGCCGGGGCGCTCACCGTCGAGCAGGCCCGCCGCCTGACCGACGGCGACGGGGTCACGCTCCCGCAGGCCATGGAGGTCGCCGGCCACGACCCGGAGGCCATCGGCCCCGACCCGGAGCGGCTCGCCCGCATCGGCGCGTTCGTCGAGCTCCACGTCGAACAGGGCCGCGCCCTGGACCTGTCCGGTGACCCGGTGGGCCTCGCCGGCGCCATCTGGCCGCACGGACGCTGGCGGTTCGACTTCCGCGGCGAGGCCAACCACGCCGGCACCACCCGCCTCGCCGACCGCCGGGACCCGATGCCGTCCTACGCCGAGACCGTCCTCGCCGCCCGCCGCGAGGCCGAACGCGCCGGTGCCGTCGCCACCTTCGGCAAGGTCGCCGTCGAGCCGAACGGCGTCAACGCCATCCCGTCCCTGGTGCGCGGCTGGCTCGACGCCCGAGCCGCCGGGCAGGAGGCCCTGGACGCCGTGGTGGACGGAGTGGAGAAGGCCGCCCGCGCCCACGCCGAGGCGCACGGCGTCGTCCTCGGCGTCGAACGCGAGTCCTTCACGCCCGTCGTCGAGTTCGACCACGCCCTGCGCGACGAACTGGCGCGCATCCTCGGCAAGGACACCGACCCCGCCCTGCGGGTCCCGGTCCTCGGCACCGGCGCCGGACACGACGCCGGAATCCTCTCCGGGCGCATCCCGACCGCCATGCTGTTCGTGCGCAACCCCACCGGCGTCTCGCACTCCCCGGCCGAGTTCGCCACCGAGGACGACTGCGTGGCCGGGGTGCTCGCACTCGCCGACGTACTGGAAGGGCTGGCCTGCGCGTGACACGGACGTACTGGCTGGAACACGCCTGGATCGACGGGCGGGTGGAGAGCGGTGTCGCACTCGACACCGGCAGCGGGCGGATCACGGCCGTCCGGACGGCCGTCCCCGTTCCACCGCCCGGCGCCGAGGTCCTGCGGGGGCTCACCCTCCCCGGGCTCGCCAACACCCACTCGCACGCCTTCCACCGGGCCCTGCGCGGCACCGTCCAGGCCGGCGCCGGCACCGGACCGTCCCCGCGTGCGCGGGGAGCGGACGGCGAGCGGGCGCCCGACACGTTCTGGACGTGGCGCGAGGCGATGTACGGATGCGCCGAGAGGCTCACCCCGGACAGCTACCACTCGCTCGCCCGCGCGGCGTACGCCGAGATGGCCCTCGCCGGCATCACCGCCGTCGGCGAGTTCCACTACGTGCACCACGCCCCCGGCGGCACCCCCTACGCCGACCCCAACGTCATGGGCGAGGCCCTGATCGCGGCCGCCGCCGAGGCCGGGATCCGCATCACCCTTCTCGACACCTGCTACCTGTCCGCCGGCTTCGGGCAGCCCCCGAACACCCATCAGCTCCGCTTCTCCGACGGGACCGCGGAGGCCTGGGCCGAACGCTGTGCAGTTCTCAAGGAACGGGATCACGCGCGGATCGGCGCCGCCGTCCACTCCGTACGGGCCGTGCCCGCCGGCCAGTTGGCGACCGTGGCACGGTGGGCGGAGGAGCGGCAGGCCCCGCTGCACGTGCACCTGTCCGAGCAGACCGCCGAGAACGACGCCTGCCGCGAGGCGCACGGCCGCACTCCCACCCGGCTCCTCGCCGACCACGGCGTCCTCGGCCCCCGCACCACCGGCGTCCACAACACGCACCTCACCGACGAGGACATCGCCCTGATCGGCGGCAGCGGTACCGGCACGTGCATGTGCCCGACGACGGAACGGGACCTCGCCGACGGCATCGGGCCCGCCGTCGCCCTCCAGCGGGCCGGTTCGCCGCTGAGCCTCGGCTCCGACAGCCACGCCGTGATCGACCTGCTCGAAGAGGCCCGCGCGATGGAGCTCAACGAGCGGCTGCGCAGCCGGACCCGCGGCCACTGGACCGCGGCGGCGCTGCTGCGGGCCGCCACCGCCGACGGCCACGCCGCCCTCGGCTGGCACGACGCGGGCACCCTCCGGCCGGGCGCCCTCGCGGACTTCACCACGCTCGCGCTCGACTCGGTCAGAACGGCGGGGCCGCCGCCCGCACTCGGCGCCGAGACGGCCGTATTCGCGGCGACCGCGGCGGACGTACGGCACACCGTCGTCGCAGGACGGCACGTCGTCCGCGACGGGGCGCACACGCTCGTGCCCGATGTGCCGCAGGCCCTGGCGCGGTCCGTCGCCGCCCTGCGGGACTGACCGGCACGCCGCCCGCCCCGACCACGGCAACCCACGAGGACGTCATGAGCAGCAGCACCGCCATCACCAACATCGCCGCACTCGTCACCAACGACCCCTCCCTCGGTGACCTCTCCCCCCTCGGACTCGTCCGGGACGCGGCCGTCGTCATCGAGGGCGACCGGGTCGTGTGGACCGGTGCATCAAGCAAAGCACCCGCCACTGACAACCGGGTCGACGCCGAAGGCCGGGCGGTGCTCCCGGGCTTCGTCGACTCCCACTCCCACCTGGTCTTCGCGGGCGACCGCACCGAGGAGTTCAACGCCCGCATGTCCGGCCGCCCCTACGGCGCGGGCGGCATCCGCACCACCGTCGCCGCCACCCGGGCCGCCACCGACACGGAGCTGGAGGGGAACCTCACCCGTCTCCTCGCCGAGGCGCTCCGCCAGGGCACCACGACCTTCGAGACCAAGTCCGGCTACGGCCTCACCGTCGAGGACGAGGCCCGCGCCCTGCGCCTGGCCGCCCGCCACACCGACGAGGTCACCTACCTCGGCGCCCACATCGTCGCGCCCGAGTACGCCGGGGACCCGGCCGCCTACGTGGACCTGGTCACCGGTGAGATGCTCGACGCCTGCGCCCCGCACGCCCGCTGGATCGACGTCTTCTGCGAGAAGGGCGCCTTCGACGGCGACCAGGCCCGCGCCGTCCTCACCGCCGGAAAGGCCAGGGGCCTGCACCCGCGCGTCCACGCCAACCAGCTCTCCCACGGCCCCGGCGTCCAGCTCGCCGTGGAACTCGACGCGGCCAGCGCCGACCACTGCACCCACCTCACCGACGCCGACGTGGACGCGCTGGCGAACAGCGCGACCGTCGCCACACTGCTCCCCGGTGCCGAGTTCTCCACCCGCGCCGAGTGGCCCGACGCGCGCCGGCTGCTCGACGCGGGCGTCACCGTCGCGCTGTCCACGGACTGCAATCCGGGGTCGTCCTTCACGTCCTCGGTGCCGTTCTGCGTCGCGCTCGCCGTGCGGGACATGGGCATGACGCCGGACGAGGCCGTCTGGTCGGCCACGGCGGGCGGCGCGGCGGCCCTGCGCCGCACCGACATCGGCCGCCTCGCTCCCGGCGCCCGCGCCGACCTGCTCCTCCTCGACGCCCCGAGCCACGTCCACCTCGCCTACCGCCCCGGCGTCCCCCTGGTCGCGGGGGTCTGGCGGCGAGGCGTCCGCGTGGTCTGAGCCGGGCGTCCAGACCGCTCCCGCCCGCCACCGCCGGTCCGTCCGCCCCGCCTCCCGGCCAGGGCGAGCGAGTCGCCGCCGGCCGGCGCCACGGCGTGGTCCGGCGCGACGGCCGGGCGGATCACCCCGCGGGTGCCGACGGCGAAACGCAGGTTCTGCCCGTTGCGCCCGTCCACCGAGTCGCACGCCCAGATGCCGACGCCCCGGTCCACCGCACCGCGGCTGTCCAGGCAGTGGTCCGGATCGGCGGACGACTGCAGCACGCCGCGCGCGGCGTCGAACCGCCACCGTTGGGCGGGTGGGGAGGAGCAGCGGGCGGTGACGACGTCCGTCCGGTTCTCCGGGTCGCCGTCGATGCTCAGGCACAGGCCCGAGGCGGGGTTCACCACCTGCGCGTACGTACCGCCCGGCGGCCGGGGTGCCGGTGCGGCGCGGGTGGGGGAGGGGGCCGGGTGCGCAGTTCCCGCAGGGCCGCGTACGCGGTCGGGGTGTCGGCGCGCAGCGCCTCCGTCAGCCGGGTGCCGGACGCGCCGACGTGCGCACCGGCGTGTGCGTCCGAGGACCCGTTCACCGGACGCGTCGCCGTGGGCGGTTCCGTCGTCCCGAGCCATCCACCGCCCCCTCGCACCCGGGCCGCCGCACGGCGGCCCGGTCCGGGTTTCTGACCTGCCGGCCGGTTCGGCGTGCCCGTGGTGGAGGAAGAGGCCTCGGGGGAAAGGGGTGAGCGGGGGTAATGAGGTGCGTTCCGTGCCCGGCGGGCGCCCGGTGTCCGCGGGGACATCCGGCGCCCACCGGGCGCGGGACGCGGTCCCGTCACTCCTCGACGGTCAGCCCCTTGCGCAGTTTCACCAGCGTCCGCGACAGCAGGCGCG
>NZ_JAPSKQ010000078.1 GCF_031181555.1 Streptomyces sp. | reverse complement strand
GCGGTCGGCCCCGGCCGACCGCTCGCACCGCCACTGCGGAAGTGCAGCAGAAGCTCAGCTTCGAGCGTCATCCGAGCGTCAAGAGTCTCCGAACGACCCTCTGAAGGCGTTGCCCATGCAAGCACCGTGCTCACGAATCCGCAGGTCAGCGAACTAACAAAGGTCGGTCCGTCCACTCAGACTGCTGCACGGGGGAAACAGGCCGAGCAACCGACCCGGACAACAAAAACGCAGGTCAGGACGCCTTGCCCGCAGGTTCGAGGATTGCCACACACTCCACATGCGACGTCATCGGGAACAGGTCGAACACCCGCAGCGTCCGCACCCGGTACCCCCCGTCCCGGAAGTACCCCAGGTCCCGTGCCAGCGCCGCCGGGTCGCACGCCACGTACGCGATCCGGCGTGCGCCCAGCGACGACAGGTGCTCCACCGTCTTGCGGCCCGCGCCCGCGCGCGGCGGGTCCAGGACGACGAGGTCGACCTCCGTGATGCCGGTGCGGGGCAGGACGGACTCGACCTTGCCCTGTTCGATGCGGACGCGGGGGAAGTCCGCGAGGTTGTGCCGGGCGTCCTCGACGGCCCGCTTGCCGGACTCGATGCCGAGGACCGCGCCCTGTTCGCCGACCCGGTCGGCCAGGGCGCCCGCGAACAGGCCGACGCCGCAGTACAGGTCGAGGGCCATGTCGCCCTTGCGGGGCAGCAGGCCCTGCATCACCGCGGTGACCAGGGTGTCGGCGGCCTTCGGGTGGACCTGCCAGAAGCCGCCGCTGCCGACGCGGTGGGTGCGGCCGTCCGCGCGTTCGCGGACGAAGGGGCGGCCGTGGACACGGTGGACCTGGCCGGAGCGCTCGTCGACGCGCATGACCGAGACCGGACGGTCCAGTTCGACCAGCGGAAGACGCGCGCCCGGCTTGGGCGTCAGGATGACCTGGCGGTCCTGCGAGCCCGTCGCCGCGATCGCCTCGACGGAGTCCATGCCCGTCCAGTCCCGCTTCTCGATGCCGAGCTCGCTGACACCCTCGGCGGCGATCATGCAGTGGTCGATCGGCTCGACCTCGTGCGAGCGGTGCCGGCGCAGTCCCGCGCGGCCGTCGGCGGTCACCGCGTACTGCACGCGCGTGCGCCAGGCCGGGACCTGGCCCGCGGGGACCTTGTCGCCCTCGGCGGGCACCACCGTGCCGTCCCAGCCGGCCTCCTCGGGCGTGAGCCCGGCGAGGCGCTTCAGCTGCTCGGCGACCACCTCGCCCTTCAGGCGCCGCTGCGCTCCCGGCTTGGCGTGCTGCCAGTCGCAGCCGCCGCAGCGGCCGGGGCCGGCGAAGGGGCAGGGCGCGTCGATCCGGTCCTTGGAGGCGTCCAGCACCTTCACCGCGTCCGCGCGCAGGAAGCGGGCGCCCTCCTCGCCCTCCGTCACCCGTGCGACGACCCGTTCGCCGGGCAGGGCGTGCCGGACGAAGAGGACCTGTCCGGTGGACGTACGGGCGATGCAGTGACCGCCGTGGGCGACGGGGCCGACCTCGACCTCGTACTCCTCCCCCACCAGTGATTTCCTCGGTTCTGCCTGCATGGCGGGGTGACTCCACAACATCGTCGGCGGGTGAGCGGGCCGTGGCCCGTGGACAACAGCCCACCAGTCTACGTGGGCGGGGAGGACTCCTTCGCCCGCTCCGCCGGACCGCGCCGCACCGAACCGGGCGCGACCCACTCCTGCCGCTTGCGGGCGCGCTTCTTGGCCACCTCGGACGACTGGAGCTGGTACGGCACCGAGGTCACCATCACGCCCGGTGTGAACAGCAGGCGGCCCTTGAGCCGCAGCGCGCTCTGGTTGTGCAGCAGGTGCTCGTACCAGTGGCCGACCACGTACTCGGGGATGATGACGGAGACGACGTCGCGCGGCGACTCCCTGCGCAGGCTCTTCACGTACTCGATGACCGGCCGTGTGACCTCCCGGTACGGGGAGTCGAGCACCTTCAGGGGGACGTCGATGCCGCGTCGCTCCCACTCCGCGTGCAGCGCCCTGGTCTCCGCCGGATCCACGTTGACGCTGACCGCCTCCAGGGTGTCCGAGCGCATCAGCTTGGCGTAGGCGAGCGCCCGCAGCATGGGGCGGTGGATCTTGGAGACCAGGACGACCGAGTGGACGCGGGAGGGCCGGGCCATGTCGTCGCTCGGGGTGTCCGGGGCCGCGATCTCCTCGGCGACGCGGTCGTAGTGCCTGCGGATCGCCGTCATCATCGCGTAGAAGATGCACATGCCGAGCAGCGCCACCCAGGCGCCGTGGGTGAACTTGGTGACGAGCACGACGACCAGCACCAGGCCGGTGAAGAAGGCGCCGAAGGCGTTGATGGCCCGGGAACGGATCATGTGACGGCGTCTGGCCGGCTCGTTCTCGGTGGCCAGCAGGCGGTTCCAGTGCCGGACCATGCCGGTCTGGCTGAGCGTGAAGGACACGAACACGCCGACGATGTAGAGCTGGATCAGCCGCGTGGAGTCGGCGCCGTAGACCCACACCAGCAGTGCGGCGGCACCCGCGAGCAGCACGATGCCGTTGGAGAAGGCGAGGCGGTCGCCGCGGGTGTGCAGCTGGCGGGGGAGGTAGCGGTCCTGGGCGAGGATCGAGCCGAGCAGCGGGAAGCCGTTGTAGGCGGTGTTCGCGGCGAGGAACAGCACCAGCGCGGTGGCCGCGGCGAGCACGATGAACAGGAGGCTGCCGTGGCCGAAGACGGCCTCGGCGACCTGCGAGATCACCGGGTGCTGGACGTAGTCCGGACCGAGCGGGACGCCGTCGTGGACCAGGTCCTTGCCCGGGTTCTCGGCCATGCGCACGTTGGTCGCCATGGCCAGCCCGATGATGCCGCAGAACATGGTGACGGCGAGGAGGCCCATCATCGCGAGCGTGGTCGCCGCGTTCCTCGACTTGGGCTTGCGGAAGGCCGGGACGCCGTTGGAGATCGCCTCGACGCCGGTGAGCGCGGCACAGCCGGAGGAGAAGGCGCGCAGGAGCAGGAAGAGCAGGGCGAAGCCGGCCAGGCCCGGGTGTTCGGGCTTGATCTCGTAGTCCGCCGTCGGTGCCCGCATCTCGTCGCCGAGCACCACCGCGCGGAACGCTCCCCAGGCGATCATGGTGAACACGCCCGCGACGAAGACGTACGTCGGGATCGCGAAGAGCGTGCCCGACTCCTTGACCCCGCGCAGGTTCATCAGTGTCAGCAGCACGATCACGCCGATCGCGCAGGCCACCTTGTGCTCGACGACGAACGGGATCGCCGAGCCCAGGTTCTCGATGCCGGAGGAGATCGACACGGCGACCGTCAGGACGTAGTCGACGAGCAGGGCGCTCGCGACGGTCAGTCCGGCCTTGGGGCCGAGGTTGGTGTTGGCCACCTCGTAGTCGCCGCCCCCACTGGGGTAGGCGTGCACGTTCTGCCGGTAGGAGGCGACCACGGTGAACATCAGCACGACGACCGCGGCGGCGATCCAGGGGCTGAAGTGGTACGCCGACAGGCCCGCGATGGACAGGACCAGCAGCACCTCACCGGGCGCGTACGCCACGGAGGACAGCGGGTCGGAGGCGAAGACGGGGAGTGCGACGCGCTTCGGCAGGAGCGTCTGGCCCAGCCGGTCACTGCGCAGTGCGCGCCCGATCAGGATCCGTTTGGGCACGTCGGTCAGTTTGGACACAACAGAGGATCGTAGGCCTTCGAACGAGGGACCGCTCAGCCGCCACCCCCATCCATACGGCATCCATACGGCCTCTGCTCTCCGGGTGAAATCACCGGGTGACCGGGCTGCGGATTCCGCAGGTCGGGGGACTTCCATGCCTATATGACCGAGCCCCGTCCGTTGCCGCTCCGTGGAGGTTCCATGCACACGACCGCAGAACTGATCGGCGCCGCGGCCGCCCTCCTCGGCCTCGGAATCCTCACCCTGGCGAGTGTGCGGAGCATCACGCGTCGCTGATCGCACGCCCCCCGCGGCATTTCCCCGCTTCTTCCCGTCCCTTCCGGTTCGTCCGGGCGTCGGTCGTCCCCCCGTGGTGCCGATACGTTGGACTCGGCGGGCGAACGCGTCAGCCGGGCCCCGGAGGGCATCGAAACCGCCTTCCCCCGGCATGATGTTGCCCGGCGGCCCGCACTCAGGCCGCGATGTGTTGCCTGGCGAGCCGAAAGAGAGACATGAGCACGAGAGTCATGAAGGTCGAAGGGCCTGCAGGAAGCGCGGTGTGACGCGATGCATATCGTCATCATGGGCTGTGGAAGGGTGGGCTCCGCCCTGGCTCAGACTCTGGAGGAGCAGGGGCACACGGTCGCCGTGATCGACCAGGACCCCACCGCCTTCCGCCGGCTGGGCTCCTCGTTCGGCGGGCGCCGGGTCACCGGGGTCGGTTTCGACCAGGACACCCTGCGCGAGGCGGGCATCGAGGAGGCGGGCGCCTTCGCCGCCGTCTCCAGCGGCGACAACTCCAACATCATCGCCGCGCGCGTGGCCCGGGAGATGTTCGGCATCGAGCACGTCGCCGCCCGCATCTACGACCCCCGCCGCGCCGAGGTCTACCAGCGGCTCGGCATCCCGACCGTGGCGACGGTCCGCTGGACGGCCGACCAGATGCTGCGCCGGCTGCTCCCCTCGGGCGCCGAGCCGCTGTGGCGCGACCCCACCGGCGGGGTGCAGCTCGCCGAGGTGCACGCCTCCACGGCCTGGGTGGGGCACAGGATCAGCAAGTTGCAGGACGAGACCGGTGTCCGCGTCGCCTTCCTGACCCGGCTCGGCGAGGCGATCCTGCCCCGCTCGCAGACGGTGTTGCAGGAGGGCGACCTGGTGCACGTGATGATGCGCACCGACGAGATCGACCGGGTCGAGGCGGCGTTCGCCAAGGGACCCGAAGAGGAGGGCGGTCACTGATGAGGGTCGCCATTGCCGGAGCCGGCGCGGTCGGCCGCTCGATCGCGGGCGAGCTGCTGGAGAACGGCCACGAGATCCTGCTCATCGACAAGGCGCCGACCGCCATCTCGGTCGAGCGCGTCCCGCAGGCCGAGTGGCTCCTCGCCGACGCCTGCGAGATCACGTCCCTGGACGAGGCGGCGCTCCAGCGCTGCAACGTCGTCATCGCGGCGACCGGCGACGACAAGGTCAACCTCGTCGTCTCGCTGCTCGCCAAGACCGAGTACGGGGTTCCGCGGGTCGTCGCCCGGGTGAACAACCCGAAGAACGAGTGGCTGTTCAACGAGGCCTGGGGTGTGGACGTCGCCGTCTCCACACCGCGCCTGATGTCGGCGCTGGTGGAGGAGGCGGTCAGCGTCGGCGACCTGGTGCGGCTGCTGCGCTTCAGCCACGGCGACGCCAACCTCGTCGAACTGACCCTGCCCGAGGAGTCGGCGCTGGCCGGCACCCGGGTCGGGGACGTCCAGTGGCCGCAGGACACCTCGCTGGTCACCATCATCCGCGGCACGCGCGTGCTGGCCCCGACCCGGGAGGACTCCCTGGAGGCGGGCGACGAGCTGCTCTTCGTGGCCGCCCAGGCCCGCGAGGAACAGCTGGAGGACCTGCTCTCGGTGCGCCGGGACGAGACGGCGCGCTGAACGCCGGCCGTCCACGACGGCGAGGGCGCCCGGAGATCTCGGGATCTCCGGGCGCCCTCGCGCACGTACGGGCCGACGCGGGCGCAGGGGCCCGGTGGACTACGCCTGCCGGCGGTGCCGTCCGGCCGGCGTCGCCGCCTCGCCGTTCTCCTCCGCGGACGCGGCCTCGCGTTCCTTCTCCGCGCGCTCCCGCGCCTCCATCTCCGCGAACACGTCGATCGGCGGGGGCGCCTTCGCCAGGAACACCCACGTCAGATACACGGCGAGCAGGAACGGCGGGATCTTCAGCGTGACCAGCACCCAGCCCAGCTGGGTCGTGTCCGCCCACCAGTACAGCGGGAACAGGATCGCGCTCTTGCCGAGCAGGATCAGTCCCCAGGCCCAACTGGCCTTGGTGTAGGCCTTCTTGCGGCCGGGGTTGCGGGTGCGCCAGGAGAGGTTCTCCCGGAAGACGGGGCCCAGCATCAGACCGATCAGCGGGACACCGGCCATCGCGGTGATGATGTACGCCAGGGCCAGGCCCAGCGTGTAGAGCATGCCCGGCAGGTAGAAGTCCTTGGCGTTGCCGGTCATCATCGCGAAGACCACGCCGAAGGCGACGCCGAAGACCCCGCTGAAGGCGTGCTTGACGGTGTCCTTCATCACCAGCCGGACCACGACCAGCACCAGCGACACGGCGAGCGCCGCGATCGCCGACATGTGCAGGTCCTTGTTGACCGTGTAGATGCTGACGAAGAGGAGTCCGGGCAGCACCGTCTCGACCATGCCCCGCACCCCGCCGAACGCCTCGAACAGCGCGGCTTCGGTCACCGCCCGGGCGTCGTCCGAGGGTGTGTCTTCGGTTGTCGGCTTGTCGAGCGACGTCACCGGCTACTCCCGTCCGAGGGGTCTCAGTTCGTATTTCGGATTGAACAGCACCCGGCGGCCCCGGCTCATCGAGATCCGGCCCGATGCGATCAGCTTGCGCCCCGGCTCGATCCCCACGATGGAACGCCTGCCGAGCCACACCACGTCCAGCGCGGCGGAGCCGTCGAACAACTCGGCCTCCAGGGCCGGCACGCCCGCGCGCGGCCGCAGCGTGACCGTGCGCAAGGTACCAGTAACCGACACGATCTGCCGGTCCTGGCAGTCGCCTATCCGCGTACAGCCGGCGGTCTCGGCATCCTCGCGCAGCTCCTCGGACTCCAGGTCCTCCTGCGACGAGGAGAGCCGGTCGAGCATGCGCCGGAACCGGCCTGCCGGCTTCTCGGAACGAGGAACAGCACTCATATCTGAAGCGTACCGGGGTGCACTGACGGTTACGTACCCCCCGGTTCCCCGGTCCGAACCGGCCGCTGTCCGGCCTCTGCCGGACACCGCGCCCGGCACCGTCCTGACCTTCACTTCTCGAAGCGGTAGCCCATGCCCGGCTCGGTGATGAAGTGCTTCGGATGTGACGGATCAGCCTCCAGCTTCCGGCGCAGCTGCGCCATGTACACGCGCAGGTAGTTCGTCTCTGTCCCGTACGACGGCCCCCACACCTCCCGCAGCAGCTGCTTCTGCGCCACCAGACGGCCGCCGCCTCGCACCAGCACCTCCAGCAGGTGCCACTCGGTGGGGGTCAGCCGTACGTCCTTGCCACCGCGGTTGACCTTCTTCGCGGCCAGGTCGACGGTGAACGTGTCGGTCTCCACCACCGTGTCGCCCCCGTCGCCGACGGGCTCGGCGCGGCGCACGGCGGCCCGCAGCCGGGCCAGCAGCTCGTCCATGCCGAAGGGCTTGGTGACGTAGTCGTCGGCCCCCGCGTCCAGCGCCTGGACCTTCTCCTCGGAGGCGTGCCGCGCGGACAGCACCAGGATCGGGACCCGGGTCCAGTCGCGCAGCCCCCTGATCACCTCGACGCCGTCCATGTCGGGCAGGCCCAGGTCGAGGACGACCACGTCGGGGTGGCGGGCGGCGGCCGTGCGGAGGGCGCCGGCTCCGTCGTGGGCCGCGTCGACCTCGTAGGAGCGTGCCTTGAGGTTGATCACGAGGGCGCGCACGATCGCCGGCTCGTCGTCGACCACCAGCACACGGGTCATGAGAGCTGCCTTTCCGGTTCTGCGGCGGGTACGGGCTCCGGGCACTCCGCTGCCGCCGCGCGGAGGGTGAGCGTCATGGTGAGGCCTCCGCCGGGAGTGTCCTCGGCGTCGAGCGTGCCGCCCATGGCCTCGGCGAAGCCCCGCGCGACGGCCAGTCCGAGGCCGACCCCGGCTCCGCGCGGGGCGTCGCCGTGCCGCTGGAAGGGTTCGAAGATACGGTCCTTCGCCTCGTCGGGGACTCCGGGCCCGCGGTCGACCACCCGCACCTCGACCCGGTCGGCGAGGGCGCTGGCGGCGACCAGGACGGGGACGCCGGGCGGACTGTACTTGACGGCGTTCTCGATCACGTTGGCCATCGCCCGCTCCAGCAGCCCGGGGTCCGCGGCGACCATGGGCAGGGTCTCGGGGACGTCCAGGGTGACGCTGCCCTCGGGCACCCCGCCGAGCGCCATCGGCACCACCTCGTCCACGTCGATCTCGCGGATCAGCGGGGTGACCGTTCCGGTCTGCAGCCGTGACATGTCGAGCAGGTTGCCCACCAGGTGGTCCAGCCGGTCGGCGCCCTCCTCGATGCTCGCGAGCAGTTCGGCGGTGTCCTCCGGCGACCAGTCGACGTCCTCGGACCGCAGGGAGGAGACCGCCGCCTTGATGCCGGCCAGCGGGGTGCGCAGATCGTGGCTGACGGCGGCCAGCAGCGCGGTGCGGATGCGGTTGCCCTCGGCGAGGGCACGGGCCCGGTCGGCCTCCTCGCGCAGCCGGCGGCGGTCCAGCACGACGGCGGCCTGCGCGGCGAAGGCGGCCAGCACCCGGCGGTCCTCGGCGGGCAGCACCCGGCCGGTCAGCGCGAGCGCCATGTGGTCGCCGACCGGCACGTCCACGTCCGCGTCCTCGGGCCGCCCGACGGGCCGCCCCCGGCCCGCGTGTCCGGCGCAGGTCCACGGTTCGACGTCGTCGGCGCGTTCCAGCAGGGCCGCCGATTCCATGCCGAAGGTCTCGCGCACCCGTTCCAGCAGGTCCTCCAGGCCGGTCTCGCCGCGCAGCACGTTGCCGGCGAGGTAGGACAGGATCTCCGACTCGGCGCGCAGCCGGGCCGCCTGGTGGGTGCGGCGGGCGGCGAGGTCGACGACGGAGGCCACCGCCGCGCCGACGGCGACGAAGACCACGAGGGCGACGATGTTCTTGGGGTCGGAGATGGTCCAGGTGTGCAGGGGCGGGGTGTGGAAGTAGTTGAGCAGCAGGGAGCCGACCACCGCCGAGGCCAGCGCCGGCCACAGTCCGCCGAGCAGGGCCGCCGCGACCGTCAGCGCCAGGAACAGCAGCATGTCGTTGGCGAGCCCCGGATCGACGGCGCTGAGCAGCACGGCCAGCACCGCCGGACCGGCCGCACCGGCCGCCCAGCCCGCCGCCGTGCGCGACCGCCCGAGCCGGGCGCCGCGGGCCACCGGGAGCCCGCGCCCCTTGGCGATCTCCTCGTGGGTGACGATGTGCACGTCCAGGTCCGGCCCGGAGTCCCGTGCGACGGTCGCGCCGACGCCGGGGCCGAAGACGTACTGCCACGTCTTGCGGCGCGAGGAGCCCAGCACGATCTGCGTGGCGTTCGCCCCGCGCGCGAAGGCGAGCAGGGCGGCCGGGATGTCGTCGCCGACGACGTGGTGGAAGGTGCCGCCCAGGTCCTCCACCAGCGTGCGCTGCTCGGCGAGTTCCTTCGGCGAGGCGGCGGTGAGTCCGCCGCCGCGGGCGATGTAGACGGCGAGGACCTCGCCGCCGGCGCCCTTCTCCGCCAGCCGCGCGGCCCGCCGGATCAGGGTCCGGCCCTCGGGCCCGCCGGTCAGGCCGACGACGATCCGCTCGCGCGAGCCCCATATCGCGGAGACCTCGTGCTCGCTGCGGTAGCGCTGGAGGTGGGCGTCGACCCGGTCGGCCACCCACAGCAGCGCCAGTTCCCTGAGCGCGGTGAGGTTGCCGAGGCGGAAGTAGTTGGACAGGGCCGCGTCGACCTTGTCCGGCTGGTAGATGTTGCCGTGCGCCATGCGGCGGCGCAACGCCTCGGGCGCCATGTCGACCAGCTCGATCTGGTCCGCCCTCCGCACCACCTCGTCCGGCACGGTCTCCCGCTGCCGGACGCCGGTGATCGACTCCACGACGTCGCCCAGCGACTCCAGGTGCTGGATGTTGACCGTCGAGAGCACGTCGATCCCGGCCGCCAGCAGTTCCTCCACGTCCTGCCAGCGCTTGGCGTTGCGCGAGCCGGGGACGTTGGTGTGGGCGAGCTCGTCGACGAGGGCCACCTGGGGGCGGCGGGCGAGGACGGCGTCGAGGTCCATCTCGGGGAAGACGGCCCCTCGGTGTTCCAGTTGCCTGCGCGGGACCTGTTCCAGGCCGTGCAGCAGCGCCTCGGTGCGCGGCCGGCCGTGGTGCTCGACGAAGGCCACCACGCAGTCGGTGCCGCGCTCGACGCGCCGGTGCGCCTCGGACAGCATCGCGTACGTCTTGCCGACGCCCGGTGCCGCACCGAGGTGGATCCGAAGCTTGCCGCGTCCCATGGCCTCATTGTCTTCCGGTCGTGCTGGCTGGGCGCAGTCGACCTTACGGCCGGGCAGCACGTCCCGGAGGCGCCGGCCGGGGCCCGGGGCCCGTCCTTGACACGACTCTGACGCCGGCGCGGGGACCGACGGGGTCAGGGCTCGACGATCCGGCCGTCGCCCAGCTCCAGGACCCGGTCGGCGAGGTCGAGCAGGGCCGCGTCGTGCGTGGCGACGAGCGCGGTGACCCGCTCGCTGCGGACGACCGCGCGCAGCAGCTCCATCACGGAGTGCCCGGTCTCCGCGTCCAGCTGGCCGGTCGGCTCGTCGGCGATGAGGAGGGAGGGGCTGTTGGCGAGGGCGCGGGCGATGGCGACCCGCTGCTGCTGGCCGCCGGACAGTTCGCCGGGCCGCTGTGCCGCGTGGTCGGCGAGGCCGACCAGGGACAGCAGCAGCTCGACGCGCTCCTCGCGCTCGCGCGGGTCGGCCCGGCGCAGCCGCAGCGGGACGCCGACGTTCTCGGCGGCGGTGAGGATCGGGATGAGGCCGAAGGACTGGAAGACGAAGCCGACGCGGTCCCGGCGCAGGGCCAGCAGCCCGTGCTCGTCGAGGCCGGCGATGTCGAGTCCGTCGATCTCGATCCGTCCCCGGTCGGGTGCGTCGAGGCCGCCGACGATGTTCAGGAGCGTGGTCTTGCCGGAACCCGAGCGCCCTGTGAGGGCGACCAGTTCGCCGCGCGGGACGTCGAAGGAGACGCCGCGCAGCGCGTGCACCGCGGCGGCTCCGGTGCCGTACGACTTGTGCACGCCCTCGACGCGCACCATGGTCTCGGCGACCACCTGGCTCATCTTCCCGCCCTCCCCCTGGACCGGGCGTCAGTATCGCCGCCGGGTGCCCGGTCGTTCAACGGTCGGTCCGGACCGTTCCCGCGGGGACCCTTGCCCGCGCTCCGCCCGCGAGGGCCCCGGGAGCCGCGCGCGGACCGCCGTGCCCGCCCATGACGAAGGGCCGCACCCGGTGGGTACGGCCCGTTCGGAAGTCCGCGGGGCAGCGCGGAGTCAGGGTCTGTCCGGCGGATCATGCCGAGACACGGGCCCCGGCACGCCCTCCCGGGCTCTTCGGGCAGGGGGTGTCCCCTCGCCTCCCCGCTCACCCGGGCCGCAAGACGCCGTCCGGTCCCTCGGGCTCGATCCGGCTTGTTCCGGCTCGAGCCGCCGGGCAGGCTCTAGCGGACCTCGGTGATCTCCGGTCCGCGCTGGAGCTGGCCCATGCCGCCCGCGAAACGGGAGCCCTCCTCCTGCTGGACGTTCTCCGGGACCATCTGGGCGTCGTTCGGCAGCTTCAGGACGATCGGGTCGCGCGGTGCCATCGGACCCTCGCCGCGCACCACGACCGTGTCCCGGAAGATCTGCTCCAGCAGCCCGGCGGCCTGCGGCTGCACCGCGCCCTGGCCCGAGATCACCCCGCGCAGGAACCAGCGGGGGCCGTCCACACCGACGAACCGCACGACCTGGAAGCCGCCGGTGCCGTCCGGCAGCTGCACCGGGACCTGGGCCCGCAGCTCCCAGCCCAGCGGGCCCTCGACCTCGTCGATGATGCCGCCCTGCTGGGTGATGCCGGCCGCGATCTCCTCGCGCACCTCGCCCCAGATGCCCTCACGCTTGGGAGCGGCGAAGGCCTGCAGCTGGATGGCGCTGTCGCGCAGCACGACGGTGGCCGCGACGATCGCGTCACCCGCGACCTCGACCCGCAGTTCCATGCCGTCGACACCGGGCACGAACAGACCGCCCAGGTCGACCCGGCCCTCGCCGGGGTCACGGACCTCGGAGCTGTCCCAGGGTCCGTCGGGCCGCGGGGCCGGCTCGAGCCTCAGCCGCTCGCCCTCGCCGTCCGCCTCAGCGTCGACACCGTCGACGACCTGCTCGGCCTCGCCGGCCGCACCCTCGGCGGCATCCCTCTTCTTGCGACGTCCGAACACGTCACTGTCCTTCCCGGTCGGATACGACCGAAGCGTATCGATTCCCACCCGCTGTGCCGCTCACCGCGGCCTGACCGCTTGTGCCGCTCTCGCCCTCCAGCGAGGTGTGCCCGCCGGTGGACCCGAAGCCCCCCTCGGCCCGCGCCGAGCCGGGAAGCTCCGCCACCGGTACGAAGCGGACCCTCTCGACCTGCTGGACGACCAGTTGGGCAATCCGGTCGAAGCGCTCGAACCGCACCGTCTCGCGCGGGTCGAGATTCACCACGATCACCTTGATCTCCCCACGGTACCCGGCATCAACCGTCCCCGGGGCATTCACCAGGGCGACGCCGCAGCGGGCGGCGAGACCGGATCGCGGGTGCACGAAGGCCGCGTACCCCTCGGGCAGGGCCACAGACACCCCCGTGGGCAGCACGGCCCGCTCGCCGGGTGCCAGTTCGCACGCCTCGGTGGTCCGCAGATCGGCTCCCGCGTCGCCCGGGTGCTCGTACGCCGGAAGCGGTACGTCCGGGTCGACGCGCCGGAGCAGCACCTCGAGTTCGCCGCGGCGGGGCTCGCTCACGGGTTCACCTCGAAGGCGCGGGCGCGCCGGACCTGGTCGGGGTCGCTCATGGCGGCCTGGATCTCCTCCTCGCGGCCGTGGTCGATGAAGTGGTCGACCTTGACCTCGATGAACAGCGCGTCGGCACGGACCGCGACGGGTCCGTCCGGGCCGCCGACGCGTCCGGTGGCGCTGCAGTAGATCTTCCGCCCGGCCACCGCCGTGACCTCCGCCTCCAGGTACAGCGTCGTGCCGACCGGTACGGGACGGACGAAGTCGGTCTCCAGCCTGCCGGTCACCGCGATGACGCGCAGCAGCCAGTTCAGCGAGCCGAGCGTCTCGTCCAGGGCGGTGGCGAGCACACCGCCGTGCGCGAGGCCGGGGGCGCCCTGGTGGGCGGCCCGCACGGTGAACTCGGCGGTGATCGACACCCCTTCACCGGCACGGGCCTGGAGGTGCAGCCCGTGAACCTGCTCGTCACCACAGCCGAAGCACTGGCCGTAGTGGGCACCGAGGAGTTCGCCGGGTGCGGGGGCGTCCGGATGGCGCACCGGTTTCACGGCGTCGGCCGGGGGCTGAAGAGCTGCGGAAGTACCACTCACAGCCGCAGACCTTACCCGCCCGTCCGGCACCCGCCGCCCCGCCCGACAGCGCTTCGCGCCGGCCGCCCTGACTGCGGCCCCGCTCCGGCACCGTGCCAAGCTTGGATCCATGCAGCCCTCCGCCGCCCCGTACGAAGAACGCCTGACCGCCCCCCGTTCCTGGTGGCTGATCTCCTTCCTGGTGGGGGTCTCGATGGCGCTGATCCTGCTGCCGTTCGGCACGCTGCCGATGCTCGGCGGCCTGGCCGGCGGCACCGCCGTCGCGGCGGTCGTGGCCAGCGCCTACGGCTCGGTGCGCATCCGGGTCGTGGGCGGCAGTCTGATCGCGGGCGAGGCGAAGATCCCGGTGACGGCGCTGGGCGAGGCGGAGGTCCTGGACGCCGAGCAGGCCCGCGCCTGGCGCACCCACAAGGCCGACCCGCGCTCCTTCATGCTGCTGCGCGCCTACATCCCCGGGGCGCTGCGCGTGGAGGTCACGGACCCGGAGGACCCGACTCCCTACCTCTTCCTGTCGACCCGTGAGCCGGAGCGGCTGGCCGAGGCGCTGCGGGCGGCGAGGGCCGCCGCGTAGTCGCGCCGGGGGAACACACCGGGGGACGCGCGGGCGAGGCCCCGCCCGGGAGGCGCTTCACGGCGTCCCGCGTCCGTCGTCCTTCTCCGTCTCCGTCTCCGTCTTCCCGGGGTGCTTCCCGGGGTGGCCGCCGAGTTCCTTGAGGGCGTCCTCGGGAAGGTGGTCCATCTCCAGGGCGTCCGCGGGACGCTCCAGGTCAGGGAGCGCGGGCAGCGCGTCCCAGGGCACCTGGATTCTGCGCAGGTCCGCCCGGATGTGCTCGGCGAGCTTTCTGGTGTCCCTGCGGTTCATGGCCGCGCCGACGGCGGCCCCCACCAGGAACGGCATCAGGTTCGGCAGACTGCGGACCATGCGCTTCATGATCCGCTGGCGCAGTTCGCGCTTCATGCGGCTGTTCATCGCCGCGTTCACGGTCGAGGGCCTCGTCGCCTCGATCCCGCGCTCCTCCGACCAGGAGTTCAGGTACACGGTGCTGCGCTGGGCGAGGCTGCCGGCCGGTCGTACGCCGTAGACCTCGTGGAGTTCGGCGATCAGTTTCAGTTCGATCGCCGCGACGCCGGTGATCTCGGCGGCCAGCTCCGTCGGCATCGCGGGCGGCACGGGAAGCATCGCCGCCGCGCCGACCCCGGCCCCGACGGTCGCCGTGGCCTTCGCGGCTCCCGCCACGAGCTTGTCCGCGAGCTCCTCCGGACCGAGCCCGGGGAACTGCCTGCGCAGTGTCCGGAGGTCCCGTACGGGCACGCGCGGGGCGATCTCGATGATCCGGTCCGCGAGATACGCCAGTCCCGCACGCGCGCGGATGCCGCCCTTGCGGGCGCCTTCCCTGGCCTTCTCCCGGAACACCGCGGCCCGCCGACGGGCCACGGGGGTGGGGACCTCCACGGACACCGGGAGGTCACCCCGGTCGGCTGCCGGTTCGAGCGAGGCCGCCCCGGTGTCGGTTGAGCCCCGCTCGTCGTCACGCGCGTCGTGCTGCGGGCCGTCCTGCGGCCCTTTGTCCGCTCCCCTCACGAGAAAGCGGCGCTTCCGGGGAGGGGTCGAGCCAGTCACGGCCGACCCGTCCTCAGTCGCAGTCGCGGCAGATCGGCTGGCCGTTCTTCTCGCGGGCCAGCTGGCTGCGGTGATGCACCAGGAAGCAGCTCATGCAGGTGAACTCGTCCTGCTGCTTGGGCAGGACCCGGACGGCCAGCTCCTCGTTCGAGAGGTCCGCTCCGGGCAGTTCGAGGCCTTCGGCGGCCTCGAACTCGTCGACGTCCACGGCAGAAGCCGACTTGTCGTTCCGTCGGGCCTTCAGCTCTTCGAGGCTGTCCGAATCGACGTCGTCGTCGGTCTTGCGTGGAGTGTCGTAATCGGTTGCCATGTCGCTCTCCCCCTCTGGGTGTCTGCGGTGTCTCCAGCGCACGTAACGCGTGAGAGGCCGGACTTGTGCCCGACCCGAGGCGGAGATTTTGCCTCACATCAAGGTCTGTTACTCAATCGACACCCAACCGGACTCCTCATGAGTGATCGGCTTGGATGGCGAAGGGGACCGTACACGGTCCGAATGCCGCACTTCAAAGGCGTCTCACCGTGTACTTCCCGTGATCAGGGCCCCTGAAAACCGGGATTTTCCCGACCTTCCGGCAGGATGCATGATCACGCAGAGTAGACGGCCGGAAAATCGCCCCTGTGATCGATCACACACGAGAATGTCCGGGGGGCGGTCCGAAAATTCCGCGCAAAGCGAACATCCCCGTGTGTCGGCGGCATGATCTCAGACGGGCAGGGTGAACCGCATCACGAGTCCGCCCCCCTCGCGCGGCTGGGCCGAGATGTGCCCGCCGTGCGCCCGGGCCACCGACCGGACGATGGACAGCCCGAGTCCCACGCCCTTGTCGCTGCCCGTGCGCTCGGTGCGCAGCCGCCGGAACGGCTCGAAGAGGTTGTCGATCTCGTACGCCGGCACGACCGGTCCCGTGTTGGCCACCACCAGGACCGCCTGACCGTGCTGGACCTGGGTGGTGACCTCGACCCAGCCGCCCTCGGGCACGTTGTAGCGCACGGCGTTCTGCACCAGGTTCAGGGCGATCCGCTCCAGCAGCACGCCGTTGCCCTGGACGACCGCGGGCTCACGGGTGCCGCGGATCTCCACGCCCTTGGCCTCCGCCTCGGCGTGCGCCTGGTCGATGGCCTGGGAGGCCACCTCGGCGAGGTCCACGGTCTTGCGCTCGACGATCTGGTTGTCGCTGCGGGCGAGCAGCAGCAGGCCCTCGACGAGCTGTTCGCTGCGCTCGTTGGTGGCCAGCAGGGTCTTGCCGAGCTGCTGGAGCTCCACCGGCGCGTTCGGATCGGAGAGGTGCACCTCGAGGAGCGTGCGGTTGATCGCCAGCGGGGTGCGCAGCTCGTGCGAGGCGTTGCCGACGAAGCGCTGCTGGGCGGTGAACGCCCGCTGGAGCCGCTCCAGCATGTCGTCGAAGGTGTCGGCCAGCTCCTTCAGCTCGTCGTCCGGGCCGTCCAGCTCGATCCGGCGGGACAGGTCCGAGCCCGCCACCGCACGGGCGGTGCGGGTGATCCGGCCCAGCGGCGACAGGACCCGGCCGGCCATGGCGTAACCGAAGGCGAAGGCTATGACGGCGAGGCCGAGCAGGGCCAGCAGCGAGCGGCTGAGCAGGTTGTCCAGGGCGGCCTGGCGCTGGCGGTCGATGCAGTCGCTGATCGCGGCGTTGAACTCGGACAACGACAGATTGCCGTTGTCCACCACCGGACAGTCGCTGCTGGTGACCCTGAGATCGGTGAAGTCCACGATCTTGTACAGCGGCTGGCTGCCGGTGCGCAGGGTCTGGGCGGCCACCAGGTAGATGATCGACAGCAGCAGGATCCCGGCGATCAGGAACATGCCGCCGTACAGCAGCGTGAGGCGTATCCGGATGGTCGGACGCAGCCACGGGAAGGGCGGCTCCTGCTTCCTCGGGTCCCAGGTGGGCTTGGGGGGCGCGGTGGGGGGCGCGGGGGTGGCGGCCATCGTGCGTCAGATCCGGTAGCCGGAGCCGGGCACGGTCACGATGACCGGCGGCTCGCCCAGCTTGCGCCGCAGGGTCATCACGGTCACCCGCACCACGTTGGTGAACGGATCGGTGTTCTCGTCCCAGGCCTTCTCCAGCAACTGCTCCGCGGAGACGACCGCGCCCTCGCTGCGCATGAGCACCTCCAGGACGGCGAACTCCTTGGGCGCGAGCTGGACCTCCTTGCCGTCGCGGAAGACCTCGCGGCGGTTGGGGTCGAGCTTGATCCCGGCGCGCTCCAGGACGGGCGGCAGCGGCACGCTCGTACGCCGCCCGAGGGCACGCACCCGCGCGATGAGCTCGCTGAACGCGAAGGGCTTGGGCAGGTAGTCGTCGGCGCCGATCTCCAGGCCCTCGACGCGGTCACTGACGTCGCCGGAGGCCGTGAGCATCAGCACGCGCGTGGGCATGCCGAGCTCGACGATCTTGCGGCAGACGTCGTCACCGTGCACGAGCGGGAGGTCGCGGTCGAGGACGACCACGTCGTAGTCGTTGACGCCGATGCGCTCCAGGGCGGCCGCACCGTCGTACACGACGTCGACGGCCATGGCCTCCCGGCGCAGTCCGGTGGCCACCGCATCGGCGAGCAGTTGCTCGTCCTCGACGACGAGTACGCGCACGTCGCTTGTCCTTCCTCATGCCCTGCCGGGCGGCGCCGGTGGGCGCACGCGTGCAGGGGTGCTGATGGGTGTGTTGACCTCCATCCTGCCTTTTTCGGCCATAAGTCGGCTGTAAGGCGGGTGGGCGGCCGGTGCGGCCACGGTGGCGAGCGGGTGCGGGACCGTGGAACCTCCGGGGAAACGGAACGGGAATACGAGATTTTCTCGCGCGGTGAGGTTTCCGCGGAAGGCAGCTTGGGGAGGACGGGTCTTACATCCCGCGATCACGCTCTGCATGTACCGCACCACCATGCGGTGCGCATCAAACCGCTTCCGCAGAGCGGGCGTGGGTGTCCGGCACCGTCGCCCCCGGCCGTGCGGCGCCGGGCATCCGCTTCAGACGTGATCGTCCCTTCCGAACGGCACACCCCCGTGCCACCGACCCACCGACCCAGGACGAGGGGGCGCAGCATGGACGCATTCACCGCAGGACTTCTGCAGCGCATAAGGGCGACCGAGTCCGATCTGTCGCGGGCTCGTGACGAGGGCGACGACTTCCTCGTCGAGGTGGAAGAGGGCGAGCTCGACGACCTGCGCCGCCTCGCCGCCGAGCATGGTGTGGAGGTCGGCGCGACCGGCGTCTGATCAGCCCGTGGGAGCGGGCCCCGGCGATCCAGCGCCGGGGCCCGCTCTTTTCGTCCGTTCGCCCGCGGGGCGCCGGAACGGGTGGAGCCTGCGGCCCGGTCAGTCGTGCCAGGCGCCGAAGTCCTCCAGGAGCCGCTGGAGGGGCTCGAAGACGCCCGGGGTGGCCGCGACCGTGAGGTCCCACGACGGGCGCTCTCCGGGGCGTCCGCCGGTCAGCGCGCCCGCCTCGCGGGCGATCAGGTCACCGGCGGCGAGGTCCCAGGGGTGCAGTCCGCGCTCGTAGTAGCCGTCCAGGCGGCCCGCGGCGACGTCGCACAGGTCCACCGCGGCCGAGCCGCCGCGCCGGATGTCCCGCAGGAGGGGGATCAGCCGCTGCGCCACGCCGGCCTGGTGGGTGCGGACCTCGGCGACGTAGTTGAAGCCGGTCGAGACCAGGGCCTGGTCCAGGGGCGGTGCCGGGCGGCAGGCGAGCCTGCGCTCGCCGTCCCAGGCGCCCGTGGCCCAGGCGCCGCCGCCGCGCACCGCGTGGTACGTCTCCCCCCGCATCGGGGCGGCGACGGCTCCGACCACCGTCTCGCCGTCCTGCTCGGCGGCGATGGAGACGGCCCAGGTGGGCAGGCCGTACAGGTAGTTGACCGTGCCGTCGAGCGGGTCGATCACCCAGCGGATGCCGCTGGTGCCCTCGGTGGAGGCGCCCTCCTCGCCGAGGAAGCCGTCCTCCGGGCGGCGCTCGGCGATCAGCGTGGTGATCAGCTTCTCGGCCGCGATGTCCATCTCGGTGACGACGTCGATCGGGCTGGACTTGGTGGCGGCCACCGCCAGGTCGGCCGGGCGGCCGTTCCGCAGCAGCTCGCCCGCGCGGTGTGCCGCTTCACGGGCCAGCCGGAGCAGTTCCGCGTGCAGGGGGTCGGTCACGGGGCTCCTCATGCGTAGGGGCTGTCGGCGCCCGCGGCGGCGGGGCGCGGGGTGCGGGCCGGGCAGCAGCCGACCGGGCACAGGTTGTGGCTCGCGCCGAGGGCGCCCAGGGCGCACGGCGTGACGTCCTGCCCGCGCTCGACTGCGGCGCGCTCCACGATCAGCTCACGGATCGCGGCGGCGAACCGCGGGTCGGCGCCGACGGTCGCCGAGCGGCGCACCGGCAGGCCCAGTTCCTCGGCCTTGGCCTTGGCCTCCGTGTCGAGGTCGTAGAGGACCTCCATGTGGTCGGAGACGAAGCCGATGGGGGCCATCACCACGGCCGGGACCCCGGCGGCGTGCCGCTCCTCGAGGTGGTCGCAGATGTCGGGCTCCAGCCAGGGGGTGTGCGGGGCGCCCGAACGGGACTGGTAGACGAGCTGCCAGGGGTGGTCGACACCGGTGCGCTCCCGGACGGCGTCGGCGATCAGCCGGGCCACGTCCAGGTGCTGCCTGACGTAGGCGCCGCCGTCACCGTGCTCCTCGACGGGGCCGGAGGTGTCCGCTGCGGAGGTGGGGATCGAGTGGGTGGTGAAGGCGATGTGCGCGCCGTCCCGGACGTCCTCGGGAAGGTCGGCGAGCGCGCGGACGACCCCGTCGATCATGGGCTCCACGAAGCCGGGATGGTTGAAGTAGTGCCGCAGCTTGTCGATCACCGGCAGTTCCAGGCCCTCCGCCTGGAGGGCCGCGAGCGCGTCGGCGAGGTTCTCGCGGTACTGGCGGCAGCCGGAGTACGAGGCGTAGGCGCTGGTGGCCAGGACGAGGATGCGGCGGCGGCCGCCCCGGACCATCTCGCGCAGGGTGTCGGTGAGGTACGGCGCCCAGTTGCGGTTGCCCCAGTGGACCGGCAGGTCGAGACCGTGCTCGGCGAAGTCCTTGCGCAGCGCGTCCAGCAGGGCACGGTTCTGGTCGTTGATGGGGCTGACCCCGCCGAACAGGAAGTAGTGCTGCCCGACTTCCTTCAGGCGTTCCTTGGGGATGCCGCGTCCGCGTGTGACGTTCTCCAGGAACGGGACCACGTCGTCCGGGCCCTCCGGGCCGCCGAAGGAGAGCAGGAGCAGGGCATCGTAGGGGGTGGCATCGAGCACGTCTGGCATGTCTCGATCCTGCCACCCGGCACCGACAGCCGGGACGGGGCGGGGGTGCCGCCGGCCGCGACATGGCGTTCCCCGGTGCATTAGGGTGACCTAATAAGTAAGCTGTATTGACTGCGGTCACACCTTACTGAGACCTTCGGAGATCCCGTGCCCAGCCCTTATCGCGCCCTGTTCGCCGCTCCCGGCAGCAAGGCCTTCTCCGCCGCGGGGTTCCTCGGCCGGATGCCGCTGTCCATGATGGGCATCGGCGTGGTGACCATGATCTCCCAGCTCACGGGGCGTTACGGCCTGGCCGGTGCGCTGTCGGCCACCATCGCGCTGGCCGCCGCCGTGGCCGGCCCGCAGGTCTCCCGCCTGGTGGACCAGTACGGGCAGCGGCGGGTGCTGCGCCCGGCGACGCTGATCTCGCTCACCGCGGCGGCGGGGCTGCTGTTCACCGCGCACTACGACGGGCCGGACTGGGCCCTGTTCGTCTGCTGTGCCGGCATCGGCTGCGTACCGAGCGTCGGCGCGATGATCCGGGCCCGCTGGGCCGCCCTGTACCGGGGCACCCCGCGCCTGCACACCGCGTACTCCTTCGAGTCCGTGGTGGACGAGATCTGCTTCATCTTCGGGCCGATCATCTCCATCGGACTGTCCACGGCCTGGTTCCCGGAGGCCGGTCCGCTGCTCGCGGCGTGCTTCCTGGCGGTCGGTGTCTTCTGGCTGACCGCGCAGCGCGCCACCGAACCCGAGCCCCATCCGCGCGAGCACAAGGGCGGCGGCACCGCGCTGCGCTCCGCGGGCCTGCAGGTCCTGGTCGCGACGTTCGTGGCGACGGGGGCGATCTTCGGCGCCGTCGACGTGGTCACCGTGGCCTTCGCGGAGGAGGAGGGACACAAGGCCGCCGCCAGCGTGGTGCTCGCCGTGTACGCGCTGGGCTCCTGCGCGGCGGGCGCCGTGTTCGGGCTGCTGCGCTTCGCGGGGGCGGCGGAACGTCGTTGGCTGCTGGGCGTGTGCGCGATGGCCGTGAGTATGATCCCCCTCCTACTGGTCGGAAACCTGCCGTTTCTGGCCGTGGCGCTGTTCGTTGCGGGTCTGTCCATCGCTCCCACGATGATCACGACGATGTCCCTCATCGAAGAGCACGTACCACGCGCGCAGCTCACCGAGGGCATGACCTGGGTGAGCACCGGGCTCGCGGTCGGCGTCGCACTCGGCTCCTCCGTGGCCGGCTGGGTGATCGACGCGGCCGGGGCGCGGGCGGGGTACGGGGTTCCGGCGGTGTCCGGGGCCGTCGCGGTCGCGGTCGGTTTCCTCGGGTACCGCCGGCTCAAGCGGCCGGCTCCGGGTCGGGGAGGCTCCGTTGGGCAGCACAGCGAGCGCGAAGAACGGCACGTGGCGTAACTGGGGAGGCAACGTCTCCGCCCGTCCCGCGCGGGAGGTCGCGCCCGCCTCGGTCGACGAACTGGCCGCCGCCGTACGCCGGGCCGCCGAGGACGGCCTGCCGGTGAAGCCGGTGGGCACCGGGCACTCCTTCACCTCCATAGCCGCCACCGACGGCGTGTTGATACGCCCTCATCTCTTGACGGGCATACGTGACATCGACCGCGCGGCCGGCACCGTCACGGTCGAGGCCGGCACTCCGCTCAAGAGGCTCAACGTGGCCCTGGCGCGCGAGGGCCTGTCGCTGACCAACATGGGCGACATCATGGAGCAGACGGTCTCCGGGGCCATCAGCACCGGCACCCACGGCACGGGCCGCGACTCCGCCTCCATCGCCGCCCAGGTCCGGGGCCTGGAGCTGGTCACCGCCGACGGTTCGGTGCTCACCTGCTCCGAGAAGGAGAACCCGGAGGTCTTCGCCGCCGCCCGCACCGGCCTCGGCGCCCTCGGCGTCGTCACCGCGATCACCTTCGCGGTGGAGCCGGTCTTCCTGCTCACGGCCCGCGAGGAGCCGATGCCCTTCGACCGGGTCTGCGCCGAGTTCGACCAGCTGCACGCCGAGAACGAGCACTTCGAGTTCTACTGGTTCCCGCACACCGGCAACACCAACACCAAGCGCAACAACCGCAGCGCGGGGCCGGAACGGCCGGTGCCGCAGCTCAGGGGATGGTTCGAGGACGAGTTCCTCTCCAACGGCGTCTTCCAGGTGGCCAACTGGGTCGGCCGCGCGGTGCCCGCGACCGTCCCGGCCATCGCGCGGATCTCCAGCAGGGCGCTGTCCGCGCGGACCTACACCGACATCCCCTACAAGGTGTTCACGTCTCCGCGCCGGGTGCGTTTCGTGGAGATGGAGTACGCCGTGCCGCGCGAGGCCCTGGTGGAGACGCTGCGCGAGCTGAAGGCGATGGTCGACCGCTCGCCCCTGCGGGTCAGCTTTCCCGTCGAGGTGCGCACCGCCCCGGCCGACGACATCACCCTGTCCACGGCGTCCGGGCGCGACAGCGCGTACATCGCCGTCCACATGTTCAGAGGGACCCCCTACCGGGGGTACTTCACCGCGGCCGAGCGCATCTTCACCGCGCACGAGGGGCGCCCCCATTGGGGGAAGATCCACACGCGGGACGCCGAGTACTTCTCCCGGGTGTATCCGCGCTTCGCCGAGTTCACGGCGCTCCGGGAGCGGCTGGACCCGGAACGCCGGTTCGGGAACGACCACTTGCGGAGGGTTCTGGGGGCCTAGCCCGGGCGAAAGGTGTTCCTCCCGTTTCCGGCGCGTGCGTGAAGTTCCCCACGTTCAAGATCGAGGAAGCCGGGTAACTCCGGCCGAGGCGCGCTTCTTGACGGAAGCCGGTCGGCGCGCCCATCCACGCCCGTGGCCCGAATGGAGTACTGTTGCGAGCCCTGGGTCCGGTCTCCCGTCAGGGCGCCCGGGTCCCTGGAGGACCGCCGGGAGGGGGCTAGTTGCACAGGGTGACGCAGTTGGTCACTTAGCGTTGCGAATAGGTAACCGTGCCATAACGGCGATCCAGGGCCCGCGCCCGACACGCCGGGCAACTCGGCAAGGTTGTGGCAGGCTGCACCCGGGCAGGCCACACTCGACTAGCGGAAGCAGCGACGCACGTGACGTCGGCAGGCACCACCCGGGAGGTCCCCATGCCCGAACTGCGTGTCGTGGCCGTCTCGAATGACGGCACACGGCTGGTGCTGAAGGCTGCGGACAGCACGGAGTACACGCTTCCGATCGACGAACGGCTCCGCGCCGCCGTGCGCGGCGACCGTCCCCGCCTCGGCCAGATCGAGATCGAGGTGGAGAGCCATCTCCGCCCCCGCGACATCCAGGCGCGCATACGAGCCGGCGCGACCGCGGAAGAGGTCGCGCAGATGGCCGGCATCCCCGTGGACCGCGTGCGCCGCTTCGAGGGCCCCGTCCTCGCCGAGCGCGCCTTCATGGCCGAGCGCGCCCGCAAGACCCCGGTCCGCCGGCCCGGCGAGAACTCCGGTCCCCCGCTGGGCGAGGCGGTCCAGGAGCGGCTGCTGCTGCGCGGCGCCGAGAAGGACACCGTCCAGTGGGACTCCTGGCGCCGCGACGACGGCACCTGGGAGGTGCTGCTGGTCTACCGGGTGGCGGGTGAACCGCACTCGGCGAGCTGGACGTACGACCCGCCCCGGCGGCTCGTCCAGGCCGTCGACGACGAGGCGCGCTCGCTGATCGGCGAGTCCGACGACCTCGCCGCACCCGAGCCCAGCTTCCCGTTCGTCCCGCGCATCGCGCGGCTGCCGCGCGACCGCCCGCTGGACCGTTCCGGCGACCGCGAGCGGCCGACCCTGCCCGCGCAGGCGTCCGAGCCCGCCGAGGAGTCCACGGCGGCCACCGCCTCGGGCGAACGGGACTCGCTGACCAGCCTGCTGGAGGCGGTGCCGAGCTTCCGGGGCGACCTGGTCGTCCCCGAGCGGACGCCCGAGTCCGCCACCGAGGAGCCCGACCCCGAACCCGAGGCGGAGGAGCCGCCGGCTCCCGCGGCCTCGGCCGGTTCCGCCTACGCGGACGTGCTCATGCCCCGTTCGGTCGGCAGTCACCGGGACCGTCTCATCGGTGCCACCGACCGCCAGGCCGAGGCGGACGGTGTCCGGCCGGGCCGCCGCGCGGCGGTGCCGAGCTGGGACGAGATCGTGTTCGGGACGCGGCGCAAGAAGCAGGAGTAGAGGGCGTGGCGGGGGCGCTCACCGTGCGGTGAGCGCCCCTTTCCTGCCTCCGGTCACTGCGGGTCCGGTCCCACCGCGACCGGGCGCTCCGGGTCCGACGACCACTCGGACCAGGAACCGACGTACAGCGCCGCCGGGATGCCCGCGACCGCCAGCGCCAGCACCTCGTGGGCCCCGGAGACACCGGAGCCGCAGTACACGCCGACCGGTGAACCCTCGGACACGCCCAGTTCCCCGAAGCGCGCGCGCAGTTCCCCGGCGGGCAGGAAACGGCCGTCCGGGCCGACGTTCTCCGTCGTGGGCGCCGAGATCGCGCCGGGGATGTGCCCGCCGACCCGGTCGATCGGCTCCACCTCGCCGCGGTACCGCTCCCCCGCGCGCGCGTCCAGCAGCACCCCGGAGCGCGCCAGCGCCGCCGCGCCGTCGGCGTCGAGCAGCCCGGTCGCCGACGGCACCGGCACGAAGTCGCCCTCGGCCGGTGCCGGCTCCGACGTCTCCAACGGACCCTCCCAGGACGGCAGTCCGCCGTCGAGGACCCGCACGTCCGGGTGCCCCGTCCAGCGCAGCAGCCACCACGCGCGGGCGGCCCCCCAGCCCATGCCCCCGTCGTACACGACCACCGGCGTTCCGGACGACACGCCCGCCCGTCGCATCGCGGCGCCGAACTCCGCGAGGTCGGGCAGCGGGTGGCGTCCGTGCGCGCCCGGTGCGGACGCCAGTTCCCTGTCCAGGTCGACGAAGACGGCGCCGGGAAGGTGCCCCGCCTCGTATGCGGCCCGTCCGTCGAACGACGGCTCACCGGCCGTCTTGGCCGTGCTGAGCTGCCAGCGGACGTCGAGCAGGACCGGAGGGTTCCCGGCCGTCAGTTCACGCGCGAGTTCGGATGCGGAGATGGTGGCGTTCATGGCCCCCATCCTCGCGCACGGGGTGGCCGAGTCGTCCGGGTACGGCTACTCTGCTCCGCCGGGCAGCTCCGGTCACGAGGCGTACGGGATCGGGCACATGCTGTACAACCGATCGGCACCCGTCGGCCAGCGCGCCGAAGAGGACGAAGACCCGCGCATCAGGCATCCTCCGGGAACAGGGCCCGTCGCGCGGACACGTGCACGGAGCACGCGGACCGCGGCCGGTGTCCGGACCGGCACGGAGACGATCCGCGGAGCGGACGCGACACGTCCCCCGCCGGGGTCGAGAAGAGCACGGCCGCCGCGAGGGCGGCCGAGAAGAGAGTGACGATGACCGACGCACGGAGGTCCGCCCACCCGGACGACGGGGCGCCGCACGCGCCCGGCACACCCTGCTGGGTGAGCCTGATGGTGCGCTCGCCGGACGCGACCGAGGAGTTCTACGGAGCGCTGTTCGGCTGGGAGTTCCGGCCCGGCCCCCAGCAGCTCGGCCCCTATGTGCGCGCCCTGCTCGACGGACGCGAGGTGGCCGGCATCGGCCTGCTGCCGCCGGACCGTCATCTGCCGATCGCGTGGACGCCCTACTTCGCCTCGGCCGACGTGGACCGGACGGCCGAGGCCGTGCGCTCGTGCGGCGGCACGATCGGGGTGGGTCCGCTGGACGTCGCCGACGCCGGGCGGCTGGCGATCGGTTCCGACCCCTCCGGCGCCGTCTTCGGCGTCTGGCAGGTGCCCGCGCACCTCGGCACCGCCGTCACCGGCGTACCCGGCACCCCCGCCTGGAACGAGTTGACGACCTTCGAGTCGGCGAGCGTGGCCAAGTTCTACGAGACGGTGTTCGGTTACGACGAGGAGCCGGTGGTCTGCGCGGACTTCGACTACGTCACCCTGCACCTGGACGGCCGCCCCGTGGCCGGTGTCCACGGGGCGGGCGGCGCCGTGCCGCGGGACCGGGGGCCGCACTGGACGACGTACTTCACCGTGACCGACACGGACGACGCGGTGGACCACGTCCTGCACCTGGGCGGCCAGGTCCTCGACCCGGCCCGCGACTCCGACCGCGGCCGCGTCGCCACGGTGGCGGACCCGGAGGGGGCGCGGTTCCGCCTGCTGCAGAGTCCGCGCTGACGCACGGGCTTTCCGGGGCCGCAGGACGACCGGCCCCGTCGGCGTCCCTCTGAAGCCACAGGCGTCGGAAGAGAACGAACGCGGGTGCTCCTCGAAGTCGGCGTGAAGCCACTCGCGCTTCGCGGCACGGGCTTCCTCCGCCGCCCTTGCGACAAGCGCGGCGCCGACTCCTCTCGCCCGGCAGTGCCGGGCGACCACGGCGTCCAGGAGGAAGGCATGCGCTCCGCCGTCCCGGACGAGGCCGACGAAGCCGGTCGGGGAGCCGTCCTCCCGCGCGCGGACCCGGCCGAGGCCGTGGCGCTCGCGTCGTGCTCGCCGGTCGGTCCGGCTCGGCGTCCGGAGCGGCCCGTTCGCTCGCGCTCGGGTCGTAGCCGTTCCATTCCCGCAGGGCGGCGCGCTTGCTCGACGCGGGCCACGCGTTGCTCGGGCGTCAGCAGGGTCTCGGCGAGGTGGGACGGGCAACCCCGTGGAACATGCGGGCCTCCTCGTTCGGCCTCCGAGGGTACGGATACGTACCGGTCCAGCCCGCGTCGAGCGATCCGGATGCCCTCGCCGCTGAGACGAGGTGGGGCGCGTCTCGGAGGCTCGACCCGGTGGAGCGGCAGGGGGCGGCCGGGACGACGACGGAGCCGGGCGGTGACCGGAGGACGGGGCGGGGTGTCGTCGTCGCGTTCGGGCAGACCATGAAGACGCTGCGGGTGCGGGAGGGGCTGGAACGCGAGGAGTCCGGGAGGCGACGCGGGTACTCGGCGTCCGCGTTCGCCTCGTTCGAGCAGGGGCGGAGGATCCCGTCGGGCGGTACGGCCGTTGTGCACGTCCGTGATTCCCAGCCCGTCGCCGGGCCCGTCGTCACGGTCCCGCGTGAGGCGTGGACGGGGTTCGTCGGGCCGGCCTCGTCGGAGACGCGCGTCCGGGAATAGCCGTGGGCTCACCTCGGGTTGCCAGGGGCATGACGACGAATGCGCCGCGGCCCGAGGTGCTGCGCTACACCGCCTTCTCCAGCACCCCCGACGGCGGGAACCCCGCCGGTGTCGTGCTGGACGCCACCGCCCTGGACGACGGCGACATGCTGGCCGTCGCCGCCGACCTCGGATATTCGGAGTCCGCGTTCCTGACCGCGCCCCCGGAGGGCCTCGGCGGCCAGGAGGGGCGGGCGTACCGCATCCGTTACTTCAGCCCCAAGGCCGAGGTGCCGTTCTGCGGGCACGCCACCGTCGCGGCCGCCGTCGCGCTCGCCGAGCGGATCGGCCCCGGGGAACTGGTGTTCGCGACGCGCGCCGGCACCGTTCCGGTGGAGGTGACCGAGGAGGGCGGGACGGTCAGGGCCACGCTCACCAGCGTCGAGCCGCACGTCGAGGAGATCGACGGTGCCGACCTCGCGGAGGCGCTCGCCGCGCTCGACTGGCCTGCCGCCGACCTCGATCCGGCCTTCCCGCCCCGTATCGCGTTCGCCGGCGCCCGCCATCTCGTTCTCGCGGCGGCGACGCGCGCCCGCCTCGCGGATCTCGCGTACGACTTCGCGCGTCTCGAAGCCCTGATGCACCGCTTGGACCTGACCACGGTCCAGTTGGTGTGGCGGGAGTCGGCCACCGTCTTCCACGTCCGTGACCCGTTCCCCGTCGGCGGCGTCGTCGAGGATCCGGCGACCGGCGCCGCGGCCGCCGCGTTCGGTGCGTACGCCCGTGAACTCGGCCTCGTCCCCGAGGACGCCGTGCTCACCCTGCACCAGGGCGAGGACCTGGGCCGCCCCGGCGAGCTCACGGTGACACTGCGCGCGGGTGACCCGCGCGTCCGTGTCGGCGGCGCAGGAGCTCGCATCGGCTGAAGCGCCGATAACGCGCCGCAGGCGGCCTTCGAGCCGGCAGGAATCGTCCGGGAAGGTCGAAGCGGCCGGCCGCACCGTCGTCCGGGCGCGACTCACCGACCGGCCCGGTGCGGTGGCCGGCCGCCCGGGACGGCCGGCCACCGAACAGCCGGGCGGTGCCCCGGGGATGGGGGCGGGCGTGTCGACGGCGTTGCCGTCGGCACGGCTCGGGCGGCGGGGCCGGGCTCCGGGCCGGCGTCGTCGAAGGGCGGATGGGTCCGGCCGCCCATGCGCTCGGCCGCGTCGATGTAGTCGGCGAGAGCGTCGCGGGACCGGGCGAGCCTGTCCAGCTGATCGTCCAGTCGCTGCAGCCGTGACCGCATCGCGGCGGCGCGTTCCTGAAGGCCGGGCATCCCACGACCGTATGGAACCGTACGGCCTCCAAGGCCGGCCAACTGGTGCCCGAAGGCGCACGGTTGGCGCCGACGGTCGGCGACGCGCTCGCGGCGGGTCCCCTGACGATCATCTGCGTCACCGACTACCGAGCCGTGTACGAGCTGCTCGACGCGAGCGACGCCGAACTCGACGGCCGGACGCCGATCAACCTGACCTCGGGCGACTCGGCCCAGGCCAGGGAGGCCGCCCGATGGGCCGAGCAGCGCGGCGCCCGTTACCTGGACGGCGCCGTCATGGCCGTTCCGCCGGCCATCGGGACCGCCGAGGCGGTGATTCTGCACAGCGGCCCGCAGACGGACTTCGAGGCGCACAGGCCGACGCTCGAGGCGCTCGGCACCGTCACCCACCTCGGCGCGGACCACGGCCTGGCGTCCCTGTACGGCGTGGCCGACCTGGCCATGATGTGGAGCGTCCTGAACGCCTGGCTCCAGGGCACCGCTCTGCTCAGGACGGCCGGCGTCGACGCCGTGACGTACGCGCCGTTCGCGCGGCAGATCGCGGCCGGGGTGGCCGAGTGGCTGCCCGGGTACGCCCAGCAGATCGACAACGGTTCCTTCCCGGCCGAGGTGTCGGCCCTGGAGACCGACGTACGGGCCATGGAGCACCTGATCGAGGAGAGCGAGGCGGTGGGTGTCAACCCCGAACTGCCGAAGTTGATCGAGGAGTTCGGCAGACCCGGCGGCGACTGACCGGGCCGGCCGTCAGGTGGTGACGCGTACCGTCTCCACCCAGTGCGGGGGCTGCGGTGCGTCGGGGCCGATCAGGGCCGCGATGAGACGGCAGGACGGAATCTCGTCGGG
>NZ_JAPSKQ010000077.1 GCF_031181555.1 Streptomyces sp. | reverse complement strand
TCACCATCGCGGTCGTGTGAAGGAAGTTCCGACCCGTGAGTCTCCTGACCCTCCTCCCGTTCATTGTGCTCATCGGGGCCATGTTCCTGATGACCCGGTCGGCCAAGAAGAAGCAGCAGCAGGCCATCGAGATGCGGAACCAGATGCAGCCCGGTTCCGGCGTCCGCACGATCGGGGGCATGTACGCCACGGTCAAGGAGGTCAACGAGGACACGGTCCTCCTCGACGCCGGACCTGGCGTGGAACTGATGTTCGCCAAGAACGCGATCGGTGCCGTCCTGAGCGACGACGAGTACAACCGCATCGTCCACGGCATCGAGCACGACCTGAAGTCCGACGCCGACATCGTCCCCGACGACGCCTCCTCCCTCACCGAGGCCGACGAGTCCTCCGACGCCGCCGCCTCCGACGACAAGCCCGTCGACTTCGGCAAGAAGGACGCGGCCGACGAGCCGGCCACCGCCGACGCGAAGGCGGACGACCAGCCGCAGAAGACCGACGGCGACTCCGGGGCGAAGTAGTCGTCTCCCAGGGCGCGCGGGTCGAACCCGCGCGCCCTGGGACGCGACCGGCTCGCACGGCATCCCGACACCATGTCATGGCCGCCCGCCCGCCGACCGGGCGCGAAGCGGCCCGAGAGGGAGTACGAGAAGGTGGCCACAGCCAAAAAGGGACAGAACGCGAGCGCCCAGAGCAAGCCCGGGCGCTCGCTGGCCCTGATCCTGATCGCCATCGTGGCGCTCACCGGAGGAATGTTCGCCTCCGGGCACACCACTCCGCGTCTCGGCATCGACCTGGCCGGCGGCACGAGCATCACGCTCGCGGCGGTCCCCGAGGCCGGGCAGGAATCCGCGGTCAACAAGACCAACATGGACACCGCGGTCTCCATCATGGAGCGTCGTGTCAACGGTCTTGGTGTCTCCGAGGCCGAGGTCCAGACGCAGGGCACCCACAACATCATCGTCAACATTCCCAAGGGCACGAACTCCAAGCAGGCCCGGGACCAGGTCGGCACCACCGCCAAGCTCTACTTCCGCCCGGTCATCGCCACCGAACTCGCCGACGGCGGGACCGCCCCCACGCCGAGCGCCTCCGGAAACGCCTCGGGCGAGGACACCGGTGAGGACAAGGCGACCGACAAGGCCACGGACAAGGCGACCGACGGCTCGTCCCCGTCCGCCTCCGCCAGCCCGTCGGCGAGCTCCACCACCCAGGGCCGCGCGCTCACCGACGCCCTGAAGGCCGACGAGACGCCCTCCGCCTCCGCGAGCGCCTCCGCCGGGGCCGCCGAGGACAAGGCCACCCCCTCCCCGTCCGCGACCGGCGGCACCTCCGGCGAGACGGACGGCAAGCTCCAGGCCCAGTACGCCGCGCTCGACTGCACCAAGGAGGCCGTCCGCGCCACGGCCGGTGACGGTGCCAAGGCCACCGACTCGACCGTCGCCTGCGGCCAGAACTCCCAGGGCCAGTGGCAGAAGTACATCCTCGGCCCCGCCGCGGTCGACGGCACGGACGTCGACGAGGCCCAGGCGGTCCTGAACACGCAGACCGGTGCCGGCTGGACCGTCACGATGGACTTCACCGATGAGGGCGCCAAGAAGTTCGCCGACATCACCGGCCAGCTGGCCCAGAAGCAGTCCCCGCAGAACCAGTTCGCCATCGTCCTGGACGGCGAGGTCGTCTCCGACCCCTACGTCAGCCAGGCCCTGACCGGCGGCAACGCGGAGATCTCCGGCAACTTCACCCAGCAGTCGGCCCAGGAACTGGCCAACATGCTGTCCTACGGCGCCCTGCCGCTGACCTTCCGCGAGGACAGCGTCACCACCGTCACCGCCGCGCTCGGCGGTGAGCAGCTGCAGGCCGGTCTGATCGCCGGCGCCATCGGCCTCGCCCTGGTCGTCCTCTACCTGCTGGTCTACTACCGCGGCCTGTCCTTCATCGCGATCCTCTCGCTGCTGGTGTCCGCCGCCCTGACCTACGTGATCATGTCGCTGCTCGGCCCGACCATCGGCTTCGCGCTGAACCTGCCGGCCGTGTGCGGTGCCATCGTCGCGATCGGCATCACGGCGGACTCGTTCATCGTCTACTTCGAACGGGTCCGGGACGAGATCCGCGAGGGCCGCTCGCTGCGTCCCGCCGTGGAGCGGGCCTGGCCGCGTGCCCGGCGCACCATCCTGGTCTCCGACTTCGTGTCGTTCCTCGCCGCCGCGGTGCTCTTCGTCGTCACCGTCGGCAAGGTCCAGGGCTTCGCGTTCACGCTCGGCCTGACCACCGTGCTCGACGTCGTGGTGGTGTTCCTGTTCACCAAGCCGCTGCTGACCCTGATGGCCCGGCGGAAGTTCTTCGCGAGCGGCCACAAGTGGTCCGGCCTCGATCCGAAGGCCCTGGGCGCCAAGCCGCCGCTGCGCCGTACCCGCCGCCCCGTCCCGGCCGCCGCCGGTCCTGTCGAGACGAAGGAGGTCTGAGATGTCGAAGCTCGGCACCCTCGGCGCCCGACTGCACCACGGCGAGATCGGCTACGACTTCGTCAAGAACCGCAAGATCTGGTACGGCATCTCCGTCCTGATCACCATCACGGCCATCGTCGGCCTGGCGGTGCGCGGCCTGCACATGGGCATCGAGTTCCAGGGCGGGGCGGTCTTCACCACCTCGAAGAACATGAGCGTCTCGGTCGCCACGGCCGAGGAGTACGCGGAGGACGCGTCCGGTCACGACGCCATCGTCCAGAAGCTCGGTGACGGCAGCCTGCGCATCCAGGTCGCCGGTATCGACACGGACACCTCGGACAGGATCAAGGACAGGCTCGCCGAGGACCTCAAGGTCGACGCGGAGAAGATCAACGCCGAACTGGTCGGCCCCAGCTGGGGCGAGCAGATCGCCAACAAGGCCTGGCAGGGCCTCGGCATCTTCATGATCCTGGTCGTGATCTACCTGGCGATCGCCTTCGAGTGGCGCATGGCGCTCGCCGCGTTCGTCGCCCTGGTCCACGACATCACCATCACCGTCGGCATCTACGCCCTCGTCGGCTTCGAGGTCACACCGGGCACGGTGATCGGTCTGCTGACCATCCTCGGCTACTCGCTCTACGACACGGTCGTCGTCTTCGACAGCCTGAAGGAACAGACCAGAGACATCACCAAGCAGACCCGCTGGACCTACAGCGAGATCGCCAACCGCTCCATCAACAGCACCCTGGTCCGCTCCATCAACACCACGGTGGTCGCGCTGCTGCCGGTCGCGGGCCTGCTGTTCATCGGTGGCGGTGTCCTCGGCGCCGGCATGCTGAACGACATCTCGCTGTCGCTGTTCGTCGGCCTCGCCGCCGGTGCGTACTCCTCGATCTTCATCGCCACCCCGCTCGTCGCCGACCTCAAGGAGCGCGAGCCGGCGATGAAGTCCCTCAAGAAGCGCGTCCTGGCCAAGCGGGCCCAGGGCACGGCCCAGGACGAGGCCCAGGACGCCCCGGTCACCGGGGACGACGCGTACGACGACGAAGAGGCCGCCCCCGCCGTCGTCGGCCCGCGCAGCCAGTCCGCGTCGCGCGGCCGCGGCCGGGGCCGAACCCCGGGGAAGCGCCGATGACCGACATCAAGGAGCTGCTGCTCAGCCGTATCCGGGACGTGGCGGACTACCCGGAGCCGGGCGTGATGTTCAAGGACATCACCCCGCTCCTGGCGGACCCGGCGGCGTTCACCGCGCTCACCGACGCCCTGGCCGGGATCGCCGAGCGCACCGGCGCCACGAAGGTCGTCGGACTGGAGGCCCGGGGCTTCATCCTCGCCGCCCCGGTCGCCGTCCGTGCGGGCCTCGGCTTCATCCCCGTACGCAAGGCGGGCAAGCTCCCCGGAGCCACCCTCAGCCAGGCGTACGACCTGGAGTACGGATCCGCCGAGATCGAGGTGCACGCAGAGGACCTCTGCGGGGACGATCGCGTCCTGGTGATCGACGACGTCCTTGCCACCGGCGGCACCGCCGAGGCGTCGCTCCAGCTCATCCGCAGGGCGGGCGCCGAGGTCGCGGGCCTCGCCGTGCTGATGGAGCTCGGCTTCCTCGGGGGCCGCGCCCGTCTGGAACCGGCCCTGGCCGGCGCACCGCTGGAGGCGCTGCTCACCGTCTGACCGGCGACGGCGCAGACGGAGAGGCGCTCACCACACCACGAGGCGGACCCGGAGGAATCCGGCGTCCGCCTCGTGCGTTTCTCGGGTAGACGGTCCTCACACCGCTCCGAAGGCCATCGGAAGGCGCGGGATCGCTACCATGGGGTATCCGGAGCCTGACCGGGGACCCGGATCGCGCACGAGGAGCCCTCTTGCCAGACGAGGCCCAGCACCTGACCGCCGCCAAGCCCGAGTCCGCCTCGGCGGCCGCGGCCAAGCCCGCGCCGAGCGCGCCCCAGGCGAAGAACGACACCCGAGGGCCGGTCCGGCACGCCCAGGCCGCCCCCGTCGACAAGCCCGAGCAGCCGCGCCCCAAGCCGTCCCCCCCTCTCGACTCCGCCCGCGCGGGGGGACCCTCATCGCCCGAGCGCTCCGCCCCCCTGGGCCGCCCGAACACCGGCCAGCCCGCCCGCTCCGGCTCCTCCAACCGCGTCCGCGCCCGCCTCGCCCGGCTCGGCGTACAGCGCGCGAACCCGTACAACCCGGTGCTGGAGCCGCTGCTGCGGATCGTGCGCAGCAACGACCCCAAGATCGAGAACGCCACGCTCCGCCAGATCGAGCGCGCCTACCAGGTCGCCGAGCGCTGGCACCGCGGCCAGAAGCGCAAGAGCGGCGACCCGTACATCACGCACCCGCTCGCCGTCACCACCATCCTCGCCGAGCTGGGCATGGACCCGGCCACCCTGATGGCCGGCCTGCTGCACGACACCGTCGAGGACACCGAGTACGGCCTGGAGGACCTGCGCCGCGACTTCGGCGACGTCGTCGCCCTCCTCGTCGACGGCGTCACCAAGCTGGACAAGGTCAAGTTCGGCGAGGCCGCCCAGGCCGAGACCGTGCGCAAGATGGTCGTCGCCATGGCCAAGGACCCCCGGGTCCTGGTCATCAAGCTCGCCGACCGCCTGCACAACATGCGCACCATGCGCTACCTCAAGCGCGAGAAGCAGGAGAAGAAGGCGCGCGAGACCCTGGAGATCTACGCGCCGCTCGCCCACCGCCTGGGCATGAACACCATCAAGTGGGAGCTGGAGGACCTCGCCTTCGCGATCCTCTACCCCAAGATGTACGACGAGATCGTCCGCCTGGTCGCCGAGCGCGCGCCCAAGCGCGACGAGTACCTCGCCATCGTCACCGACGAGGTGCAGCAGGACCTCAGGGCGGCCCGCATCAAGGCGACCGTCACCGGCCGCCCGAAGCACTACTACAGCGTCTACCAGAAGATGATCGTCCGCGGCCGTGACTTCGCGGAGATCTACGACCTGGTGGGCATCCGCGTCCTCGTGGACACGGTCCGCGACTGCTACGCCGCGCTCGGCACGGTGCACGCGCGGTGGAACCCGGTCCCCGGCCGGTTCAAGGACTACATCGCGATGCCCAAGTTCAACATGTACCAGTCGCTCCACACGACGGTCATCGGCCCCGGCGGCAAGCCCGTCGAGCTGCAGATCCGCACGTTCGACATGCACCGCCGCGCCGAGTACGGCATCGCCGCGCACTGGAAGTACAAGCAGGAGGCCGTCGCCGGCGCGTCCAAGATCCGCACGGACTCCCCGAAGACGTCCGGCAAGGACAAGGACGCCATCAACGACATGGCGTGGCTGCGGCAGCTCCTGGACTGGCAGAAGGAGACCGAGGACCCGGGCGAGTTCCTGGAGTCGCTGCGCTTCGACCTGTCCCGCAACGAGGTCTTCGTCTTCACCCCCAAGGGCGACGTCATAGCGCTCCCGGCCGGCGCCACCCCGGTCGACTTCGCGTACGCGGTCCACACCGAGGTCGGCCACCGCACCATAGGGGCGCGGGTCAACGGCCGACTCGTACCGCTCGAATCCACCCTCGACAACGGCGACCTGGTGGAGGTCTTCACCTCCAAGGCGGCCGGCGCGGGCCCCTCCCGCGACTGGCTCGGCTTCGTCAAGTCGCCGCGCGCCCGCAACAAGATCCGCGCCTGGTTCTCCAAGGAGCGCCGCGACGAGGCGATCGAGCAGGGCAAGGACGCCATCGTCCGCGCGATGCGCAAGCAGAACCTGCCGATCCAGCGCATCCTCACCGGCGACTCCCTCGTCACGCTCGCGCACGAGATGCGCTACTCGGACATCTCCGCGCTGTACGCGGCCATCGGCGAGGGCCACGTCTCCGCGCAGAACATCGTGCAGAAGCTGGTGCAGGCCCTCGGCGGCGAGGAGGCGGCCACCGAGGAGATCGACGAGTCGGTACCGCCGGCCCGCGGGCGCAGCCGCAAGCGCCGCTCCAGCGCCGACCCGGGCGTCATCGTCAAGGGCGTCGAGGACGTGTGGGTCAAACTGGCCCGCTGCTGCACACCGGTCCCCGGCGACCCCATCATCGGGTTCGTCACCCGCGGCAGCGGCGTGTCCGTGCACCGCAGCGACTGCGTCAACGTCGACTCGCTCTCCCGCGAACCCGAGCGCATCCTCGAGGTCGAGTGGGCACCCACCCAGTCCTCCGTCTTCCTGGTCGCCATCCAGGTCGAGGCACTGGACCGCTCCCGGCTGCTCTCGGACGTCACCCGCGTGCTGTCCGACCAGCACGTCAACATCCTCTCCGCGGCCGTCCAGACCTCCCGCGACCGCGTGGCGACCTCCCGCTTCACCTTCGAGATGGGCGACCCCAAGCACCTCGGGCACGTCCTGAAGGCCGTACGGGGCGTGGAGGGCGTCTACGACGTCTACCGCGTGACGTCGGCCCGCAACCGGTCGTAGGGGCCCGCACACGACGAAGGGGCTCCCGTACGCGCGTACGGGAGCCCCTTCGTCGTGTGCGTCAGCCGCCGAACTCCTGGAGGCCCTTCAGCGCCTGGTCCAGCAGGGCCTGGCGGCCCTCCAGCTCCCGCTCCAGCTTCTCCGCCTTGGCGGTGTTGCCCTGCGCCCGGGCCTGCTCGATCTGGCCCTTCAGCTTGTCCACGGCGGCCTGGAGCTGGCCGGTCAGACCCTCGGCACGCGCGCGTGCCTCCGGGTTCGTCCGGCGCCACTCGGCCTCCTCGGCCTCCTGCAGGGCCCGCTCCACGGCGTGCATCCGGCCCTCGACCTTCGGCCGGGCGTCCCGCGGCACGTGGCCGATGGCCTCCCAGCGCTCGTTGAGCGCGCGGAACGCGGCCCGCGCGGCCTTCAGGTCCGTGATCGGCAGGAGCTTCTCGGCCTCCCCGGCCAGCTCCTCCTTGAGCTTGAGGTTCTCGGCCTGCTCCGCGTCCCGCTCGGCGAACACCGAACTGCGGGCGGCGAAGAAGACGTCCTGCGCACCGCGGAAGCGGTTCCACAGGTCCTCCTCGTGCTCGCGCTGCGCACGGCCCGCGGCCTTCCACTCCGACATCAGCTCGCGGTAGCGCGCCGCGGTCGGACCCCAGTCCGTCGAGTTCGACAGCGACTCGGCCTCGGCGACCAGACGCTCCTTGGTCCGGCGGGCCTCCTCGCGCTGCGCGTCCAACTGCGCGAAGTGCTGCTTGCGCCGCTTGGAGAACGCCGACCGCGCGTGCGAGAACCGGTGCCACAGCTCGTCGTCGGACTTCCGGTCCAGCCGCGGCAGGCCCTTCCAGGTGTCCACCAGGGCCCGCAGCCGCTCACCGGCGGCCCGCCACTGGTCGGACTGGGCCAGCTCCTCCGCCTCGGCGACCAGCGCCTCCTTGGCCTGACGCGCCTCGTCGGACTGCCGGGCCCGCTGCGCCTTGCGCTCCTCGCGGCGCTTCTCCACCAGCGCCACGAGCTTGTCCAGCCGCGTCCTGAGCGCGTCCAGATCGCCCACCGCGTGATGCGCGTCGACCTGCTCGCGCAGGTGGTCGATCGCGGCCATGGCGTCCTTGGACGACAGGTCGGTGGTCTTCACTCGCTTCTCGAGGAGGCCGATCTCGACAACCAGGCCCTCGTACTTGCGCTCGAAGTAGGCCAGCGCCTCATCGGGAGAGCCGGCCTGCCAGGAACCGACGACCTTCTCGCCGTCGGCCGTACGCACGTACACGGTCCCCGTCTCGTCGACGCGGCCCCACGGGTCGCTGCTCACAGCGCCTCCTCCACATGATGCCTGCGAGGGGCCTCGAAGCTCCCCCGGGCATCGTCCACAGTTTCGTCACGGCCAACATAGGCGACCGACGGGACGCCTGTCCGCATCCCGCGCGACCGAAATTTCGCAGTTGGGGGTCAGGATTCGGTGACGGTCGCCTTGTCGATGACGACCGTCGCGTTGGGCGCCCCGTCGCCCGCCCCGGTGTTCTCCCCGGCGTCGGCGATCTTCTTCAGCACCTTCATGCCGGCCTCCGAGACGGTGCCGAACGGTGTGTAGCTGGGCGGGAGCTGACTGTCCTGGTACACGAGGAAGAACTGGCTGCCGCCACTGTTCTTCTGCCCGGTGTTGGCCATCGCGACCGTGCCCGCCGGGTAGATGTTGTCCTTCAGGCTTTTGTCCTTCAGGTTCTCGTCCGGGATCGTGTAGCCGGGGCCGCCGGTGCCGGTGCCCGTCGGGTCGCCGCACTGCAGCACGTAGATGCCGTTGGTGGTCAGCCGGTGGCACTTGGTGTGGTCGAAGTAGCCCTTGCCGGCGAGGAAGTCGAAGGAGTTGACGGTGTGCGGCGCCGCCGACGCCTTCAGCGCCACGTCGATCTCGCCGCAGGTCGTGTCGAGCTTCAGGGTGTACTTCGCCGACTTGTCGATGGACATCGCCGGCTCCTTCTTCCAGGTCTCCGACTTCGGCTTGCCCTCCGCGGGCTTGTCGCACGGGTCCGGCGCCTTGCTCGGCGCCGAGGCGCTCGGGGTGGCCTCCGCGTTCGCGTTGGCCTGGTCGTCGTCCTGCTCGAGCGCCCCGGTCGTGTACAGCGCGACGCTGCCGATCAGGACCACACCGAGCACGGAAGCGATCACCGAGTTGCGGGTCCGCGACTTGCGCCGGGCCTCGGTGCGCCGCTGCTGCTGCCGCAAGAACTTCTCCCGGGCGAGCTGACGCCGCCGCTGTTCCTGGCTGACCACCGGGTTCTCTCCTCATGCGTCTCGTGTGCCGGCCGGTACGCGTGCGTGCGTGCGGTGAGCCGACCGCCTGCGTGTGCCCCGTACCGTATATGGGTTCGCTGAGGAATCGGCAGCGCCGGTAGGCTCTGACCACGGACGCAGTCCCGTCGCAAGCCTCCCGTACCGACACAAACGAAGGACGATCGTGCTCATTGCCGGGTTCCCCGCCGGGGCCTGGGGGACGAACTGTTATCTCGTCGCCCCCGCCGCCGGTGAGGAGTGCGTGATCATCGACCCGGGCCACGAGGCGGCCCCCGGAGTCGAGGAAGCACTGAAGAAACATCGGCTCAAGCCCGTCGCCGTCGTCCTCACCCACGGCCACATCGACCACGTGGCCTCGGTCGTCCCGGTCTGCGGAGCGCACGACGTACCGGCCTGGATCCACCCCGAGGACCGGTACATGATGAGCGACCCCGAGAAGGGGATCGGCCGCACCATCGGCATGCCGCTCATGGGTCAGCTGACCGTCGGGGAGCCGGACGACGTCCGTGAGCTGGCCGACGGCACGAAGCTGGAGCTGGCGGGCCTGGAGCTGACGGTCGCGCACGCGCCGGGCCATACCAAGGGGTCGGTGACCTTCGGCCTGCCCGAGGCGGCGGACATCCCGCCGGTCCTCTTCTCGGGCGACCTGCTGTTCGCCGGCTCCATCGGACGCACCGACTTTCCCGGTGGCTCCATGGACGACATGCTCGAGTCCCTGGCCCGCGTGGTCCTGCCGCTCGACGACGCAACCGTGGTGCTGCCCGGTCACAACGAGTACACGACCATCGGCCAGGAGCGCGCCACCAACCCCTATCTGCGGCAGGTGGCCGCCGGCCTGGGAGCCCAGGAGGCTCCCCGACGAGGAATGTGACGAGAGACTTCCGTGAGCACCTTCAAGGCCCCCAAGGGCACGTACGACCTGCTGCCGCCCGACTCCGCGAAGTTCCTCGCGGTCCGCGAGGCGATCGCCGCGCCCCTGCGCAACTCCGGCTACGGCTACATCGAGACCCCCGGTTTCGAGAACGTCGAGCTGTTCGCGCGCGGTGTCGGTGAGTCCACCGACATCGTGACCAAGGAGATGTACGCCTTCGAGACCAAGGGCGGCGACAAGCTCGCCCTGCGCCCCGAGGGCACGGCCTCCGTGCTGCGCGCCGCGCTGGAGGCCAACCTGCACAAGGCGGGCAACCTCCCGGTCAAGCTCTGGTACTCCGGCTCGTACTACCGCTACGAGCGCCCCCAGAAGGGCCGCTACCGCCACTTCTCGCAGGTGGGCGCCGAGGCGATCGGCGCGGAGGATCCGGCCCTCGACGCCGAGCTGATCATCCTGGCCGACCAGGCCTACCGCTCGCTGGGCCTGAGCGACTTCCGCATCCTGCTGAACTCGCTGGGCGACAAGGAGTGCCGCCCGGTGTACCGGGCCGCGCTGCAGGACTTCCTGCGCGGTTTGGACCTCGACGAGGACACCCTGCGCCGCGCGGAGATCAACCCGCTGCGCGTCCTGGACGACAAGCGCGAGTCGGTGCAGAAGCAGCTGACGGGCGCCCCCCTGCTGCGCGACTACCTCTGCGACGCCTGCAAGGCGTACCACGAGGAGGTCCGTGAACTGATCACCGCCGCGGGAGTGGCCTTCGAGGACGACCCCAAGCTGGTGCGCGGCCTGGACTACTACACGCGCACCACCTTCGAGTTCGTCCACGACGGTCTCGGCTCGCAGTCGGCGGTGGGCGGCGGCGGCCGCTACGACGGCCTGTCCGAGATGATCGGCGGCCCCGCGCTGCCGTCCGTCGGCTGGGCCCTCGGCGTCGACCGGACCGTGCTGGCCCTGGAGGCGGAGGGCGTCGAGCTCGAACTGCCCGCCACCACCAGCGTGTTCGCGGTCGCGCTCGGCGAGGAGGCCCGCCGGGTGCTGTTCGCGAAGGTCACCGAGCTGCGCAAGAACGGCGTCGCCGCCGACTTCTCCTACGGCGGCAGGGGCCTGAAGGCCGCGATGAAGGCCGCCAACCGGTCAGGCGCCCGCTATGCCCTGGTGCTGGGCGAACGCGACCTCGCCGAGGGAGTCGTCCAGCTCAAGGACATGGAGTCCGGCGAGCAGACGGCGGTCGGAGTGAACGAGATCGTCGCGGAACTGGAGTCACGGCTCGGCTGACACGGCGTCCAAGGCGCCGGACGCCCCGGGGGGGGTCCGGCGCCTTCGTCAACTCCGCACACACCACATCGCCCTTCCGGGGTTTCCGGATGGAGCGCGTGTGCGGTCGTGCCACACACGTCGGCCGAAACCGAACGCTCACGGGGGAGCGTCCGTATGCCCTTATGCCCGGCGAACGGCGGATCCGCGGCCCCGTGCGGCACAATGGCCCTGCCCGAAGCAGGTCCACACTCTCTAGTGACGGAATCGGCGTGATGAGCAAGACGACAGTCAAGGACGTCGCCATGGAGCCCGGATCCTCCCCCTCGCCGGAGCACGCCGCCGCGCCGCGACCGGAGGGCGCGAGCCGGGCCCTCGCCCTGCTCCTGGTGATCACCGGCGCGGCCGGTGTGCTCGCCGCGTGGGTGATCACGCTCGACAAGTTCAAGCTGCTCGAGGCCAAGGTCAAGGGCGAGACGTTCACGCCCGGGTGCAGCCTGAACCCCGTCGTCTCCTGCGGCAGCGTGATGGAGAGCGACCAGGCCTCCGTCTTCGGGTTCCCCAACCCGATCCTCGGCCTCGTCACCTACGGCATCGTCGTCTGCGTCGGCATGAGCCTGCTCGCCGGGGCCCGCTTCCCGCGCTGGTACTGGCTCACCTTCAACGCCGGCACGCTCTTCGGCACCGTCTTCTGCGCCTGGCTGATGTTCCAGTCCCTGTACCGGATCAACGCCCTGTGCCTGTGGTGCTGCCTGGCCTGGGTCGCCACGATCATCATGTTCTGGTACGTGACGTCGTTCAACGTCCGCAAGGGGTTCCTGCCCGCCCCCGGCTGGCTGAAGAGCTTCTTCGGCGAGTTCACCTGGGTCCCGCCGGTCCTGCACATCGGCATCATCGGGATGCTGGTCCTGACCCGCTGGTGGGACTTCTGGACCGGCTGACCGCGCACTCCGCGCTGTCGGCGCGGTCCTTTAGGGTTTCAGCGTGGAGCCCGACCTGTTCACCGCCGCAGCAGAAGAACGCCAGGAGAAGGACCCGGCCGGCAGCCCCCTGGCGGTCCGGATGCGCCCGCGCACCCTCGACGAGGTGGTGGGCCAGCAGCACCTGCTGAAGCCGGGCTCACCCCTGCGCAGACTGGTCGGCGAGGGCGCCTCGGGCCCCGCGGGGCCGTCCTCGGTGATCCTGTGGGGACCGCCCGGGACCGGCAAGACGACCCTGGCCTACGTCGTCTCCAAGGCCACCAACAAGCGCTTCGTCGAACTCTCGGCGATCACGGCGGGCGTCAAGGAGGTCCGCGCGGTCATCGACGGCGCCCGCCGCGCCTCCGGCGGATACGGCCAGGAGACCGTCCTCTTCCTCGACGAGATCCACCGCTTCAGCAAGGCCCAGCAGGACTCCCTGCTCCCCGCCGTGGAGAACCGCTGGGTCACCCTGATCGCCGCGACCACCGAGAACCCCTACTTCTCGGTCATCTCCCCGCTGTTGTCCCGGTCCCTCCTGCTCACGCTCGAACCCCTCACCGACGACGACATCCGGGACCTGCTGAAGCGGGCCCTCACCGACGAGCGCGGCCTGAACGGCGCCGTCACCCTCCCCGAGGACACCGAGAGCCACCTCCTGCGCATCGCCGGCGGCGACGCCCGCCGCGCGCTGACCGCCCTGGAGGCCGCCGCCGGGGCCGCGCTCGACAAGGGCGAGGCGGAGATCGCCCTGACCACCCTGGAGGAGACGGTCGACCGGGCCGCGGTGAAGTACGACCGCGACGGCGACCAGCACTACGACGTCGCCAGCGCCCTGATCAAGTCCATCCGCGGCTCCGACGTGGACGCCGCCCTGCACTACCTGGCCCGGATGATCGAGGCCGGCGAGGACCCCCGCTTCATCGCCCGCCGCCTGATGATCTCCGCCAGCGAGGACATCGGCCTCGCCGATCCGAACGCCCTGCCGATCGCGGTCGCCGCCGCCCAGGCCGTGGCCATGATCGGCTTCCCCGAGGCCGCCCTCACGCTCAGCCACGCCACCATCGCCCTCGCCCTGGCGCCCAAGTCCAACGCGGCCACCACCGCGATCGGCGCCGCCCTCGAGGACGTGCGCAAGGGACTGGCCGGACCCGTGCCGCCGCACCTGCGCGACGGGCACTACAAGGGCGCGGCCAAACTGGGGCACGCCCAGGGGTACGTCTACCCCCACGACCTGCCCGAGGGCATCGCCGCGCAGCAGTACGCCCCGGACGCCCTCAAGGACCGCCAGTACTACGAACCCACCCGGCACGGCGCCGAGGCCCGGTACGCGGACACCGTGGAGTGGACCAGGAAGCACCTCGGTCGGAAGCGGTCCTGACCACCCTGTAGAATTCCCCGGAGTGCTGCGTCCCGTGTCCGGACCCCGCAAGGGGAGCCGGCACCACCAGAGCGGGACATCCAGCCGGAGCCCCACTGCCGCGAGGCGGCGGGATCTCCAGGAGCGTCGCGCACCGGCGAACGGTGTCGCGGGCAGCCCACCACCACCCGGAACCCGGGAGCGGTCGGTGGGCCACTCGCGTGCTGCACGTATGTGCCCAGACCAGGGGAGCGGCTGCCCGGCAGGTCCTTGTCGAGGACCCGCGGGGTTTCCCCGGCTGCGGATGCGACCTCCCCTAACCCTGGTGAAGCCGTATTCGCACAGAAAACACGAGGTGTCGGTTCCATGGCGAACCAGTCCCGCCCCAAGGTCAAGAAGTCGCGTGCCCTCGGCATCGCGCTGACCCCGAAGGCCGTCAAGTACTTCGAGGCCCGTCCCTACCCGCCCGGTGAGCACGGCCGTGGCCGCAAGCAGAACTCGGACTACAAGGTCCGTCTGCTGGAGAAGCAGCGTCTGCGCGCGCAGTACGACGTCTCCGAGCGCCAGCTGGTCCGCGCCTACGAGCGTGCCTCCAAGGTCCAGGGCAAGACCGGTGAGGCCCTGATCATCGAGCTGGAGCGTCGTCTCGACGCGCTGGTCCTGCGTTCGGGCATCGCCCGCACGATCTACCAGGCCCGCCAGATGGTCACCCACGGCCACATCCAGGTCAACGGCAAGAAGGTCGACAAGCCCTCCTTCCGTGTCCGCCCGGACGACGTCGTGCAGGTCCGCGACCGCTCCAAGGAGAAGACCCTCTTCACGATCGCCCGTGAGGGTGGCTTCGCCCCCGACGGTGAGATCCCGCGCTACCTCCAGGTGAACCTCAAGGCCCTGGCGTTCCGCCTGGACCGTGAGCCGAACCGCAAGGAGATCCCGGTGGTCTGCGACGAGCAGCTCGTCGTCGAGTACTACGCCCGCTGACCCCAGCAGGCACGCGGTACCTCAGCCCGCCGTCTCCCCGCCCTTCCGGGTGGGCGAGGCGGCGGGCTCGTGCGTGGGGGCACCCGCGCTCGCCTGCCGCACCGGACCGGGCGGCGCGGGCGCGGCGGCCGGCGTCCCGGGCCGCCGCAGCGCCCGGTGGACCGCCTCGTCCCGGCCGAGCCGTGTCCCCGCCCGCCGGCGCTCCTCGTACCCCTCGTCGCCGAGGCACTCCCGGGCCCGTGCCTCGCACAGCTCGTGCGGCACGTTGTAGTGGGCCGAACCGAACAGCGGCAGCCCCACCGAGGGCCACATCCGGTCCGCCGCACCCTGGAGCACCGCCGCCTCGGCCGCTTCCCCCTCCGTCACCGTGACCAGCGCCAGCAGCTCCAGCGACAGCACGGCACCGAGCAGGTCGCGGAAGGCGTGGGCCCCCTCCAGGCAGTCCGTCAGCAGCTTCCGCGCCCTGCCCGGCTCGCCCTCGCCCCAGGCCGCGTACGCCAGGACGTAGAGGGCGTAGGTGCGGGCCCACCGCTCACCGTGGTCGTCGCAGACCCGGCGCACGTCCTCGCACAGCCGCACCGCCTCCGGCAGATCACCCTGGAAGGCACGTGCCATCGCCAGTTCCACCTGGCCCATCAGGACATTGCTGTTGAGCTCGCCGATCCTCCCGTAGCGGTCCAGCGCCGAACGCAGCAGCGTTTCCGCGCGCGGCATGTCGTCCGTGACGAGGGCCAGACAGCCGGTGCGGTGCTCGGCGTACGCCAGCGCCTTGTCGCTCGCGACCCGTTCCGCCTCCTGGCGGCACTCCTGGAGCGCCGCCAGCGCGGGCACCGTGTCGCCCTGCAGGATCGCCACGTAACCCAGCACCCACAGGGCCTTGAGCCGCGACTGCTCATGGCCGGAATCCAGCCGGACCGCCTGCTCCAGCCAGTGCCGTCCCTCCGACAGCCGTCCGCAGCCGACCCAGTAGAACCACAGCGAGCCCGCGAGGAACTGCCCCAGGTGCGCCTCCTCCGGATCGGCCAGAGCCAGCTCCAGGGCACGGCGCAGATTCGGCAGCTCCGCCTCCATGCGCGCGGCGATCTCGCCCTGCCGCGGCGAGAACCAGTCCAGCTCGCACCAGGTGGCCAGGCCCACGTACCAGTCCCGGTGCCGCCGCCCGATCCGCTCCGCGTCGCCCGCGGCCTCCAGCCATTCGGCACCGTACGCGCGCAGCGTGTCCAGCATCCGGTAACGCACACCCGCCGCCGTCTCCTCGCGCGTCAGCACCGACTGCGCGAGCAGCGCGGACAGCACGTCGAGGACGTCGCCGGCGGGCAGACCGTTCCCGCCGCACACGTACTCGGCGGCCTCCAGGTCGAACCGTCCCGCGAACACCGACAGCCGCGCCCACAGCAACCGCTCCTCGGCCGTGCACAGTTCGTGGCTCCAGCCGATCGCCGTGCGCAGCGTGCGGTGCCGGGGCAGGGCGTCCCGGCAGCCGCCGGTCAGCAGCCGGAACCGGTCGTCGAGCCGTTCCAGCAGCTGCCCCGGGGACAGCGTCCCCAGCCGCCCCGCGGCCAGCTCGATCGCGAGCGGCAGCCCGTCCAGCCGCCGGCACAGTGCCCGCGCCTCGCGGCCGTCCCCGGCGGGCACCCCGTGCTGTCCCGCACGTACCTCCAGCAGCGCCACCGCCTCGTCCTCGCTCAGCGGGGACAGCGGGAACAGCGTCTCCCCGGCGACGGACAGGGCCCGCCGCCCCACGGCGAGCACCCGCAGACCCGGCGCCCGGCGCAGCAGCTCGGCCACCAGGGAGGCGCAGGCGTCCACCAGGTGCTCGAACCCGTCCAGCACCAGCAGGACCCGGCGCCCGGCGAGATGACCGAGCAGTGTCTCGCACGGCGACCGGGTGGTGTGGTCCGTCAGTCCCAGGGCCTCCACGACGGCGTGGTCCACGAACTCCGGGTCCCTGACCGGAGCCAGTTCCACCCGCCACGCCCCGTCCCGGGGCGCGCACCGCGCGGCGGCGCGGGCGGCCAGGCGCGACTTGCCGACCCCGCCCACCCCGGTCACCGTCACCAGACGTGAGGCGCCGAGCGCCCGGGACAGCTCGGCCAGCTCCGCGGAGCGTCCCACGAAGGGGTCCGGCTCCAGGGGCAGGTTGCCGTGTCCCGGCGTGGAAACGTGCCGAAGGTCCCGCATGGGACACGCAGCGTACTGAAGCGTATTCACTCCGTACAATCGCTTCGCACAACTCCACCGGTGCCGGACGGTAATCCGGTACGGACTCCCATCACCGGCGCGATAGGCTCGGTGACACGACTTTCTCGATGTTCAGGCACGTTTTCAGGGAGCGGGTGCACACAGTGTCCGGTGGAGAGGTGGCCGGAATCCTGGTGGCGGTCTTCTGGGCGATCCTGGTCTCCTTCCTCGCGGTGGCTCTCGCGAGGCTGGCCCAGACGCTCAGGGCGACCACCAGGCTCGTGGCGGACGTGACCGACCAGGCCGTCCCGCTGCTGGCCGACGCCTCCGCGGCGGTGCGCTCCGCGCAGACCCAGATCGAACGGGTCGACGCGATCGCCTCCGACGTCCAGGAGGTCACCTCCAACGCCTCCGCGCTGTCGACCACCGTGGCCTCCACCTTCGGCGGTCCGCTCGTCAAGGTCGCCGCCTTCGGCTACGGCGTCCGCCGGGCCGTCAGCGGCCGCAAGGAGGACGCCCCGGCCAAGGCGCCGAGGCGCACCGTGATCGTGGGCCGCGCCGTGCCGGGCGCGCGGCGGGAGAAGCGCACCCGGGGAAAGAGGGACTGACCCGCGATGTTCCGCCGTACGTTCTGGTTCACCACCGGCGTCGCCGCCGGCGTGTGGGCCACCACCAAGGTGAACCGCAAGCTCAAGCAGCTGACGCCCGAGAACCTCGCCGTGACCGCGGCGAACAAGGCGATCGAGGCCGGCGGCCGGCTCAGGGACCGCGCGGTGGACTTCGCGCTCGAGGTCCGCGACAACATGGCCCAGCGGGAGGCCGAACTGGGCGACGCGCTCGGGCTCACCGCCCCCGTCGACCGCGAACTCCCCCCGCCGCGGCGGTACGCCGTCATCGAGAACCGCAACAGCCCCACGTACGTCGAGGGATCGGCACACGAGCCGGCGTACAAACCGACGTACAAGACGTACCCGTACAACCGGAATGAGGACCACTGATGGAGTCGGCCGAGATCCGCCGCCGCTGGCTGAGCTTCTTCGAGGAGCGCGGGCACACCGTCGTCCCTTCGGCGTCGCTCATCGCGGACGACCCGACTCTGCTGCTCGTCCCGGCCGGCATGGTGCCCTTCAAGCCCTACTTCCTGGGCGAGGTCAAGCCGCCCTTCGCCCGCGCCACCAGCGTGCAGAAGTGCGTGCGCACGCCGGACATCGAGGAGGTCGGCAAGACCACCCGGCACGGCACCTTCTTCCAGATGTGCGGCAACTTCTCCTTCGGCGACTACTTCAAGGAAGGTGCCGTCAAGCTCGCCTGGGAGCTGCTCACCACACCCCAGGACAAGGGCGGTTACGGCCTCGACCCCGAGCGGCTGTGGATCACCGTCTACCAGGACGACGACGAGGCCGAGCGGATCTGGCACGAGGTCGTCGGCGTGCCCAAGGAGCGCATCCAGCGGCTCGGCAAGAAGGACAACTTCTGGTCCATGGGCGTGCCCGGCCCGTGCGGCCCCTGCTCCGAGATCAACTACGACCGCGGTCCCGAGTTCGGCGCCGAGGGCGGCCCCGCCGTCAACGACGAGCGGTACGTGGAGATCTGGAACCTCGTCTTCATGCAGTACGAGCGGGGCGAGGGCACCGGCAAGGACGACTTCGAGATCCTCGGGGACCTGCCGAGCAAGAACATCGACACCGGCCTCGGCCTGGAGCGGCTCGCCATGATTCTGCAGGGCGTGCAGAACATGTACGAGATCGACACCTCCATGGCCGTCATCGACAAGGCCACCGAACTGACCGGCGTCCGCTACGGCGACGCCCACGCCTCGGACGTCTCCCTGCGCGTGGTCACCGACCACATGCGCACCGCCACCATGCTCATCGGCGACGGCGTCACGCCCGGCAACGAGGGCCGCGGCTACGTGCTGCGCCGCATCATGCGCCGCGCCATCCGCAACATGCGGCTGCTCGGCGCCACCGGCCCGGTCGTCAAGGACCTGATCGACGTCGTCATCGGCATGATGGGTCAGCAGTATCCCGAGCTGATCACCGACCGCGAGCGGATCGAGAAGGTCGCCCTCGCCGAGGAGAACGCCTTCCTCAAGACGCTGAAGGCCGGCACCAACATCCTCGACACCGCCGTCAGCGAGACCAAGGCCGCGGGCTCCACCGTCCTGCCCGGCGACAAGGCCTTCCTGCTGCACGACACCTGGGGCTTCCCGATCGACCTCACCCTGGAGATGGCCGCCGAGCAGGGGCTGTCCGTGGACGAGGAGGGCTTCCGCCGCCTGATGAAGGAGCAGCGGGAGCGCGCCAAGGCCGACGCCCAGGCCAAGAAGACCGGCCACGCCGACCTCGGTGCCTACCGCGAGATCGCCGACCGGGCCGGGGCCACCGACTTCATCGGTTACACCGACACCGAGGGCGAGTCCACCGTCGTCGGCATCCTCGTCGACGGTGTCTCCTCGCCGGCCGCCACCGAGGGCGACGAGGTCGAGATCGTCCTCGACCGCACCCCCTTCTACGCCGAGGGCGGCGGCCAGATCGGCGACACCGGCCGGATCAAGGCCGACACCGGCGCCGTCATCGAGGTGCGCGACTGCCAGAAGCCGGTTCCCGGCGTCTACGTCCACAAGGGCGTCGTCCAGGTCGGTGAGGTCACCGTGGGCGCCAAGGCCCACGCCGCCATCGACGACCGGCGCCGCAAGGCCATCGCCCGCGCCCACTCGGCCACCCACCTCACCCACCAGGCCCTGCGCGACGCCCTCGGCCCGACGGCCGCCCAGGCCGGCTCCGAGAACCAGCCCGGCCGCTTCCGCTTCGACTTCGGCTCGCCGTCCGCCGTGCCGCAGACGGTCATGACCGACGTCGAGCAGAAGATCAACGAGGTGCTCGCCCGTGACCTCGACGTGCGCGCCGACATCATGGGCATCGACGAGGCCAGGAAGCAGGGCGCCATCGCCGAGTTCGGCGAGAAGTACGGCGAGCGCGTCCGCGTGGTCACCATCGGCGACTTCTCCAAGGAGCTGTGCGGCGGCACCCACGTGCACAACACCGCCCAGCTCGGTCTGGTGAAGCTGCTCGGCGAGTCCTCCATCGGCTCCGGTGTGCGCCGTATCGAGGCCCTGGTCGGCGTGGACGCCTACCACTTCCTCGCCCGCGAGCACACGGTCGTCAACCAGCTCACCGAGCTGCTGAAGGGCCGCTCGGAGGAGCTGCCGGAGAAGGTCTCCGCCATGCTCGGCAGGCTCAGGGAAGCCGAGAAGGAGATCGAGAAGTTCCGCGCCGAGAAGGTGCTCCAGGCCGCCGCCGGTCTCGCCGAGTCCGCCAAGGACGTCCGTGGTGTCGCCGTCGTGACCGGGCGGGTCCCGGACGGCACCACCGCCGACGACCTGCGCAAGCTGGTCCTCGACGTGCGCGGCCGTATCCAGGGCGGACGGGCCGCCGTGGTCGCCCTGTTCACCACGGTCAACGGCAAGCCGCTCACGGTCATCGCCACCAACGAGGCCGCCCGTGAGCGCGGACTCAAGGCCGGTGACCTGGTGCGCACCGCCGCCAAGACGCTCGGCGGCGGCGGTGGCGGCAAGCCGGACGTCGCCCAGGGCGGCGGCCAGAACCCCGCCGCCATCGGCGAGGCCGTCGACGCCGTCGAGCGGCTCGTCGCCGACACCGCGAAGTAAGGCCGAAAGCCATGCGCAGAGGACGCCGGCTCGCGATCGACGTCGGGGACGCCCGGATCGGGGTCGCCTCGTGCGACCCCGACGGGATCCTCGCCACCCCGGTCGAGACCGTCCCCGGCCGTGACGTCCCGGCGGCCCACCGGCGGCTGAAGCAGCTCGTCGAGGAGTACGAGCCGATCGAGGTCGTCGTCGGTCTCCCTCGCTCCCTCAAGGGGGGCGAGGGCCCGGCCGCGGCCAAGGTCCGCGGCTTCGCACAGCAGCTGGCCAGGGGCATCGCTCCCGTCCCCGTCCGGCTGGTCGACGAACGCATGACGACCGTGACGGCGAGCCAGGGCCTGCGCGCCTCCGGCGTGAAGTCCAGGAAGGGACGCTCCGTCATCGACCAGGCCGCCGCTGTGATCATCCTTCAGCAAGCGCTGGAATCCGAACGGGTGTCAGACGAACCACCCGGCGAGGGCGTCGAAGTGGTTGTCTGATCGCGATACGGTAACGTTCCGCGCGATGCGGCGGTGTTCGAACAGCTGCCGCACAAAGAGAGGCGGGACGGAAGCCGGGGCCGTGAGGTGGCCGGGCGACCGCCGCCTCGCGGCTCTAGGGGATCGATGACTGAGTATGGCCGGGGCCCAGGCTCCGAACCGTGGCATCCGGACGACCCGTTGTACGGGGACGACGGATGGGGAGGACAGCAGGCCCAGCAGGGTCAGCAGGCTCACCCGGGCCAGCAGTCCCCTTACGACGGCCGGCCGCAGCACCATCCGCAGGAGCCGCAGGCGCAGCAGCAGTACGGCGACTGGGGCGCCGCCGATCAAGGCGGTTACGGGCAGCAGCAGTACCCGCAGTACGACCAGCAGTACGCCCCTCAGCAGCAGTACGACCAGAACGGCTGGCCCGTCGGCACGCCCCCGCAGGATCCGTACGCCGCCGGTCCGGCGGACCCGTACGGGCAGCAGACCGGGGCGTACGGCGGGGAGCAGGCCGACCACTACGGCACCCCCGACGCCTACCCGCCGCCCGAGCCGCCCGGCCGCCGACGCGCCGACCCCGAGCCGCAGACCGACTGGGACCCGGGCCCCGACCAGGGTGAACACGCCTTTTTCGCGGGAGGCGGGGACGACGACGGCGACCACGACGACGAGCCGGGCGACCGCCGCGGGCGCGGCGAGCGCCGGGGCAGGGGCGGCAAGGAGAAGAAACGGCGCAACGGCGTCGCCTGCCTCGTGGTGGTCCTGGTCCTCGGCGGCGGCATCGGCGGCATCGGGTATTTCGGGTACCAGTTCTACCAGGATCGTTTCGGCAGCGCCCCGGACTTCGCGGGGGACGGCAACGGCCGGCAGGTGAGCGTCACGATCCCCAAGGGCGCCACCGGATACGTCATCGGTCAGGTGCTGAAGAAGGAAGGCGTGGTCAAGAGCGTCGACGCCTTCGTCGCGGCCCAGGCGAGCAACCCCCAGGGCAAGACGATCCAGGACGGCGTCTACACGCTGGAGAAGGAGATGTCGGCCGAGAGCGCGGTCGCCCTCATGCTCAGTCCGAAGAGCCGCAACAACCTGGTCATCGCCGAGGGCAAGCGCAACGCCGCCATCTACGAGCTCATCGACCAGCGTCTCGAGGTCGAGAAAGGCACCACCGCCAAGGTCGCCAAGGAGGACTGGGAGAAGCTCGGTCTGCCGGACTGGGCGCAGGACCACGAGAACGTCAAGGACCCGCTGGAGGGCTTCCTCTTCCCGTCCAGCTACGGCGTGTCCAAGGGACAGAAGCCCGAGGACGTCCTCAAGCGCATGGTCGCTCAGGCCACCGCGACCTACGAGAAGCTCGGCGTCGAGGAGAAGGCCGAGAGTCTCGGGCTGGAGAACCCCTGGCAGCTGGTCACCGTCGCCAGCCTCGTCCAGGCCGAGGGCACCAGCCACAGCGACTTCCGCAAGATGGCCGAGGTCATCTACAACCGCCTCGAACCCGGCAACACCGAGACCAACGGCATGCTGGAGTTCGACTCGACGTACAACTACGTCAAGAACCAGAGCGAGATCGACCTGAGCCTCAGCGAGCTCAGGAACTACGACAACCCGTACAACACGTACTACTACAAGGGCCTGCCGCCCGGACCGATCAGCAACCCCGGCGAGGACGCGGTCAAGGGCGCGCTCGACCCCACGGACGGCGGCTGGTTCTACTTCATCTCGCTCGACGGGAAGACGAGCGAGTTCACCAAGACCAACGCCGAGCACCAGAAGCTGGTCGACAAGTGGAACGCCTCGAGGGGGAACTGATGGCCGCACCCCGCCGCGCCGCCGTACTCGGCTCCCCGATCGCGCACTCCCTCTCCCCGGTGCTGCACCGCGCCGCCTACGTCGAACTGGGGCTCGACGGCTGGACGTACGACCGCTTCGAGGTCGACGAGAAGGCGCTGCCGGGGTTCTTCGAGACGCTCGGTCCCGAGTGGGCGGGGCTGTCGCTGACCATGCCCCTGAAGCGGGCCGTGATCCCGCTGCTGGACTCGATCAGCGACACCGCAGCCTCGGTCGACGCGGTCAACACCGTCGTCTTCGCCCAGGACGGCCGCCGCACCGGTGACAACACCGACATCCCCGGCATGGTCGCCGCCCTGCGCGAGCACGGCATCGACAAGGTGGACACCGCCGCGATCCTCGGCGCGGGCGCCACCGCGTCCTCGGCGCTCGCCGCGCTCGCGCGGATCTGCACGGGCGAGGTCGCCGTCTACGTCCGCAGCGAGGCCCGCGCCGCCGAGATGCGGCAGTGGGCCGAGCGGCTCGACGTGACGGTGCGGATCGCCGACTGGGACGACGCCGAGCAGGCGCTGCACGCCCCGCTGGTCGTCACCACGACCCCGGCGGGCGTCACCGACACCCTCGCCCGGTCGGTCCCGGAACGCCCGGCGGCCCTCTTCGACGTGCTCTACGACCCCTGGCCGACCGTCCTCGCGGCCCGCTGGTCGGCGTACGGCGGTGCCGTGGTCGGCGGGCTCGACCTGCTGGTGCACCAGGCCGTGCTCCAGGTCGAGCAGATGACGGGGCGGGCGCCGGCCCCGCTGGAGGCCATGCGAAAAGCGGGCGAGCGGGCTCTGGCCGCCCGCTAGGATCCACCTTCGGTTCCGCAGGGGGCGGAACAGGGGGAGGGGTACGCGTTCCATGTCCGCAGCCATGCCGTCGGCGTCGGTGAAGTCCCAGATATTCGAGTCCGTGCTGGGCTTCCTGCCCGACTGGGTGCAGATCACGGTGCTGGCCCTGGTCGTGCTCGCCGTCCTGGCGTCCTGGGGCGTCAAGACCAAGCGCAGGATCGCGTACCGGCGCGCCGTCCGCGCCGGGCAGCCGGTCCACGCGGCGGCCCGGTACGGGCAGGGGAGCGGGGCCGACCACCTGGGGCGGTACGCGCCGCCGCAGCAGGGCAGCGGAGCCGATCACCTCGGCCCGTACGCTCCCCGGCAGCAGGAGAGCGGAGCCGACTTCCTCGGCGCCTACGCGCCCCGGCAGCGGCGGCAGGGCGACGGCCCGGCCTGATGACCCGGCCGCCCGGCCCGTTCCCCGCCCGTCCGTCTGATGGACCGGCGGCCGGGTCCGCGGCCCGGACGTGGGAGGATCGGAGACGGCGGACCGGGGCCGCGCACCCCGTCACGCCGCAGCCGTACGCGAGGAGACGCGTACACAGGCATATCGGGGCGCGAGCACGGAGGAGCACCGTTGAGCAGGTTGCGCTGGCTGACCGCGGGGGAGTCCCACGGTCCCGCACTCGTCGCGACGCTGGAGGGCCTTCCCGCCGGCGTGCCGATCACCACGGAGATGGTGGCGGACCACCTGGCGAGGCGACGGCTGGGCTATGGACGCGGTGCCCGGATGAAGTTCGAGCAGGACGAGGTCACCTTCCTCGGCGGTGTCCGGCACGGCCTCACCCTCGGTTCCCCGGTCGCGATCATGGTGGGCAACACCGAGTGGCCGAAGTGGGAGCAGGTCATGGCGGCCGACCCGGTCGACCCCGAGGTGCTGTCCGGCCTCGCCCGCAACGCGCCGCTGACCCGGCCCCGCCCCGGTCACGCCGACCTCGCCGGCATGCAGAAGTACGGCTTCGACGAGGCCCGTCCGGTGCTGGAGCGGGCGTCCGCGCGGGAGACCGCGGCCCGGGTGGCGCTGGGCGCGGTGGCCCGGTCGTACCTGAAGGAGACCGCCGGCATCGAGATCGTCAGCCACGTCGTCGAACTGGCCGCGGCCAAGGCGCCGTACGGCGTGTACCCGACCCCGGCCGACGTGGCGAAGCTGGACGCGGACCCGGTGCGCTGCTTCGACGCGGACGCCTCGAAGGCGATGGTCGCCCAGATCGACCAGGCCCACAAGGACGGCGACACCCTCGGTGGCGTCGTGGAGGTCCTGGCGTACGGCGTGCCGGTGGGCCTCGGCTCGCACGTGCACTGGGACCGGCGTCTGGACGCCCGGCTCGCCGCCGCGCTCATGGGCATCCAGGCGATCAAGGGCGTCGAGGTCGGCGACGGCTTCGACCTGGCGCGGGTGCCCGGTTCCCGGGCGCACGACGAGATCCTCGCCACCGACGAGGGCATCAAGCGCGCCTCCGGCCGCTCCGGCGGCACGGAGGGCGGCCTGTCCACCGGCGAACTGCTGCGCGTACGGGCGGCGATGAAGCCGATCGCGACCGTGCCGCGGGCACTGAAGACCGTGGACGTCGCCACCGGCGAGGAGGCCGCGGCCCACCACCAGCGCTCCGACGTGTGCGCCGTACCGGCCGCCGGCATCGTCGCCGAGGCGATGGTCGCCCTCGTCCTCGCGGACGCGGTCGCGGAGAAGTTCGGCGGCGACAGCGTCACCGAGACCCGCCGCAACGTGACGTCGTACCTCGACAACCTGGCCATCCGATGAGCTCACCGGTGATCGTGCTGGTCGGCCCGATGGGCGTGGGCAAGTCCACCGTCGGGCAGCTGCTGGCCGAGCGGCTGGGCGTCGGCTACCGGGACACCGACGAGGACATCGTCGCCGGTGAGGGCCGCAGCATCGCCGACATCTTCGTCGACGAGGGCGAGGACGCCTTCCGGGCGATCGAGAAGCGCGCGGTGCGCACCGCGCTCACCGGGCACGACGGCGTCCTGGCGCTGGGCGGCGGCGCGATCCTCGACGCGGACACGCGCGCGCTGCTCGCCGGGCAGCGGGTCGTCTACCTGTCGATGGACGTCGAGGAGGCGGTCAGACGCACCGGCCTGGGCGTCGCCCGGCCGCTGCTCGCGGTCAACCCGCGCAAGCAGTGGCGCGAGCTGATGGAGGCCCGGCGGCACCTGTACGAGGAGGTCGCCACGGCCGTCGTGCCCACGGACGGCCGCACGCCCGAAGAGGTCGCCGAAGCCGCCCTGGACGCACTGGAGTTGAAAGAAGCATGAACAGCGAGGCAGTGACCCGGATCCACGTCGGCGGCACGGCGGGCACCGATCCCTACGACGTCCTGGTGGGCCGCCGGCTCCTGGGCGAGCTGGCCGGGCTGATCGGCACCAGGGCCAAGCGGGTGGCGATCGTGCACCCCGAGGCGCTGGCCGAGACCGGCGACGCCCTGCGCGCCGACCTGGCCGAGCAGGGTTACGAGGCGATCGCCGTCCAGGTGCCCAACGCGGAGGAGGCCAAGACCGCGGAGGTCGCCGCCTACTGCTGGAAGGCGCTCGGGCAGTCCGGGTTCACCCGCACCGACGTCATCGTCGGCGTGGGCGGCGGCGCGACCACCGACCTGGCCGGGTTCGTGGCCGCCACCTGGCTGCGCGGCGTGCGCTGGATCGCGATCCCGACCACCGTGCTGGCCATGGTGGACGCGGCCGTCGGCGGCAAGACCGGCATCAACACCGCCGAGGGCAAGAACCTGGTGGGGGCCTTCCACCCGCCCGCCGGCGTGCTGTGCGACCTGGCCGCGCTGGACTCCCTCCCGGTCAACGACTACGTCTCGGGGCTGGCGGAGGTCATCAAGGCCGGCTTCATCGCCGACCCCGTGATCCTGGACCTCATCGAGGCCGACCCGCAGGCCGCCCGCACCCCCGCCGGCCCGCACACCGCCGAGCTCATCGAGCGGTCCATCCGGGTCAAGGCCGACGTGGTCTCCTCCGACCTGAAGGAGTCGGGCCTCCGGGAGATCCTCAACTACGGTCACACGCTGGGCCACGCCATCGAGAAGAACGAGCGCTACAAGTGGCGTCACGGCGCGGCGGTGTCGGTGGGCATGCACTTCGCCGCCGAACTGGGCCGCCTGGCGGGCCGTCTCGACGACGCGACCGCGGACCGCCACCGCACGATCCTCGAGTCGGTCGGCCTGCCGCTGCACTACCGCTACGACCAGTGGCCCAAGCTGCTGGAGAACATGAAGGTCGACAAGAAGTCCCGCGGCGACCTGCTGCGCTTCATCGTCCTCGACGGTCTCGCCAGGCCCACCGTGCTGGAGGGACCGGACCCGGCCGTCCTGCTCGCCGCGTACGGCGAGGTGGGGGAGTAGCCCCGGGGATCCGCGTTCACCCGACGCGCCGGCCACCGGCTCGCCGTGACGGGCACTCATCACCGCCCCCGGCCGTTCACACAACGACGGCCGGGGGCGGTACCGTTCGGTAGCACGCGGGGGGTACCCCCTGCTGTCAGCGCCCATCGCCTGCGGCGGGTGAACCGAAGGGGCTGAAGCGCCCCGGAGGTGAACCGAGCCCCGAAGAACGAGACGGAGTGGCACCGGATGCAGCACGCAGTGGGTTCACCGCTGCCGCCGCCCCACCAGCCGGGGCACGGACCGGCCGTCGGCTGGTCACCGGCCGCACACCACCCGGGCCGGCACCCGGGAGGGCACCAGGGACCCGCCCCCGTGCCGCCTCCGGCACCGGGCTACCCCGCGCCTCCGCCCGGGCCCACCCCGCCCCCCGCGGGCCCGCAGCACGCCTCGGTGCCCCCGCCGCCGGACACCACCGGCCATGTGCCGCTGCCGCCCGGCGGCCCCGTCGCCATGCCCAGCGCCCCGCAGGCCGCCGCTCCCCCCGACCCGGCCGCCACGGCCATCGCCGTGCTGCTCATCGGACCCGCGGGCGCCGGGAAGACCAGCGTGGCCAAGTACTGGGCGGACCACCGCCGGGTCCCGACCGCGCACATCAGCCTCGACGACGTACGCGAGTGGGTGCGCTCGGGCTTCGCCGACCCGCAGTCGGGGTGGAACGACAACTCCGAGGCCCAGTACCGCCTGGCCCGCCGCACCTGCGGCTTCGCCGCGCGCAACTTCCTCGCCAACGGCATCTCGTGCATCCTCGACGACGCCGTCTTCCCCGACCGTCCGGCCGTCGGCCTCGGCGGCTGGAAACGGCACGTGGGCCCCGGCCTGCTGCCGGTCGTCCTCCTGCCGGGCCTGGACATCGTCCTGGAACGCAACGCGGAACGTTCCGGCAACCGCCGCCTCAGCGACGAGGAGGTCGCCCGCATCCACGGCCGCATGGCCGGCTGGTACGGCTCGGGGCTCCCGATCATCGACAACTCCCAGCTCGACGTACCGGAGACGGCGCGGATCCTGGACGACGTCCTGGCCAGGTCGATCGCGAGCCCGCCGGCCTGGTGAGACCGGGGCCCCGGACCACCGGCCCGGCCGCCCGCGGCACGGGGCGGCCGACGCGGCGCGGGCGGCGACGCCCACTCGGACCTCCCGACCGGCGGTATCCGGCCGCCGCTCATAGGCTCGGGTCATGTCAGAGGTGTACGCGGTCCGCCGGACGCGGGTACGGGAATGCTGCAACGCGGGCGGCAGCGCGGCGGCGCTGGTGTCCCGGCCCGCCAACGTGCGCTACCTCGCGGGTACCGCTCCCGAGGGCGCCGTGCTGCTGCTGGGCAGGACCGAGGACGTGCTGGTGTGTGCCGGGCCGCCCGACGACCGCTCCCCGCAGGTCCGGCCCGACGAGGCGCTGCGCGTGCACGTCGTGACCCCGGCCGGCGGTGACGCCGCCGTCACGGCGGCCGGTCTCGCCGCCGCCCAGGGCGCCGAGTCCCTCGCCGTCGAGGAGCACCACCTCACCGTGACCCGGCACCGCGCCATCCGCTCGGTCGCCCCCCGGCTGCGCCTGGCCGACGCCGGCTGCGCGGTCGAGCAGCTCCGGGTGGTCAAGGACGAGGAGGAGATCTCCTGCCTGCGCATCGGCGCGGAGATCGCCGACCAGGCCCTCGGCGAGCTGCTGGAGTCCATCCTGGTCGGCCGAACCGAACGCCACCTCGCCCTGGAGCTGGAGCGCCGCCTCGTCGACCACGGCGCCGACGGCCCCGCCTTCCCCACCTCCGTCGCCACCGGCCCGAACGCCGGGCGGCGCGGTCACCGGCCCACCGACCGCCGCGTCGAGGAGGGCGACTTCCTCTCCGTCTGCCTCGGCGCCGCCTACCGGGGCTACCGCTGCGAGATCGGCCGTACCTTCGTCATCGGCACGGCCCCCGCGGACTGGCAGATCGAACTGTACGACCTCGTCTTCTCCGCCCAGCGCGCCGGACGGGAGTCCCTGGTACCGGGCGCCGCCTGCCGCGACGTGGACCGCGCGACGCGCCACGTGCTGGATTCCGCCGGGTACGCCGACGCCCTCCCCGCCCTCACGGGGCACGGCGTCGGACTCGAAATCGACGAGGACCCTCGGCTGACCCCCGCGGCCATGGGTAAACTGGACGCTTGCGTGCCGGTCACCGTCGAACCGGGGGTCCACCTCCCGGGCCGGGGTGGTGTCCGGATCGATGACACGCTCGTCGTACGCCCCGAGGCGGACGGCGGACCCGAGCTACTCACCATCACGACCAAGGAGCTGCTCGCGCTCTAGCCTCGCGCTGTGCGCCGCCCCGGGGTCGTCCACGTCAGTCCAGTCCAGGAGATTCCTCAACCGTGGCTTCCACGAACGACCTCAAGAACGGCATGGTGCTCAAGCTCGAAGGCGGCCAGCTCTGGTCCGTCGTCGAGTTCCAGCACGTCAAGCCCGGCAAGGGCCCGGCCTTCGTGCGCACCAA
>NZ_JAPSKQ010000076.1 GCF_031181555.1 Streptomyces sp. | reverse complement strand
CCGTGCTCGGCGGCGTGGGCCTCGACGTCGGCGGCGGCGTCGGGCACCGGGCTGCGCGGGCGGGCGGCGAGGACGGCGTCGATGTCGCTGCCGACGTTGTGGGAGGCGCCCTTGTCGACGGTGGTGACGTAGACCCCGCCGGGCCGCAGGACGCGGGCGCACTCGCCGACGACGGCCCGCACGTCCTCGGGGCCGGGCAGGAGGTGCAGCAGCCACACGCTGACCACGGCGTCGAACCGGGCGTCGGCGAACGGCAGCCGGCGGCTGTCGGCGCGGACCACGGCGCCGGGCAGGCGGGCGGCGGCCATGCGGGTCATCGACGGGGCGAGATCGGCACCGGTCACCCGCAGGCCGTCGCGGGCGGCGAACCGCCGGGTCACGATGCCGGTGCCGCAGGCCACGTCCAGCAGGTCACTCGCGTGGTCCGGCAGGAGACCGAGCACCGCCCCGGCGGCAGCGGCGGCGCGTGGCTCACCGCCGCGCAGGGCGTCGTAGTGTGCCGCTTCCTTGTCGTAGTCCAGCACGCACCTCAGTGTGCACCGTGTCCGGGGGCCAGGTCCTCCACCTTGCGGGCGAGCTCGAAGTCCTTCTCGGTGACGGCGCCGCCCGCGCTGTGGGTGTGCACGGACAGCGACACGGTGTGGTGGCCGAGGGTGAGGTCGGAGTGGTGGTCGAGCTCCTCCTGCACCCGGGCGATGTGGACGACCATCGCCGCCGCCGCGAAGTGCGACCCCAGCCGGTAGGAGCGGGTGAGGCGGTCCCCGTCGAGCGACCAGCCCGGCAGGTCGGCCAGCCGGTCCTCGATCTCCTTCTGCGACAGCGGTTCGACGGGCATGGGCTGCGCTCCTTCGCCGGTTCGGTCTCCTCGTCGCTCCCGCACGGGGGGCTCGCCCCTCAGGCTGCCACAGGAGGGCGCCGGGGACCTGGTCAGCGGCGTGCGGCTCCCCGGAACGGCCGCTTCTCGACTACGGTCCTGGCATGACCACTGCTCCATCCGGTACCGCTTCCACCACCGACGGCGTGGGCCCGCTGCTGCGGGCCTGGCGGGAGCAGCGGCGGGTCAGTCAGCTGGAGCTGGCCCTGCGCGCCGACTCCTCCGCCCGGCACATCAGCTTCATCGAGACCGGCCGTTCCCGGCCCAGCGAGGAGATGGTGCTGCGGCTGGCCGAGCACCTGGACGTCCCGGTGCGGGAGCGCAATGCGCTGCTGCTGGCGGCGGGTTACGCGCCCCGGTTCCCGCAGACCCCGCTGGACGATCCGGCGCTGGACACGCTGCGGGACGGCATCGAGCGGCTGATCGGGGGCTTCGAGCCGTATCCGGCGCTGGTGGTGGACGCGATGTACGACGTCGTGGCGGCCAACCGGGGCGTCACGATGCTGTTCGACGGGGTCCCCGAGGAGCTGCTGGAGCCACCGCTGAACGCGGTGCGGCTCACGCTGCACCCGCAGGGGCTCGCGCCGCGCATCCTGAATCTGCGGGAGTGGCGCGGGCACCTGCTGGAGCAGATGCGGCGGCAGATCGCGCTGCGCCGCTCCGAGCCGCTGCGGGCGCTGTACGAGGAGGTGGCGGCGTTCCCGGTGCCGGACACCGACGAGAGGTACACGGCGGAACCGGACGTGCCGGTGGCGTACTTCGCGCTGCCGATGCTGATCGAGCACGAGGGGCGGACGCTGTCGTTCGTGTCGTCGATTTCCACGTTCAACACGCCCATGGACGTGACCGTCGCCGAGCTGGCCGTGGAGACGCTCCTCCCGGCGGACCCGGCGACGGCCAAGTACCTTCAGTCCTGGCTGAGCTGACGCGCCTTCAGCGCCGTGTGCTGGAGCAGGGCGAAGCCGGCCACGGCCAGGGCCTGCAGGACCGTCCAGACCGCGCCCGCCGCGGTCGGGTCGAGCCAGAGCGCGAGGGCGGCGAAACTCACCGCCGTCCAGGCGAGGTTGGCCTCGACGACGACCCGCACGCCGAGCGTCGGCGGGTGCGGCCGCGCGGCCACCAGGCCCACACCGGCCGCGTAGACCGCGAGGAACCCGCCGAGCCCGAGGAGCAGGCCGGCGTCGGCGCCGAGGAAGCGTCCGAGCGGTCCGGAGAGGACGAGGTAGGCGAGCGCGTTGGCACCGGTCACCGCGGCGTCGAGGGCCAGGAAGCGGCGCAGCATCCGCTGCGGCTCCACGGTGCGGGCGAGCACGGCAAGCTGGGTCGCGGACATGACGAATCACTCTCCGGCGGGATCGGTTGCGGCGGCTGGGCCCGGGTTCCGGGCCGGAGTGCGCCGGCCCGGAACCCGGTGCCCCTACGATCGCCCGGTGGACGGGACCCGGTCGATTACCCGCGGGGTAATGCCGCACGGACCGGGGACGGAGGCGGGCGGGGCGGTCCGCCGTTCCGCGACACGTGAGAGTGTCGGGGGAACATGACAGACTGATCACAGACTTGGGCACGTTGGGGAGGCGTGGCGTGAGTGAGCGGCGGGCCGCACCCACCGTGGGCCAGGTGGTGCTGGGAAGGCGGCTGCAGGAGTTGCGGGAGGCGGCGGGCCTCGGACGCGAGGAGGCCGCCCGGGTCCTGCGGGTGGCGCCCGCGACCGTCCGGCGGATGGAGACCGCGGAGGTGGCGCTGAAGATTCCGTACGTCCAGGTCCTGCTGACCGCGTACGGGGTGTCCGGGAGCGAGGCGGAGGCGTTCGTCCAGCTCGCGGAGGAGGCGAACCGGCCGGGCTGGTGGCAGCGGTACCACGACGTGCTGCCGGAGTGGTTCAGCCTGTACGTGAGCCTGGAGGGAGCCGCCCGCATCATCCGGTCCTACGAACCGCACTTCGTACCGGGGCTGCTGCAGACCGAGGAGTACGCGCGGGCCGTCCTGGAGGCCGGGACGATCGGGACCGCCGGGTCCGCGGCGGTCGAGCGGCACGTGTCGCTGCGCATGGAGCGCCAGCGGCTCCTGGAACGCCAGGATCCGCCCCACCTCTGGGTGATCATGGAGGAGACGGTGCTGCGGCGCCCGGTGAGCGTCGACGGCCGGGTGATGCGCGACCAGCTCGACAAGCTCCTGGAGTGGTCCGCCCGGGACCGGATCACGCTCCAGGTCGCCGAGTTCGCCGACGGCCCGCACCCGGGGACGTACGCGCCGTTCTCGCTGTTCCGGTTCGCCGAGCCGGAGCTGCCGGACATGGTGTTCACCGAGTACCTGACGGGCGCCCTGTACCTGGACTCCCGCAAGGAGGTCTCGGCGCACCTGGAGGTCCTGGACCACATGACGGCGCGGGCCGCCTCGACCCGGCGCACGGAGAAACTGCTGCGGGAATGGCGGGAGACCTACTGAGCGGGTTGCCCCGCGGCGGTGACGCGGGGCAACCCGCGTGCCGGGGGCGGCGTCTTCGTCACGGCACCGCGCGTCCCGTAGCGGGTACGGCGAGCCTTCGCACCACCGAGTACAGCGAGCCTTCGAACCCACGAGGAGAAGACAGCGCATGACCGGATCCGACGCCGCGCACGCCCCCGTCGACACCAGCCGCCCGCATCCGGCCCGCGTCTACGACTGGTGGCTCGGCGGCAAGGACAACTACCCGGTGGACGAGGAGCTGGCGCGGAAGATCCTGGCGGCGGACGACACGGCGGTGCGCGGGGCGCGCGCCAACCGCCGGTTCATGCACCGGGCCGTGCGCACCGTCGCCGAGGCGGGGATGCGCCAGTTCCTGGACATCGGCACGGGCATCCCCACGGAGCCCAATCTGCACCAGGTGGCGCAGGCCGTCGCGCCGGAGTCCCGCGTGGTGTACGCGGACAACGACCCGATCGTGCTGCGGCACGCCGAGGCGCTGCTGCACGGCACCGCCGAGGGCTCCACGGAGTACGTGCACGCCGACGTCCGGGACGTGGACGCGCTGCTGCGCCGGGCCGGCGAGTCGCTGGACCTGGACCGGCCCGTGGCGCTGTCGCTGGTCGCGCTGACCCACTACCTGGACGACGATCCCGACGGCGACGACGTGTACGGCCTGCTGGAGCGGTACGTCGCCGCCCTCGCGCCGGGCAGCCATCTGATCCTCTCCCAGGTCACCCCGGACCTGAACCCGGCGGCCGTCGGGCAGGCGGCGCACCACTTCCGGCGCAGCGGCACGCCCTTCCACCCGCGTTCGCTGGCCGGGTTCTCCCGTTTCTTCACCGGGCTGGAGCTGCTGGGCCCGGGGGTGATCCCGGTGCACGGATGGCGCCCGGAGGCGGAGGACGTGGCGGCCCAGGCGGAGGGGATCGTGCCGGTCTACGCGGGCGTCGCCCGCAAGCCGTGACCCGGCGGCCCCGGCGCGGGCCTGTCAGGCCGTGCCTTTCCGGCGGTCCCCGGAGTCCTTGTCGTCGTCGACGATCTCCGCGTCGACGACGCCGTCCTCCTCCTGCGGTGCGGAGTGCTGGGCGGTGCTCTCGGTGGGGGTCTGCCCGGTCTGCGCGTACATCGCCTGGCCCATCCTCTGGCTGACCGTGGCGAGTTTCTCGACGCCGGCGCGCAGATCGGCCGTGTCGGAGGACTGCCGCTCCAGCAACTGCTTCAGCTCCGCGACCGCCGACTCGACCTCGGACCTGGTGTCGCCGGGCACCCTGTCGCCGTTCTCCCGCAGGAACTTCTCGGTCTGGTAGACGAGTTGCTCGGCCTGGTTGCGGGTCTCGGCGGCCTCGCGGCGCTTGCGGTCCTCCTCGGCGTACTGCTCGGCCTCGCGCATCATGCGGTCGATGTCGTCCTTGGGCAGCGCCGAGCCGCCGGTGACGGTCATCTTCTGCTCGCGGCCGGTGGCGAGGTCCTTGGCGGAGACGTGCATGATCCCGTTGGCGTCGATGTCGAAGGCCACCTCGATCTGCGGCACGCCGCGCGGGGCGGGCGGCAGGCCGGTGAGGTCGAAGACGCCGAGCTTCTTGTTGTAGGCGGCGATCTCGCGCTCGCCCTGGTAGACCTGGATGCCGACCGAGGGCTGGTTGTCGGTGGCGGTGGTGAAGATCTCCGATCGCCGGGTGGGGATGGTGGTGTTGCGTTCGATCAGCTTGGTCATGATGCCGCCCTTGGTCTCGATGCCGAGGGACAGCGGGGTGACGTCGAGGAGCAGGACGTCCTTCACGTCACCGCGGATGACGCCCGCCTGCAGAGCCGCTCCGACGGCGACGACCTCGTCGGGGTTGACGCCCTTGTGGGGGTCCCTGCCGGTGAGCTCGCGGACCAGTTCGGTGACGGCGGGCATCCGGGTGGAGCCGCCGACGAGGATGACGTGGTCGATCGCGGAGAGCTCCACACCGGCGTCCTTGACGGCCTGGTGGAACGGTTTCCTGCAGCGCTCCAGCAGGTCCTCGGTGAGTTCCTGGAACTGGGCGCGGGTGAGCTTCTCGTCGAGGTGCAGGGGCCCTTCGGCGGAGGCCGTGATGTAGGGCAGGTTGATGGTGGTCTCCGACGACGAGGACAGCTCGATCTTGGCCTTCTCGGCGGCCTCCCGCAGCCGCTGCACCGCCATCCTGTCCTGTGCCAGGTCGATGCCGTAGTGGCCCTTGAAGCGCTTGGCGAGGTGTTCGACGACCCGCTGGTCCCAGTCGTCGCCGCCGAGGTGGGTGTCGCCGTTGGTGGCCTTCACCTCGATGACGCCCTCGCCCATCTCCAGGAGCGACACGTCGAAGGTGCCTCCGCCCAGGTCGAAGACGAGGACGGTCTGGTCGTTCTCCTTGTCCAGGCCGTAGGCCAGGGCGGCGGCCGTGGGCTCGTTGATGATCCTGAGGACCTTCAGGCCGGCGATCTCCCCGGCCTCCTTGGTGGCCTGCCGCTGGGCGTCGTCGAAGTACGCCGGCACGGTGATCACCGCGTCGGTGACGTCCTCGCCGAGGTACGCCTCCGCGTCCCGCTTCAGCTTCTGCAGCACCCGGGCGGACAGCTCCTGTGCCCGGTAGCGGGTGCCGTCCACCGTTCCCTGCTCCGGGAAGCGCCACTGCGCGTCACCCATGTGGCGCTTGACCGAGCGGGCGGTGCGGTCGACGTTCGTCACCGCCTGCCGCTTGGCGACCTCGCCGACCAGCACCTCGCCGTTCTTGGCGAAGGCCACGACCGACGGGGTGGTCCGCGCGCCCTCCGCGTTGGCGATGACGGTGGACTCACCGCCCTCCAGCACGGCCACCACCGAGTTCGTGGTCCCCAGATCGATTCCGACCGCACGTCCCATCGCCGTCCCCTTCCGCCGTTCCGCCAGGGCACCTCTCCGGACTTCCAGCACAAAACTTGAGCGGGTCGTTGTCAATAGCTTGAGTGGGCCCTTGTCAACCGGCGGCCGGTCGGCGGAAGCGGCGGGCGCGGGCGGGCCCGGTGGGAGGGGCGGCGCGCAGTTCCACGGCGCGCCGCGGACGGTCGGTGATCAGCACGTCCACCCGCGGATCGGTGAGGAAGCCGCGCAGCGCCGCGTCCTCGTTGACCGTCCACACCATGGTGAACAGCCCGCCCCGGGCCGCCTCGCGCAGCACCGTGGCACGGGCCAGGCGCTGGTGCACGGCGACCCCGTGGGCCCCGCAGGCGCGGACGCGGCGCATCGGCAGCAGTTCGCCGATCCGGGTCGACACCAGCCGGCCGCGGCCCACGTCCTTGCCGTCCCGGCCGAGCGACAGCACGGTGCGCACCCGGGGGAAGGCGCGGGTGATGGCCGCGACGGAACGGTCCTCCAGGGTGGTGGCCACGAAGCCGTCCTCGCCGAGCAGGGCGGTCGCGCGGTCGATCAGCTCCCGCTCGTGGCCGGTCTCCTTCAGGTCCAGATGCCCGATGAGCTTCCCGGCGACCAGCGCCATCACGTCGTCCACGACGGGCACGGGATAACCGGCGCGCTCGTTCAGCTCGGCGTGGGTGAGCGTGGACAGCAGGGGTCCGGTGCGGCCCACCCGGGGATCGTGGTGGACGACGAAGACGCCGTCCGCGGTGCGCCGGACGTCGAACTCGGCGTACTCGGCACCGGACGTGAGCGCGTCCTCGTACGCCTCCCAGGTGGCCGGCGCGGCGCGTTCGGAGCCTCCCCGGTGGGCGGAGACGGCGGGGCGTGGCGTCATGGTGGTCGGCTTTCGGGAGGAACGTGCCGCAGGCCGCCCCGGTGGAGCGGCCTGCGGGAACTCGACGGGGCGAGCGGGTCAGGCGAGCTTCGCCGTCAGGGTGATGTTCGTGCCCTTCAGGGCCTGGCTGACCGGGCAGTTGACCTTGGCGTCCTCGGCGGCGGCGAGGAAGGCCGCCTCGTCCATCCCGGGGACGGTGCCCTCGACGGTGAGGTGGATGCCGGTGATGCCCTCACCGGGCACGAAGGTGACGTCGGCGGAGGTCGTCAGGCGGGTGGGCGGGGTGCCGGCCTTGTCGAGGCCGTTGGAGAGTGCCATCGAGAAGCAGCTGGAGTGCGCGGCGGCGATCAGCTCCTCCGGGCTGGTCTTCCCGTTGGCCTCCTCGGCGCGCGACGCCCAGGTGACCGGCTGCTCGCCGATGCTTCCGGAGGAGTCGAAGGTGACGACCCCGCTGCCCTTGAACAGGTTGCCTTCCCAAACGGTGTGTGCGGAGCGCGTGGCTGCCATGACGCATCCTTTCGAAAATGTCCGGCCCTGTGTCCGGCTGTGCTCGGTCCGGAGCCCGGGTCACCGGGTTCCCGGCTCCATCCGATCACACTACGGCTCAACTCACCCGGAAGACGGGCCCCCTCGCGGTGAACGGCAGCCGCGCGCCCTGCGGGATCAGGTAGGCGTGCTCGCGCCGGACCCGCAGCACGTCGCACCAGCCGTCGGTGATGACGAGGACCGGCGCGGTGGGCGGGAAGTCGTCCGCGCGCTGCAGCAGGTCGATGCCGGGCTGCAGGACGGTGCCGCCCCGGCCGCGCACCCGCACGCGTCCGGCGATCTCGGTGACCGGCAGGTAGCCGGCGTCGTGCGGGGCCGCGTCGCAGAACACCACGCGGGCGGCCGGTACGTCGCGGGCCCCGGCGTAGGAGGCGATGGCGCCGAGCGCCTTGCCGAGCAGGACGCGGTCCATGGAGCCGGAGGTGTCCAGGACGACGCCGAAGGTGCAGCGGGCGATCTCCTCGGGCGGGAAGCAGCGTCCCGCGCGGGGGATGTCCGGGGTGGACGCCTGCCGGCGCGAGGGGCGGGCGTAGGACCGCACGGGCTCGGGGCGGGGCACGAACTCGTCGAACCAGCGGGCGAGTCGCGCGTCCCAGGGCAGCGGCGGATGGCTGAGCGCGCGGATCTCCTCGACCAGTCCACCGGGCAGGAAGCCGCGCTCCTGCCGCTCGTGCAGGTCCAGGCCCTGGGCGAGGCCGCGCCGGTAGAAGCCGTCGAGGTCGACGTGGTCGCGGGGCGGGCCGAGCGGGCCGCCGAGGACGTCGCCGACGCCCTTGCCGCGCAGGGTGGCCAGGCGCCGCATGCGCCTGAGGTCGCCGGCGATCCGGTCGTAGACCTCCTCGGCGGACAGCCCGGCGAGCTCCTTGTCGTACAGCAGGCCCTCGGGCATGGCACCGACCTGCATCTCGACGAGCCAGCCGTTGATGACGTAGTCGCAGGCGACGTTGAACAGGTACGGATCGCGGGTGCCGCAGCGGTCGCCGTGGCGCAGGGCGGCGTGCAGCATCTCGTGCGCGAGGACGAACCGCCACTCCTCGTCCTCGAACCGCCGCAGCGGGTTGACGTAGATCTCGCCGGCCCCGGCGTCGACGGCGGCGACGGCGATGCCGTGGGCGCGGGCGAGTTCGGCGTCGGCGACGAGGGTGATGCCGGCCGCGATGCCGCCGAGCAGCGGGTAGGAGGAGACGAACCAGCTCAGCGCCCGGTCCCAGGGGCGCTTGACGGCCGGTTCGCCGTCCAGGCTGTCGCGCCGGCCGCCCGCCATGTCCATCGCGGCGGACACGGTGCGGGTCAGGGCGGTGGCGAAGGCGAGCCGCCAGTCCGGCATCCGCCGGCCGAACCAGACCCAGGGCACGAGTACCTGATCGGCCTCCGTGCCCGCCGTGCCGCAGTGCGCGTAGGGAGCCGGGACGCCGGTGCGGCGCCAGCGGGCGGCAAGCTGCTCCTCGTCGCCGTCGGGGTACGACAGCGGCATCTCGTCCGGGGCGCGGCCGACCGGGAAGGTCAGCAGGAAGCGGTTGACGACCGTGCAGCGCGCGGCCAGCTCGTACCGGTCGGGCTGGACACGCTCGCCCTTGTCCGCCGGGACGTGCCCGAAACCGAGGTGGAGGGCGGCGTGGGCGAGCGACCACGCCCATACGGCGGGGTCGGCGAGACGGGCCGGGTGGACGTGCAGGGTGCCGTCGGAGTCGACGCGGACGAGTCCCTGCCGGGGTGCGAGCCGGCACTCCTCGGCACGGCAGATGTCGAACTCGACGGCCGCCAGCGCCGGGTTGGCCTTCACCAGCCGTACTCCCTCGGCGAAGGACTCCGCCGCGGGGTCCCGCTTCTTCCGCCCCTTCGCCCGGGGCCGGGTCACCGCCGCGCCTCCACCAGCCGGGGCATGTCGCGGGCCGCCTCGACGAGGAACCAGGACGGCAGGACGGGGTTGCCGTCGGCGTCGGAGGCGATGACGCTCTGGGCGACCTCGACGGAGATCTCGGCGAGCTGCACCAGCAGCGACTTGGCGCGGTACGCGGTCTGCCGGCCGTTCGCCGACATGTGCTCCTTGTCGGCGGGCAGTTCCTTCACCAGCCGGCCGCGGAACGACTCGGCGAGGTAGTACAGCAGGTCGCGGTCCTCGAGGCGGTGCGGCCAGCGGGCCTCGCCCTTGAGGACGGCGTCGATGCCGAAGCGGCTGCGCACGATCTTGACGTAGCCGCAGAAGGCGGTGGCGTGGGCGGGGGTGAGCGTGCCGTGCGCGAGGACCTTCAGGGTGTCCTCGTCGAGGTCGCGGCCGAAGGAGTGCAGCGCGTCGGAGAGCATGTGCCAGGAACGGGGCGTGGAGAACGGCTCCTCGGTCTTCGGCGGCTTGGACCACAGGTGGTCGGGCCGGTCGGTGAGGTGGTCCGTGATCCACGGGTGGATGCCGTTGTCCGCCGCCCAGACCAGCCAGTCCTTGGCCGAGGCCTCCAGGTGGACGTGGGTGAGGCGGTTGACGAGCGCGGAGGCGAGGGGGCGGGCGAGCGCGTTGTCGGTGGCCCGGTTCCCGGCGCCGATCACGATGGAGCCCTCGGGCAGCTCGTAGTCGCCGATGCGGCGGTCCAGGATGAGCGAGTAGAACGCCTTCTGCACGTCCGGGGTGGCCGCGTTGAGCTCGTCCAGGAACAGGCAGTACGGCTCGTCGCGGGCGATGGCCTCCGGCGGGCAGAACACCGAGCGGCCGTCACGGATCTGCGGCACGCCGATGAGGTCCTCGGGGGCGAGCTGGGTGCCCAGCAGACTCACGCACTCCAGCCCCAGGGACTCGGCGAACTCCCTCACCAGGGAGGACTTTCCGATGCCGGGCGCGCCCCAGAGGAAGACCGGTCGCACGGTCGCGAGACCGAGCAGCAGCTCCGGGACGCGGGCGGGGGTGACGGTGACGGCTGCCTGCACGCAACGGCTCCTGGGAGGGTCGGGAAGATCGGGAAGCGCGGACAGGACGCGCGGATGTGCGGCGTCCTGTCCGGACAGTCTGGACTCCGGCGATCGTCCGCGCAGCCGATTTCCGGTGCCCCGGAGGCGGCCGGGGCGGGCTCAGGCCGCGCGTTCCCGGTGCGCCTCCCCGGGCCGTCCCGCGCCGTCCGACTCCGTCAGCCAGCGCCGCAGTACGTGGTGGATCCGCTCGGCGCCGACGAGTTCCGCTCCGTCGGCGACCGGCGGGGACAGCGTGAGGGGGGACAGCAGGAACGGGCGGGACTGGGCGCCGCCGAGGCCGCCGTGGGAGCCGATCTGCTCCTCGAAGGCGAGGACCTCGCCGTCGGCCGGGTCGTGGAAGGAGTTGACCATGATGTCGGCGGTGTGCGGGAACGTGTGGGTGCGGCGCACGACCTCCGCGGCGCCGGGGCCGAAGGCCGCCAGGGGGCCGGGGTTGTCGTCCAGCTCCGCCAGCGGGATCTCCGCTCCGTACGCGCCGAGCACGACCCCGTCGTGGACTTCGCTGCGCACCAGCAGGAAGCCGATGCCGGGGTGGTTGGCGAGGGTCGGCAGCAGCGCGGGATGGCGGGCGTCGATCTCCTCCTTGGTCATCCGGTGCAGCACGTCCGGGAAGGAGATCAGGCCGAGGTTGCCGGAGGCGAGCACGACGGGCTCCGAGCCGCGGGTGGGCCGGTAGTGCTCGGCCCCCTCCTCGACCGGCCGGCGCAGTGCCGCCCGGACGGCCGCGCGGGCCTCCGCGCCACTGTGGGTGCGGCGCGCCCTGCGCGGCACGGGCAGCCCGCAGCCGGCCCGCACCAGGTCGCCGAGGGTGAGGCCGTAGCGGGCGCGGAAGGTCTCGCCGGGGCTCTGCCCGTGGTCGGACAGGACGACGATCCGGTACGGGCGCGGGGCGTGCTCGGCGACCTTCTCGATCAGGGCGAGGGCGCGGTCGAGGCGTTGGAGGACCTTCTCGGCGTCCCGGCTCGTCGGCCCCGAGTGGTGGGCGACCTCGTCGTAGGCGACCAGGTCGGCGTAGACGGCGGTGCGGCCGGCGAGCAGGTCGCCCATCACGGCGGCGACGACGACGTCCCGTTCGACGACCGTGGCGAACGCCCGGACGAACGGATACAGCCCGCCGCGTGAGACGCGCGGGCGCTGCTTCCTGAACCGGGCCCGGGTGGACTGGCCGATCTCCCGGCCGACCTCGGCGACGAAGGACAGGGCGGTGCGCACGGCGTTGGCCGGGTCGGAGAAGTACGCGAAGTACCCCGCGCGGGAGCGGGTCCCCGGGCCGCGGCGGCGGGTGGCGATGGACAGCACCAGGGCCTGCTCGTCGGCGCCGCCGCTGAAGAGGTTGCCGCGGCTGGCGCCGTCCTCGGCGAGCAGGCCGGCGTGACCGGAGTACTCGATGGCTCGGGCCTGGAGTTCGGCGGCGCTGGTGGGGCGGTTGCAGACCATCACCTCGCGGCGGGCCTTCTCGTACCAGCGGAAGGCGGGCACGTCGTGGTTGCTGCCGTGCAGGATGCCGAGCTGGCTGGCGCCGGTCTGGCTGGACCAGTCGGTGCGCCAGGGGGTGAGCCGGTGGGTGGGCCGGTCGCCGGCGCCGAGCCAGCGGGCGACGGTGGGCATCAGGCCCTTGCCGACGGCGTCCAGCAGGACGTCGTGGCCGACGCCGTCGAGTTGCAGGAAGACGGTGCCGGGCGTGTCCGGGCAGGGCGGGCCGGCGCGGCGCCGGCGGTCGGCCAGGCGGTAGAGGCGGCGGCGGTAGGCGTCGTCGTCGCGTACCGCGAGGGCGGCACCGGTGGCGGAGGCGACGGCGGACATCACGGCGGCCACCACGACCGCCGTCTCCGGGGCGGCGGCGCCGCGTTCGCCGGGGTTCAGGCGCAGGGCCAGCCACAGCAGCGCGCCGTTGAGGAAGAACACCAGCAGGCCGAGGACGAGCGCCGGTACGAGCAGCAGCAGACGCACCAGCAGCGGCCAGACGAGGGCGGACAGCAGGCCGAAGGCACCGGCGCCGAGGGCGGCGGTGACCGCGATGTCGGTGGCGCTGTCGCCGTCGGCCGAGCGCAGCCGGAAGTCCGGCAGGATGCCGGCGAGCAGCAGCATGGTGAGCGTGGAGACCACCCACACGGCGACGCTCCGCCCGATCTGACTGGCGACCCGTCGCCACCGCCCGCCACCCACGCCCGGCACACCTCACGTCCCTAGCCCGTACTCACCCTGTCACAACGGCCGGAAGAGGCGTTTCGTCCCCGGTCGCACGGGCCGCCGGCACCTCAGCAGCCGTCGTAGCCGGCGGTGGGCATGGACAGCCGTCGGTGCACACGGGCCTTCATCGCCGCGTCGTACGACGGTTCGGCGTGGCCCACCGTCTCCACGCGCACCCCGCGCCGCGCGCACTCCGCGGTGAACTCCTCGACGGAGGACAGGGCGCGCTCCAGGACCCGCCGGCTGGGCGCCACGAACACGTCGGTGCCGGGCCGTACGCCCTCCCACAGGGCGCCGTGGTCGGGGCGCAGCCCCCGCACGAGCAGTTCCCGGGTCACCACGTAGCCGCGCTCGGCGGCCCAGCGGGCGCACATGGCGTGCTGGCTGCGGGAGTCCACCAGGAAGGGATCGGCGTCCAGTTCCTCCAGCGGCGTCAGACTCGCGATCGCCGTCACCCGGACCGGCCCCATGGCGCCCCCTCACCTCCGGTTTTCGCCGCCGACCCTACTCCTGCACGTAGGCTTCGGGGAGTCGTGCGAAGGAGGCGGAGGAGTGCCGGTGGAGGTCACCTGGTGGGGTCACGCCACGTGCACGATCGAGGACTCGCGCATCCGTGTGCTCACCGACCCCCTGTTCGCCCGCCGGCTCGCGCACCTGCGGCGCCGGCGCGGCGCGGTGCCGCCGGACGAGGCCCGGCGCGCGGACGTGGCCCTGGTCTCCCATCTGCACGCCGACCATCTGCACGTGCCGTCGCTCGCGCGGCTCGCCCCGGGCACGCGCCTGCTCGTGCCCCGGGGCGCACGGCGTGCCGTACCGGGGCTGCGCCGGCTCACCCATCTCGACGTGAGCGAGGTGGCGCCCGGTGACGTGACGACGGTCGGCCCCCTGGTCGTACGGGCCGTTCCCGCGCGGCACGACGGACGGCGGCTGCCGGTCGGACCGCACCGCTCCCCCGCCCTCGGTTACGTCCTGGAGGGCGAGGCGCGCACCTATTTCGCCGGGGACACCGGGCTGTTCGACGCGATGGCCAAGGAGGTCGGGCCGGTCGACGTGGCGCTGCTCCCGGTGGGCGGCTGGGGACCGTACCTGGGCGAGGGGCATCTGGACGCGGGGCGCGCGGCCGAGGCGCTGGCCCGGCTGGGGGCGCGCAGTGCGGTGCCGGTGCACTACGGCACGTACTGGCCGATCGGGATGGACGCCGTGCGTCCGCACGAGTTCCACGCACCGGGCGACGAGTTCGTGCGGCTGGCCGCCGCGCGGACGCCCGAGGTGACGGTGCACCGGCTCGGGCACGGGGAGAGCGTGCGCCCGGGGGTCGCACGGTGATCATGTCCGCCGCCCTGGCCCAGGCGGCCGGCGCACCCCCGTCCGCGGCGGCCGCGCTGGCGGCCGTCCCGGCGACCGTGGCGCCGGAGTCCACCCAGCAGGCGATCGGGTATCCGTCGCTGTTCCTCCTGGTGCTGATCGGGGCCCTGGTGCCGGTGGTGCCGACGGGGGCGCTGGTCAGTTCGGCGGCCGTGGTGGCCGTCCACCAGACGGCGCCGTTCTCGCTGGCGCTGGTGTTCGTGACGGCGTCGCTGGCGGCGTTCCTCGGGGACGTGACGCTGTACTGGCTGGGGCGGCGCGGGATGAGGTCGAAGAACGGCTCCCGCTGGCTGGAGGCGATCCGGGCGCGCGCGCCGGAGGACCGGCTGGCGCAGGCGCAGACGAAGCTCGCCGACCACGGGGTGGCGGTGCTGGTGCTGTCCCGGCTGATGCCGGCCGGGCGCCTGCCGGTGATGCTGGCCTGCCTGGTCGCGAAGTGGCCGATGCGCCGCTTCGTCCGCGGCAACCTGCCGGCCTGTCTGGCCTGGGCGGTGACGTACCAGCTGATCGGCGTCCTGGGCGGCTCGCTGTTCGCGGAGCCGTGGGAGGGCGTGGTCGCGGCGGTCGTGCTGACCGTGCTGATCAGCGCGGTGCCGGGGGTGTGGCGGCGGCTGCGGGGGAAGGCGGCGCGGTAGCGCGCCCTCCCCGGCCGCCGAAGGAGCCCGCCCCGGTCACCGAAGGATCCGGGACCCGCCCACCGGAAGGTCCCACAGGCGCTCGCGGGGCAGCCCTTCCTTCTCCCAGGCGGCGCGGACGCGGGTGAGGGGTTCCAGGACCGGTTCCGCGGAGAGCACGAAGGTCGCCCAGTGCATGGGGGCCATGTGGCGCGCGCCCAGGTCCTGCGCGGCGCGCACCGCCTCCTCGGGGTCGCAGTGGACGTCGCTGAGCCACCAGCGGGGGTCGTAGGCGCCGATGGGCAGCAGGGCGAGGTCGATGCCGGGGTAGCGGCGGCCGATGCGGGAGAACCAGTGGCCGTAGCCGGTGTCGCCGGCGAAGTACACGCGCCGCCCGTCGCGGTCGGTGAGCACCCAGCCGCCCCACAGGGAGCGGCAGGTGTCGGTGAGGGTGCGCTTGGACCAGTGGTGGGCCGGTACGAAGTCGAAGCGGACTCCGTCCAGTTCGGCCGCCTCCCACCAGTCCAGCTCGGTGACGCGGGTGAACCGGCGGCGGTGGAACCAGCGGGCGAGTCCCGCCGGCACGAACACCGGGGTGTCGCGCGGGAGTCGGCGCAGGGTGGGGGCGTCGAGGTGGTCGTAGTGGTTGTGGCTGATGACGACCGCGTCGACGCGGGGCAGCGCCTCCCAGGCGACGCCGACGGGGGTGAGGCGGGCCGGGGTGCCGAGGATCCGGCGGGACCAGACCGGGTCGGTGAGCACGGTCAGGCCGCCGATCCGCACGACCCAACTGGCGTGCCCCGCCCAGGTGACGGCGACCGTGCGGGCGTCGACGCGGGGCAGCGGGCCGGGGGCGTACGGCAGCCTGGGGACGTCGGCGAGGCCCTCGGGACCCGGTCGTACGGCGCCCTCACGGGCGAAGCGGGCCAGGGCCTTGAGGCCGGGCAGCGGAGCGGTCAGCCGGTCGTGGAAGGTGCGCGGCCACACCCGGCGTTCGGCGAGCGGGCGGGGTTCGGCCGGCGGGGGGTACGGGAGCGCGGGAGAGGAGAGGCCGGCCGGATCGTGCTCGTCGGCTTCCGGAGCGGTCGTGCCCGCGGTCGTACCCGTGGCCGTTCTCCCGGCCGTGCTCGCGGTCGACTCGGACTGCTGCGTCATCGAGGAGGCTCCCATCGCTGAGCGTCGTCACGGAGATCGTCGAAGACCGACTTCAGGTGGATCAACGCACGGTGCACGTGCGGCAGTTCCAACGGATCGGGGGCATCGAGGCATTCCGCGCGCCGTTCGGCGGTGTCGCCGAGCAGGGGCGCGGTGGACAGCCGCACGCGCGGGGTCTCGAGGTCGTCGCCGAAGCGGTGGCCGCCCGGTGCGGGCATGCCGAGCCGCTCGGTGAGGAAGTCCTCCAGTTCCTGGGCGTCGCCGATGCCGTGCGCGGCGAGCGCGGGGGCCAGGGGGGTGAGGTCGACGTACAGGTGCCGTCCGCACTGCGGGGGACGGGCCACGGCCCCGGCGGCGGCGACGGCGTGGTGCGCGGCGGCGGCCACGCGCGCGTGCAGGCGCACGGCGGCGGCGACGCGCGCGGCGACCGGTTCCGGTTCGGACAGCGCGTACACCGCCGCGGTGGCCACGGGGGCGGCGACGCGCGCGTCGAGTGCGGTGAGCACGTCCAGCACGCGCGCATGGAGGGCGTTCCCGTCCCCTCCCGCCGGGAAGCGGGCGACAGCGGCCGGCCAGCCCGGCGGCAGCAGGGCGCCCGCCAGGTCGGTGACGACGGTGACCCGCTCGGGCAGCATCTCGGCGGGGCTGAGCAGCACGGTGTCGTGCGGGTCGTGCAGGGTGTCCCGCCAGGTCTCGTCACTGACCAGGTGCAGCCCCTGGCCGACGGCGGCCTCGAGGGTCTCGTGCAGCAGTTCGGGCGGGACGACGGTGGCGGTGGGGTCGTCGGCGACGGAGAGCACCAGCAGGCGCGGGTCGCCGCCCTCGGCGCGGAGCCGGCGCACGGTCTCCAGCAGGGCGTACGGATCGGGGACGCCGCCGCTCTCGGCCGGGGTCGGCACGTGGAAGGCGGGCCTGCCGAGCAGCCGGGCGTAGGGGGCCCACCAGGCGGCGCAGGGTCGGGGCACCAGAACGTCGCCGCCGATGGCGGCGGTCAGGGCCACCAGCAGGGCGGGGGCCCCGGGGGCGACGGCCACCCGGTCGGGGACGGCGGGCAGGCCGCGCCGGTCGCCGTAGCCGCAGGCGGCTTCCAGCAGGGCGGGGCCGCCGCCCACCGGCTCGGCACCGGCACGGGACGCCGCCGTGGCGAGGACGGCGGACAGCTGGGGCAGGACGGGAAGCCCGTCCTCGGGGATCGGCGGCCCGAAGCGGACGGGGCCGTGCCCTTCCGGGTCCGTCCGCCGCATCCGTACCTCCGCGCAGTCCGTGGTGCCCTGGTGCCCGTGTGCCGACGCCCGCCGGTGCCTTCGGCGTGTGAGTACCCAGCGTGCCGTCGGACATGGGCGTCGGGCCGGGTCGTGCAGCTCACAGCATGGGTGACGGCGGCCGGGGAAGAGACGGCCGGGCGTCAGCCGTCCGTACGGGCCCGGCCGCGGTACAGCCGGTGCGCGGCGGCACCGAACGCACCCGCGATCAGCAGCCCGCCGGCGACCAGTGCGGGCACGGAGTCGGTGAAGGCCCCGCCCTCACCGGCGTGGACGCCCCACCGCGCGCCCGTGCCCGCGCCCGCGCAGTGGCTGCCCTTCGCCCCGGTGTCTCCTGGCCCTGCGTCCTCGTTCCCGGTCTCCTTCGGCCCGGTCTCCTGGGGCCCGGTGCCCTTTCCGGTCTCCTTCGGCCCGGTCTCCTTCGGCCCGGTCTCCTCGGGTCCGGTTTCCTCCGGCCCGGTGCCCCTCGGCTCGGTCTCCTCGGGCGCGGTGCCCTTGGGATCGGTGCCCGCGGTTCCGGGGATGTCCGGTTCGGTTCCCTCCGGCCCGGCTTCCTCCGGGGGGCTTCCCTCCGACTCGAAGGCGTCCGCCTCCGCTCCCCCGGGCGCGACGGCGTCCGGCTCGGCCTCCTCCGGCGCGGTGCCCTCCGGTTCACCGCCGTGGGGCGCGGAGGCGTCCGGTGCGGAGCCCTGCGGCTCGTGGTCCTTCCACCGTTGCCCCTCCGGTTCCGGGCACGGCGAGGAGGAGGCGGTGCCGGGGCCGGAGCGGGGGGAGGCCGCCAGGGTGACGGTGTCCCCGGGAGTTCCGCCGCCCGGGCCGGCCTCCGCGGACGCGGCCGGTGCGAGCACGCCGAGGACGGTGCCGGTGGCGGCGGCGAGGGACAGGGCACGGGCGGTGCGGCGCATGGTGCGGGCTCCTTCGGGCGACGGCGGGGGCACGGCGATCGCGCCCGACGGCCGCGCGGGTGTGACCCACGTCGGCGGGGCACGGGGTCGCGCCCCACAGCCATCACAGCCCGCCCGCCGCCGCACCGCGCGCGGCCGGGCACCATTAGCGGGACGGGCACACCCGGGAGGGTGAAGGACCCGCCGGGCCGCGCCCCGCTCGGCCGCGCCCTACGCGCCGTCGTCCTGCAGGACCTGTTCCCGGACCCGGCCGCAGCAGCGGCTGATCAGGCGGGAGACGTGCATCTGGGAGATGCCCAGCTCCTCGGCGATGCTGCTCTGGGTCATGTCGCCGAAGAACCGCATGTAGAGGATGGTCCGCTCCCGTTCCGGCAGCGCGGCCAGGCGTTCCTTGACGGCCTCGCGGTCGACCACCGTGTCCAGCGCCGGGTCGGGTGCGCCGAGGGCGTCGACGAGCGAGTAGCCGTCCTCGCTGCCGGGCAGTTCGGCGTCCAGGGACAGCGCGGTGAAGCTCTCCAGCGCCTCCTGTCCCGTGCGGACGTCCTCCTCGCTCAGGTCGGCGTGCTCGGCGATCTCGGCCACGGTCGGCCGGCGCCCGGAGATGGTCTGGGACAGGTCCTGCGAGGCGAACCGGACACGGTTGCGCAGATCCTGCACCCGGCGCGGCACGTGCAGGGTCCACATGTGGTCGCGGAAGTGCCGCTTGATCTCCCCGGTGACGGTCGGCACGGCGTAGCTCTCGAAGGCGTTGCCGAGCTCGGGGTCGTACCGGTCGACGGCCTTGACCAGGCCGAGCGCGGCGACCTGGCGCAGGTCGTCGAAGCTCTCGCCGCGGCTGCGGAACCGCCCGGCGAGGCGGTCGGCCATGGGCAGCCACGCCTCGACGATCTCCTCGCGGAGCGCGTCGCGCTCCGCGCCCGGGGGCAGTGCGGCCAGCCTGCGGAAGGCGTCCGCGGTGTCGGGGGCGTCGTCGTGCGGGTGGTGCTTCGCGCTCACTCGGGTCGGCATGGTGCGTCGCAACTCCCTCGGAGTGCTCGGGGACGGACGGTCACCGTGGAGAGCGCACCCGCGTTCGGGACAGGGGCCCTGGAGCGTGATGCCACTGCCCACGGGCGTGCCTGCTGTCCGAAGCACTGGGAGTGCGCCTGCCCGTACTCTCCGCCCGCAAACCCCGGCGCGGGATTCCGCCGGCGCCCGGGGCGGGACGGAGACGGCCCCGGGCCCTGCCGTCGGACTCCCGTCCGCCTCGCGACGCCGTGCACGCGCTCTCGCCGCACCGGGCCCCGACCCGGGTACGTCCGGTACGAGGCTCAGGGCCCGGCACTCCCCCAGGCCCTTCGAGCAGGGGGGACCACCCCCGGAGAGCACGCGCCTGACGCCACGTGGCCCGCCCTCCGGGCGCACGACGCGAGTTCGACGACAGGGCCTAGGACCGCGCGGCGCGGCCGGCCTCCCCGTTCCTGACCGGCCGCGTGTGGATCTTGGCCATGCAGGCCGGGAGGGCGGCGCCGTCGTCGTGGTTCCGGGCCCGGTAGGCGCTCGGGCTCTCGCCGACGAGTTCGGTGAAGCGCGAGCTGAACGACCCCAGCGACGTACAGCCGACCGCCATGCAGACCTCGGTCACCGTGAGGTCGCCGCGCCGCAGCAGTGCCTTGGCCCGCTCGATGCGACGGGTCATCAGGTAGCTGTAGGGCGTCTCGCCGAAGGCGGCGCGGAAGCTGCGGGAGAAGTGGCCCGGCGACATCAGGGCGTCGCGCGCCAGTGCCGGGACGTCCAGCGGCTCGGCGTAGTCGCGGTCCATCCGGTCGCGGGCCCGTCGCAGTCGCACCAGGTCGTCGAGGTCCTGCCGTCTCATCCCGTCAGTTTCCCACGGCACCCGCGGCCGGGGGGTGCGGGCGACCGGGCGGATCAGGAATCGAGAAGCGCGCGTCACCGGGCGGCCGCTAGCGTGACCGCCGTGGACGTCCGGGGGCCCACGCCTCGCCCGGGCTTCCCGCAAGGTGAACGAGACGCCCGACGAAGACGGTTCCACCCGACGGATGGGGACACGATGAGCAAGGCCACGAGGACGGACACGCAGTCGCCCGCACCGCATGCCGCCGACAGCCACGATCTGATCCGCGTGCTCGGCGCGCGCGAGAACAATCTCAAGGACGTCAGCGTCGAGATACCGAAGCGCCGGCTGACCGTGTTCACCGGTGTGTCCGGCTCGGGCAAGAGCTCGCTGGTGTTCGACACGATCGCCGCGGAGTCGCAGCGGCTGATCAACGAGACCTACAGCGCCTTCCTGCAGGGCTTCATGCCGACACTGGCGCGGCCCGAGGTCGACGTGCTCGACGGGCTGACCACCGCGATCACCGTCGACCAGCAGCGGATGGGTTCCGATCCCCGCTCCACGGTCGGCACCGCCACCGACGTCAACGCGATGCTGCGCATCCTCTTCAGCCGGCTCGGGAAGCCGCACATCGGTCCGCCCGCCGCGTACTCCTTCAACGTGGCCTCGGTGAGCGCGAGCGGTGGGTTCACGGTCGACCGCGGTGCCGACAGGACCAGGACCGAGAAGGTGTCCTTCAGCCGCACCGGCGGCATGTGCACGCGCTGCGAGGGCCGGGGCACGGTCTCCGACATCGACCTCACCCAGCTCTACGACGACTCCAAGTCGCTCTCCGAGGGCCCGTTCACCATCCCCACCTACACCGGGGACGGCTGGGTGGTGCGGGTCATCGCCGAGTCGGGCTTCTTCGACCCGGACAAGCCGATCCGCGAGTACACCGAGAAGGAGCGGTACGACTTCCTCCACCGCGAGCCGACCAAGGTGAAGATCAACGGCGTCAACCTCACCTACGAGGGGCTGATCCCGAAGATCCAGAAGTCGTTCCTCTCCAAGGACCGGGAGTCGATGCAGCCGCACATCCGGGCGTTCGTGGACCGGGCGGTGACCTTCACCGAGTGTCCCGACTGCGACGGAACGCGGCTCAGCGAGGCGGCCCGGTCGTCGCGGATCGGCGAGGTCAGCATCGCCGACGCCTGCGCGATGGAGATCCGCGACCTGGCCGAATGGGTCCGCGGCCTGGCCGAGCCCTCCCCAAGCTCTTCGAGCAGGGGATACCCCATGGTCGCCCCGCTGCTCACCGCGCTGCAGCACACCCTCGGCTCGTTCGTGGAGATCGGCCTCGGCTATCTCTCGCTCGACCGGGCCTCGGGCACGCTCTCCGGCGGCGAGGCGCAGCGCATCAAGATGATCCGCCACCTCGGCTCCCCGCTCACCGACGTCACCTACGTCTTCGACGAGCCCACGGTCGGTCTGCACCCGCACGACATCCAGCGGATGAACGACCTGCTGCTGCGGCTGCGGGACAAGGGCAACACGGTGCTCGTGGTGGAGCACAAGCCGGAGACGATCGCCATCGCCGACCACGTCGTCGACCTCGGCCCGGGCGCCGGTACGGCGGGGGGCACCGTCTGCTTCGAGGGCACCGTCGAGGGGCTGCGGGCCAGCGGCACCGTCACCGGCCGCCATCTCGACGACCGGGCCACGCTCAAGGAGACGGTGCGCAAACCCACCGGCACGCTGGAGATCCGCGGTGCGACGGCGAACAATCTGCGCAACGTCGACGTCGACATCCCGCTCGGCGTGCTCTGCGTCGTCACCGGCGTCGCCGGCTCCGGCAAGAGCTCGCTCGTCCACGGGTCCATCCCGGCCTCGGAGGGGGTGGTGTCGGTGGACCAGACACCGATCCGCGGCTCGCGCCGGAGCAACCCGGCGACGTACACCGGACTGCTCGACCCGATCCGCAAGGCGTTCGCGAAGGCCAACGGCGTGAAGCCGGCGTTGTTCAGCGCCAACTCCGAGGGCGCCTGCCCCACCTGCAACGGCGCCGGCGTCGTCTACACCGACCTGGGGATGATGGCCGGCGTCGCCACCACCTGCGAGGAGTGCGAGGGGAAGCGGTTCCAGGCGTCCGTGCTGGAGTACACCTTCGGCGGCAAGGACATCAGCGAGGTGCTGGCGATGCCGGTGACCGAGGCCGAGGAGTTCTTCGGCTCCGGCGAGGCCCGCACACCGGCCGCCCACCGCATCCTCGGCCGGCTCGCCGACGTCGGACTCGGCTACCTCACCCTCGGCCAGCCGCTCACCACGCTGTCCGGAGGCGAGCGGCAGCGGCTCAAGCTGGCCACCCACATGGGCGACAAGGGCGGCGTGTACGTCCTCGACGAGCCGACCACCGGCCTCCACCTCGCCGACGTCGAGCAGCTGCTCGGCCTGCTCGACCGGCTCGTCGACTCCGGCAGGACGGTCATCGTCATCGAGCACCACCAGGCGGTCATGGCCCACGCCGACTGGATCATCGACCTCGGTCCCGGCGCCGGTCACGACGGCGGCCGGATCGTCTTCGAGGGCACCCCCGCCGACCTCGTCGCCGCCCGCTCCACCCTCACCGGCGAGCACCTCGCGGACTACGTCGGCGCCTGAGCGGGGCGCTGCGCTTCTCGCGGGCGGGCCGGTCCGCAAGGGGACTCGGGACCCGGACGCCCGCCCGCGCCCGGCCGCACGACCGCGTGGATCTCCACCCGTCCCGGCCTGGCCGCCGGTCCGCTCGCGTCCCGCCTGGCCCTCGTGGACACGGCCAACGGCATCGCGGTGCGCCGGCCGCCCACCGAGTGGATGTTCCCCAGCGTCGACCCGACCGTCCACCTGCACCGCCGGCCCGGGGGCGACTGGACGGGCCTGGACACCACCGTCGTCTTCGGTCCCACCGGCCAGGGCCTCACCAGCACCGTCCCGCACGACCTCGACGGCCCGGTGGGAACCGCCCAGCAGATCCTCACGGTCCGCCCGCAGCCGGGACGACGGTGAGCCGGACCTGATCAGACCGTCGGCGTGCGGCCGGCGGGATCACCGGCGTCGGGCCGCCGGGACGGCAGCACCAGTTCCTCGTAGCGGCCCAGCACCAGGACCACACCGAGCATGAGCAGGGGGACGAGCACAGCGAGCACCACCATGGCCGGACCTTTCCGGGAGCCACGTGGGGGGCGGGTGATCCGGGTCTCCCGCCGCCCGGCGGCCAAACCCGGGCGGTGCCGATCCGCCGCCCCGACCCCGTGTCGGCGTCCGCTGGCCGGGTACGCGGTGCGCACCCCGAAGGTCTGGAGGGAGACATGCAGCGAGGCAGTGACCGGCTGAGCGTTCACCGCGACGACGAGATGAAACACGAACTGCAGGGCCTGCTCAGGTCCGGGCACCCCACCCGTACCGAGGAGTGGCACGACCCGGAGCCGTTCGCCGAGGACGACCCGGAGGTCGTGTACGGCCCGGTGACGCCGGGCCGCGGGCCGACGTCGCTGGAGTCGGTGCGACTGGAACTGGCCAGGATCCTGGGCCGCGGGGCGTTCCCCGCGAATCCGCGCGAGCTGGTGCGCGCGCTGAACCGGCGGTACGCGCCCGACGCGCTCGTCGAGGCGCTGGAGCGGCTGCCGCACCAGGCTCGTTACCACAACGTGCAGGAGCTGGCCGAGGCGCTGACCCGGTCCCGGGAGACGGAGAACGCCTAGCCGGCCCGTCGTGGGCACCGCGCCCGGGCCGTCCCCGGGCCGGCACGGTGCCCTTGTGGCCGGGGAGCGGAGAGAAGGCCTCAGTCATGGCCGAGTTCGTCAAGGACGTGATGACTCCGGGCGTGGTCGCCGTGCGCCCGGACGCCTCGCTCGTCGAGGCGGCGCAGCTGATGCGCACCCAGAACATCGGCGACGTGGTGGTGGCCGACGGGCAGCGGGTGGTCGGTGTGCTCACCGACCGCGACATCGCGGTCCGGGCGGTCGCGGAGGGCGCGGACCCGCTCGGCGTGAGCGCCGGGTCGGTGTGCACCCCGGATCCGTTGACGCTCGCCCCGGACGATCCGGTGTCCTCGGCCGTCGCGCTGATGCGCGAGCACGCCGTACGCCGGATCCCGGTCGTCGAGAACGGCCTGCCCGTGGGGCTGGTGAGCCTCGGCGATCTGGCGCGGGCGCAGGACCCCGGATCGGCGCTGGCCGACATCAGCCGCGCGGAGCCGGACGAGAACAGCTGAACGAAAGGACGTGGGACCCCATGCGAATCGCCTTTCTGACCGCGCCCGAGGGCGTCGAGCAGGTCGAGCTGACCGAGCCGTGGCAGGCTGCCGTGGACGCCGGTCACGAACCCGTGCTCGTCTCGACGCAGCCGGGCAAGATCCAGGCGTTCGACCACCTCGACAAGGCGGACACCTTCCCCGTGCAGGAGGTCGTCGGCGAGACGTCGGCCGACTCCTTCGACGGGCTGGTGCTGCCGGGCGGGGTGGCCAACCCGGATTTCCTGCGCATGGACGAGAAGGCCGTGGCGTTCGTGCGGGACTTCTTCGAGCAGGGCCGGCCGGTCGCCGCGATCTGTCACGCCCCCTGGACCCTCGTCGAGGCGGACGTGGTCCGGGACCGGGTGCTGACCAGTTGGCCGAGCCTGCGGACCGACCTCCGCAACGCCGGCGCGACATGGGTCGACGAGCAGGTGAAGGTCTGCGACCACGGACCCAACAAGCTGGTCACCAGCCGCAAGCCGGATGACCTCAAGGCGTTCTGCGAGGCGTATCTGGACGTGTTCGGGTCGGAAGGCGGCTGAGGAGGTCCGGGCGGGGGCGGCTCGGTCCGCCCGCCTGTGGGGCCCGCCTTCGCGCGGGCCCCTTTCGCGCGGCCGGACGGGGACGGTCGCGGCCCCGCGCCCGGGTGCGGGGCGTCCGGGACGCGCCCGGGGCGCCCGGGCGCGCCTGCGTGCGGGCGCGCCGTGCGTCCGGGTGCGTCCGGGTTCGTTCAGGTACCCGGAGTCGTGGGGGTCGTCGTGTCCGCGCCGCTCCGTTCCCGGGCCCCTTCGCGGGTGCGGCCGGCGGCCACCGGGCGGCGCGGGTTGCGGCGCAGGTACTCGCCCTCCAGCTGCGCCATCCGCTCGTTGTGGGCCCGCAGCGCGTCGTTGGAGCCGTACAGCAGCGTGTCGTGACGCGTGCGGTGGATGGTTTCCAGCTCCTTCATGAGCTGCTGGTCGTCCAGGCGGTTCGGCTCGACTCCGGTCATCGTGGTGCCCTGCTCGTCGTGTGCGTTCATGCGGTCCGGGTACCCGCCCGGTCGGCACAAGCACCACTCCGAACGGCAACCGGGAGGGAGCCATGGAACTCGCTTTCCTGCATCCACTCTACGAACGTCCCGGCCCCTGGGCCTCCGTCTACGTCGACACCTCCCGGCACACGGAGAACACTCCCCACGAACGGCATCTGACGGCCCAGGCGATGGCCCGGGAGCTGGCCGACCAGGGCGCGGACGAGGCGACCTGTGATGCGGTGCGCCGCGCGCTCGAGGAACTGCGGCACTCCTCCGAACCGCACGGCCGCGCCCTGTTCGCCCGGGACGGCGAGGTGGTTCTCGACCCGCCGCTGGCCCGGCCCCCGCAGAACGACTGGGCGCAGTGGGCGCCGCTGCCCAGGGTCGCACCGCTGCTGGAGCTGGCCGGTGAGGATCCCGTGTGCGTGGTGGCCTACGTCGACCGCAAGGGCGCGGACTTCGAGCTGCGCAGCGCGCTCGGCCGGGACGACGTCGGCGGTGTCACCGGACGTCAGTGGCCGATGCACCGGACCAGCTCCGCCGACTGGTCGGAGCGCCATTTTCAGCTGCGGGTGGAGAACACCTGGGAGCACAACGCCGCGGAGATCGCCGACGCGCTCGCCGTCTGCCAGGAGGAGACCGGGGCGGACCTGCTGATCCTCGTCGGCGACGACCGTGAGCGGCGCTCCGTGCACGAACGGCTCCCGCAGCGGCTGCACGGCCTGGTGGTCGAGGCGTCGCGCGGCGCCGGCAGCAGGCTGCTCGACGAGGAGGTGGAGCGGGCCCGCGCGGAGCACGTCCGCGACCGGGCCGCGGCGGAGCTGGAGCGGTTCCTGGCCGCCCGCACCCCCGACGACGAGGGCCGCGCGGGTGCGGTGGAGGGCGTGCCGGCGCTGGTGGAGGCGGCGCGCGAACACCGGATCGACGAGCTGCTGATCCGGCCGGACGGGCCGGACGCCCATCGTGAGGTGTGGATCGGTGAGGATCCGGACCAGCTGGCGGTGCGGCGCACCGATCTGAAGATCCTCGGTGAGCAGCATTCGTGGTCGGCCCGCGCGGACGACGCGCTGATCCGTTCGGCGGTCGCGACGGACGCGCCCGCGCTGTCGGTGACGGCGGCGCCGGAAACGCGGGAAGAGGCACCGGTGGGCGGGCTGGGAGCGTTGCTGCGCTGGAAGTGAACCGCAGCAGCGCGCGAGGAGGCCCCCGGTACGGGCCACCGGGGGCTTTTGCCTGCCTGTGCCCCCAGCCGTCCGGGTCCTGTCCTCGAACTCGCGTCGTCCGCCCGGAGGGCGGGCCCCGCGGCGGCAGGTGCGTGCTCCGGGGGTCCTCCCTGCGGGAGGAGCCCGGGGAGCGGGCACGGCGTCGCGAGGCGGACGGGAGTTCGAGGACAGGGCCTAACGCGCTCGTTCCACCCTGCGTTCGTCCCACACCGGTTCCGGGGTCTCCCTGACCCTGCCGTCGCTGCCGAAGACCAGGAAGCGGTCGAAGGAGCGGGCGAACCAGCGGTCGTGCGTCACCGCGAGGACCGTGCCCTCGAACGCCTCCAGGCCCTCCTGCAGCGCCTCCGCGGACTCCAGGTCGAGGTTGTCCGTCGGCTCGTCGAGCAGCAGGGCCGTGACGCCCTGGAGCTCCAGCAGCAGGATCTGGAAACGGGCCTGCTGGCCGCCGGACAGCCGCTCGAAGGTCCGCTCGGCCTGGCCGGTCAGCTCGTAGCGGCGCAGCCGGGACATGGCGGCTCCCCGGTCCTGGGAGTGCTCCTCCCACAGGATGTCCAGGAGCGTGCGGCCCTCCAGCTCGGGGTGCGCGTGCGTCTGCGCGAAGTGTCCGGGGACGACGCGCGCGCCCAGCCGCCACCGGCCCGTGTGGGCCACGTCGTCGCCGGCCAGCAGGCGCAGGAAGTGCGACTTGCCGGAGCCGTTGGAGCCGAGCACGGCGACCCGCTCGCCGTAGAACACCTCCAGGTCGAAGGGCTTCATCAGGCCGGTGAGTTCGAGCCGCTCGCAGGTGAGCGCGCGCACTCCGGTACGGCCGCCCTTCAGGCGCATGGTGATGTTCTGCTCGCGCGGCGGCTCCGGCGGGGGGCCCGCCTCCTCGAACTTGCGCAGCCGGGTCTGGGCCGCCTGGTAGCGGGAGGCCATGTCGTCGCTGTTCGACGCGGCCTGCCGCAGGTTCAGGACGAGCTTCTTGAGCTGGGCGTGCTTGTCGTCCCAGCGCCTGCGCAGCTCCTCGAAGCGGGCGAAGCGTTCGCGGCGGGCGTCGTGGTACGTGGCGAAGCCGCCGCCGTGCACCCAGGCGTCGGCACCGGCGGGACCGGGTTCGAGGGAGACGATGCGCCGGGCGGCGCGGGCGAGGAGTTCGCGGTCGTGGGAGACGAACAGCACGGTCTTGCGGGTCTGGGCGAGCCGCTCCTCCAGCCAGCGCTTGCCGGGTACGTCGAGGTAGTTGTCGGGCTCGTCGAGGAGGAGGACCTCGTCGGTGCCGCGCAGCAGGGCCTCGAGGACCAGACGCTTCTGCTCGCCGCCGGAGAGGGTGCGCACCTGCCGCCACTGCGCCTTCTCGTACGGGACGCCCAGCGCGGCCGTGGTGCACATGTCCCACAGCGTCTCCGCCTCGTAACCGCGGGCCTCGGCCCAGTCGGCGAGGGCCTGCGCGTAGCGGAGCTGGGCGGCCTCGTCGTCGACGGTCATGATGGCGTGCTCGGCCTCGTCGACGGCGCGGGCCGCCTCGCGGATGCGGGGCGTGGCCACGGAGACGAGGAGGTCGCGTACGGTCGTCTCGTCCCGTACGGAGCCGACGAACTGGCGCATGACGCCGAGGCCGCCGGTGACGGTGACGGAACCGCCGTGCGGTTTCAGCTCGCCGGCGAGGAGGCGGAGCAGGGTCGTCTTGCCCGCGCCGTTCGGGCCGACCAGGGCCGTGACGGCCCCTTCTCCCACCCGGAAGGACACATCGCCCAGGAGTGCTCTCCCGTCGGGGAGGTAGTACTCCAGGTGCGCGGCTTCCAAGTGACCCATGGCAGCCGATTGTGCGGACCGCCGGAGCAGGCCGCAAACAGTTTTCCGGCCGCCCCTCCCCACCCGCCCCTCCCCTGCTCCCGTACGGCCGTTGACCATCATGTGGGACACGGGTCTCATTATTCGACTGCATTGCGTACGGTGACGGTCATCCCTACGAGGAGAGAAGGGGTGGTTCACCATGCCGGAGGCGCAGGAGACCGCCGTCTACACGCACGGGCACCACGAGTCGGTGCTGCGGTCGCACACGTGGCGGACCGCCGCCAACTCGGCGGCGTATCTTCTGGGGGCGCTGGAGCCCCGCATGCGGATCCTGGACATCGGGTGCGGGCCCGGCACCATCACCGCCGATCTGGCCGGGCTCGTTCCCGACGGGCACGTCACCGGTCTCGACCGGGAGCCGGGAGTCCTGGAGCGGGCCCGGGCGGTGGCCAGGGGACGCGGGCTGACGAACGTCGGCTTCGCGGTGGGTGACGTGCACGCGCTGGACTTCCCGGACGACACGTTCTGCGTGGTCCACGCCCACCAGGTGCTGCAGCACGTGGGCGATCCGGTGCGGGCGCTGCGGGAGATGAAGCGGGTGACGCGGCCGGGCGGGTTCGTCGCCGTCCGGGACTCGGACTACGCGGCGATGACCTGGTACCCCCTGTCACCCGGCCTGGACGACTGGCTGGAGCTGTACCGGCGGGTGGCCCGGGCCAACGGGGGTGAGCCGGACGCCGGACGGCGGCTGAAGTCCTGGGCGCTCGCGGCGGGGCTCACGGACATCACCGCGTCCTCGGCGACCTGGACCTTCTCGACCTCCGAGGAGCGGGCCTGGTGGAGCGGCCTGTGGGCGGACCGCACCGTGGCGTCGGCCTATGCCGGGCAGGCCGTCGAGGGGGGCCACGCCACCCGCGAGGACCTGCGGGCGGTGGCCGGGGCCTGGCGGCAGTGGGGCGCGCGGGACGACGGCTGGTTCAGTGTGCTGCACGGAGAAATTCTCTGCCGCAAGCAAGCCTGAACCACGCTTTCCGGGCAATCAGAAGGTCAGGAGGTTGACATTATGGTTCCCATTCTGCTCGTCCTGCTTCTGGTTCTGATCCTTTTCGGTGCCGGATTCGCAGTAGAGATGCTCTGGTGGATTGCCCTGGCCGTTCTGGTCCTGTGGGTCCTGGGATTCTTCATGCGCGGCACGACGGCGGGCGGCGGCAGGGGTCGCTGGTACCGGTGGTGAGGTGACGGGCATTCCCCGGGCTCAGTCCCGGGGAAGCAGCGGTCCGAGCGGCCCGAGGTCCAGATTGAGGTCCTCGGGCCGCAGTCCGTAGCGCTCCCGCAGTTCCGTCATCCGCTCCTCGAGCAGCATCAGCGTGAGCCCGATCCGTTCCTCCTGCTCCTCGGTCAGGTCTCCCTCGTCGAACCGGCGCAGCGCCTGGCGCTCCATGAGCTGGCGCAGCAGTTCGACGACCGTGAGCACCAGCTTGATCAGGTCGCGTTCGACCGTGTCCGGCTCCAGGTCGAGCCGCCGGCGCCGGCCGCCGTGCGGCTCGGCGTGCGCCTGCGGGGCGACATCCCACTCGGCGTGCGGCTCGACGTGC
>NZ_JAPSKQ010000075.1:16328-29919 GCF_031181555.1 Streptomyces sp. | reverse complement strand
CTCGGGCTCCGGCTTCGTCTCGGGTTCGACCTCGGCCTTGGGCTCGGGTTCCGGGTTTGTCTCGGGGGTGGCCTCGGACTCGGGCTCGGCCTTGGGCTCGGGCTCTGCCTCGGGTTCCGGCTGGGGGGTGGCCTTGGGGGTGGCCTCCGGCTCGGGGGCGGGGGGCGGAGGGGTCTCGGACTCCGGAGCGGGATTCGGTTCCCGGGGTGCCGTCTCCGTAGCGGTGGCCGGTGTTTCGGTGGTCGTGGGCGGCTGCGTCGTTTCCGGTGCCCGCTCCTCGGCGGCCGGGGCGGCGCTCTCCGGCTCCGCCGGTTCCGGCGTGGCCGGGGTCTCCCCGGAGGGAGCCGCCGGGGTCGGGTGGTCGTCCGACCGGGTGGGCCTCGGCACCGACACCTTGTCGAAGGCCGCCGCGACGAGGTCGTGTTCCTCGCGGGGCTCCGGGACGGAGGCCGTGCGGGCCGACGGGGTGGGCTCGGCGGACGGGGACGGCAGCTTCGGGGCCGCGGGCGTGTCCGCGGAGGGCTCCGGGGCCGGCTCGGGCGACGTCGAGGTGGCCGGGGCGGCCGCACCCTCCGTCTCGGCGGCCTGCGCCGCACCCTCCGCTTCGGCGGCCCTCGCTTTGCGTGACCGTCCGAACGCGTTCCGCAGGAGAGTGAGAATGCCCATATGCGCAACCCTTCGCGTGAGTTGATGCCCGTCAATCCCTGGCCAGGACGGACACGTAAGGTTAGCGGCCCGTGCGGGCGATCTTGGGCAGGGTCGGGGGTCCGCCGCCGCACCTGTCAAGGGGGGCATCCGGCCTGCCGGCGCCGCGGGACGACCGGACCGCACACCTCCTTTAACGCCGCCGCGGGTTCACTCGCCGTTCACCCGGGCGCCCGGCTACCGCACATATGTACTCCTACGGTCGCGCTGACTACCACGGGCATCCAAGGAGAGAACACGTGCGCAAGCTGCTGCCGTTGATCGGAACGCCGTCCGGATCGCACCCCGGCGGCCGGTCCGCCATGACCTGTCGTTTCCGGTGTGGTGACGCCTGCTTCCACGAGGTGCCCAACACCAGCTCCAACGAGTACGTCGGCGACGTCATCGCAGGCGCCCTCAGCCGGCGGTCCATGATGCGGGCCGCCGCCGTCGTCACGGTCGCCGCGGCCGGCGCCGGCGCGGTCGGCGTCGCGGGCGCGCCCGAGGCGCAGGCGGCCCCCGCCGCCAAGGGCGGCCACGGTCACCGCAAACCCGAGGGTGCTCGCGGACTGCGCTTCACGCCCGTCGCGCCCAACACCACCGACGCCGTCACCGTGCCGGAGGGCTACCGGCAGAACGTGGTCATCCGCTGGGGCGAGCCCATCCTGCGCGGCGCGCCCGCCTTCGACCCGGAGAAGCAGACCGCCAGGGCGCAGGCCGGGCAGTTCGGGTACAACTGTGACTTCCTCGCGCTGCTCCCGCTCCGCGGCGAGCGCGGCCGGCAGCTGCTCGTCGCCAACCACGAGTACACCGACGAGGTCCTCATGTTCCGGGACTACGACCCGGAGAACCCCACCCGCGAGCAGGTGGAGATCGCCTGGGCCGCGCACGGCCTGGCCGTGGTCGCGGTGGAGGAGGAGCACCGGAGCGGGAAGCTGACGCCCGTCACCCGGCACCACCTCAACCGGCGTCTGACCGCCACCTCCGAGTTCCGGCTCACCGGGCCCGCCGCCGGGTCCGACCTCGTGAAGACCTCCGCCGACCCGAGCGGCACCAAGGTGCTCGGCACCCTCAACAACTGCGCCGGCGGCACCACCCCGTGGGGCACCACCCTGCACGGCGAGGAGAACTTCAACCAGTACTTCGCCCACGGCAGCCGGACGACCGACAAGCGGTACGGGATCGGCACCGGCGGCACCGAGCGCAAGTGGGAGCGGTTCGACAAGCGGTTCGACGTCGCCCAGGAGCCGAACGAGGTGCACCGCTTCGGGTACATCGTCGAGCTCGACCCGTACGACCCGGACTCCACCCCGCGCAAGCGCACCGCGCTCGGCCGGTTCAAGCACGAGGGCGCCACCGTGCGGCTGACGCACGACGGGCGGCCGGTCGTGTACTCCGGTGACGACGAGCGCTTCGACTACTTCTACAAGTTCGTCGGCAGCAAGCGGATGCGGCACGGCAACAGCCGCTGGGCGCGCGAGCACAACCTGACGCTGCTCGACGAGGGCACGCTGTACGTCGCCAAGCTCACCGGCGACTCGCCCGCCATCGAGATCGACGGCACCGGCAAGCTCCCCAAGGACGGCGAGTTCGACGGCAGCGGTGAGTGGATCCCGCTGGCCACCGCCACCGCCGACGGCGCCGTCTCGCACGTCGAGGGCATGACCGCCGAGGAGGTCTTCGTCTTCACGCGGCTGGCCGGCGACAAGGTGGGCGCCACCAAGATGGACCGTCCCGAGGACATCGAGCCCAACCCGGTCACCGGCAAGGTCTACCTCGCCCTCACCAACAACTCCAACCGCGGCAGGGCCGGTTACGCCGCCGCCGACGAGGCCAACCCGCGCAATGCCAACAAGCACGGCCACGTCCTGGAGCTGACCGAGCGCTGGAACCGGCCGGAGAGCACCCGCTTCGCCTGGTCGCTGTTCCTGGTCGCGGGCGACCCGGAGGACCCGGCGACCTACTTCGCCGGGTTCCCGAAGGACGCCGTCAGCCCGATCTCCTGCCCGGACAACGTCGCCTTCGACGACCACGGCAACCTGTGGATCTCCACCGACGGCAACGCCCTCGGCTCCCACGACGGCCTGTTCGGCGTCGCCACGCGCGGGAGCCGGCGCGGTGAGCTGAAGCAGTTCCTGACCGTGCCGACCGGCGCGGAGACCTGCGGTCCGATCATCCAGGACCGGCGCGTGGTGGTCGCCGTGCAGCACCCGGGCGAGGTGGACGGGGCGTCGGTGGACAAGCCGGCCAGCACCTGGCCCGACGGTCCCGGCAGCTACGTCCGTCCCGCCGTGGTCGCGGTGTGGCGCGCGGACGGCCGGGACATCGGCGTCTGACGCTCCGGCATTCCGGCGTTCCCGTACCCCGCACCGGGGTACGCGTGCCGTCACGGGAGGGCTGGAGCGGGTGCCCCCGACCCACCGCGCTCCAGCCGCTCCCGGTACGCCGGTGCCCGATGCGCCGCTTCCCGGTACGCCTCGGTCGGGCCGGGACGGACGTCCTCCGGCTCCGTGTCCGCCGGCCGTCGGGCCGGTCGGCCCGGCCGCCGTGTCACCGGCGGGCGTGCAGCGTGAGGTCGACGACCAGCGCGCGGTGGTCGGTGTCGGCGAGGTCGAGGAAGCGGGCCCGGCGCGCGGTGAACTCCTCGGACACCAGGACGTGGTCGATCTGGACGCCGAACGCCGGAGCGGTCCGGGCCGGCCAGGTCGGCGTCCGGTCGGCCCCGCCCAGCCGGGCCGCGTCGCGCAGACCGGTGTCGAGGATGCGGCGGAAGGCGGCGTGGTCCTGGGAGGCGTTGAAGTCCCCGGCGAGCACGGTCGGGGTGGTCCGGTCGGCGGCGGCCACGGCGCGCAGCCTGCCGAGCTCCCGCTGCCAGAGGTCCACCTGGCCGGGGAGCGGCGGCATGGGGTGGGCGAGCTGGAGCCGTACGGTGTGCCCGTCGACGTCGGCGACGGCGCCGGGCATGCCCATGGTGCCGGGGACGCCGTCGGCGTCCCCGAGCGGGAAGCGGCTGAGGATGACGGAGCCCTCGGAGCCGCCGCCCGCCACGGCCCGCCGGTGCGGATAGGCGTCCGCCAGCTCCCGCTTCAGCGCGGCGTCGCAGGTGTACTCGCACTCCTGGACGAACACGAGGTCGGGTTCCTCACGGCGCACGGCGTCGACCAGGGAGCCGGTGCCCTGCCCGAACTCCACGTTCGAGGTCAGCACCCGCAGCCCGGCGACGGGCCGTCCGGCCGGCTCGCCGGTCCGCCCGTACGGCTCGATGAACCAGGCCAGCAGGCCGAGCAGGGCCACGCCCCACACGGCGCCGGTCCACCACCGGGCGAGCAGGGTGAACAGCAGCCCGGCGGCCGTGGGCACGAGCAGCCAGGGCAGGAAGGCGAGGAGCTGCGGCACGGGGGTGATGCCGTCGGTGTCGGCGACCCGGCAGCCGACGACCACGCTCACCCCGGCGAACAGCAGCGCCGCGCACCAGGCGGCCGGTCGCCGCCTCCCGCCGCGCCGCCCGGTCCCGTCCCCGGCGGCCGTCCACTCGGCAGTCGCAGTGTCCAAAGGTCCCGGCCTTCCGCTCGCGGATGGGATGCCCGAATCCTTCCCCAAAGACGGGAGGAGGGGTGCGGAAGGTTGCCGGGCCGGTGTCAGATGCGGCTCCGGGCCGGGGACGGGGGCGGGGCCGGGGCCCCGGCGGGCGGCGCGGTGCGGCGGCCGGGCCGGCGGCCGTGGCGGCCCGTCAGCCAGGAGACGAGGGCCACCGTCAGGCCGAGCGCGAGCAGCAGCCAGGACACCGTGCGCAGGGTGGCCGTCAGGGCGTCGTAGACCGCGCCCGCCGCCGGGCGGTGGATCCGGTCGGGCAGGTCGGCCAGGGTGAGGCGGCGGCCGAGGGCGACCGCGAGGGCGAGCAGGGCGCCGCCCAGAGCCGTGCCCAGGCCGGTCGCGGTGAGCGCGCGGCGGCGGCAGGCGGCGACGGCGATCCCGGCGGCGGTGAGGACGACGGTGGCGAGCGGCAGCCAGAAGGCGGCGGCATCCAGCGCGTGGTACCCCCTCCGGAGCCCGGCCACCTCCCCGGCCGGCACCACGGCGACCTCGGTGCGCTCGACCGGGATGCGGTGGGCCAGCGGCATGCGGTCGGCGACGAGCCGCTGTCTCACCTGCGCGGCGACGGGGGCGAGGTCGACGGTGACCGGACCCCGGACGGCCCCGTCGTCGCGCACGGCGCGCAGCACCGCGTCGTGGACGGCCAGGTTCCCCGCCTCCCACGCCGTGCGGAAGGCCTCGGTGCGGGTGAACGAGCGCACCGCGTCCCGCACGAACGGCCCGAGCGTGCCGCGCGCCGGCCCCGCGTCCAGCTTCCGCACGACTCCGTCCCCGACGGCGTCGGCGACCGCGTCGCGCACGTCGGGGTCGGCGGCCAGCGGTGCCATCGTGCTGACGTACCGTCCGGTGTCGGCCAGCCCGAACGCCGCCCAGGCCGCGAGCGCGCCGCACGGGGCGAGCAGGCACGCCAGGGCGACCAGCACCGCCGCCAGGGCGTCGCGCAGCCGGGCGTGCGGCCGCGCACGGCAGCGGGGTCCGGCGCAGGAGGGGCCGGCGTGGAAGGGCGCGGGGCGACGGAGGGCGTCGCCGGAGGGGGCGTCGCGGAAGGGCACCCTTCCAGGCAAGACGCCGGGGGCCGGGCGCGCGAGTGCTGGGGGCGCGTACGGGTGCACCGGGCGGGCCGAACGGGCGCCTCACCCCCGGCACGACCCGCGCCGGGGGCTTCACCCGAACGGGCCTGCCCGTCCCATGGACGTGTCGTCACGCGGCACGGTGGCCTCCCGCGTCCTCGCGGCGTCGTCGCGTGCGTAGTACCGGTAGAACAGGAGCAGGAAGACGCCCGCCGCGACCACCAGTCCCAGCCACGCGGACCGCAGCAGGGTCTCGTTGGACTGTCTGACCAGGAAGCCGACCGCGCTGCCGGTGAAGGCGGCCCAGGGCGCCGCGCGCAGTCCGCGCCGCAGCTTCCGGGCGACGGCCTGCACGGCCAGGCAGAGGACGAAGAACGCGAGCGCGGAGAGGAAACCGAACAGGAGGTTCCAGCCGGTGATGGGCCCGCCGTAGCGCCGGTTGGCCGCCGCCCAGAAACCGAAGACCAGCCCCAGGACGAGGGGGATCACCACCCGCGCGATCCTGTGGGTCCGTTCGCTGAAGATGTCGGGTGTGCGGGGCCGCCCGCCCGCGGACCCCATGCGCTGGGGTCTGGGTGCCGCGTGAGCCATGAGAGCACTCCTCTTCTCTCCTCGCCCCCGCCTACCAGGGCACACCTGCCGGGGGCGGACGGCAAGTCGGCCCGCACCGCCGCCGGGACCGCTCCGGGGATCCGCCCCGGGACCGGATGCGCGCCGCGCGGCCGCGTGTTTCGCTGGGGCCGTGAGCCACGGCGGCGTGGGACACGGCCCGCACGACCGGCTCCCCCGGGCCGGCCGCCGTGACCTCGTGCACCGGCACGAGCTGCTGCGGGTGCGGGGACGCAGTGTCGCCTGGCTGCCGCCGTTCCTGCTGCTGGCCGCCATCACCACGGCCGACTACAACACCACCGGCGAGTTCCGGATCATCTCCTGGATCGTGCTGGTGCCGGGCATCGCCGCCGCGATCTGCGGGGTGTGGGGCACGGCCGTGTTCGCGGTGCTCGCCGTCGCCGCCTACGTGACCGTGGACAACGCCTGGCCGCACGAGTACCAGACGGGGCTGCCCGACTTCATCCTCGTCACCGTCGGCGGCACCCTCGCCACGCTGGCCTGTGCGGTGCGGGTGCGCGGGGAGCGCCGCGCACTGCACATGCGGGACGTCGCCGACACCGTCCGCCGCACCCTGCTGCGTCCCCTGCCGCCGGGCTGGGGCGGCCTGGAGCACGCCGGTGTCTACCTCACCGCGGACGTCCAGGCCCGCGTCGGCGGCGACTTCTACGACATCCAGCCGGGCCCGCACGGCACCCGGGTCCTCGTCGGCGACGTCCAGGGCAAGGGGCTGGGCGCGGTGGAGACGGCGTCGGTGCTGCTCGGCACCTTCCGCGAGGCCGGCTACCACGAGCCGGAGCTCGCGAGCGTCGCGGACCGCCTGGAGACCCGGATGCTGCGGCACCGCGAGTACACCACGGCCCTCGGCCGTAGCGACGGCGACCGGTTCGCCACCGCCGTGCTGCTCGGCTTCCCGGCGGACCGGACCGACGTGGTGGACGTCGTCGTCTTCGGCCACGAACCCCCGCTGGCCGTCGGCCCCGACGGCGTACGGTACCTGCCGGCCGGCGGGGGGCTCCCGCTCGGCTACGGCGACCTTGCGCCGGGCCCGCCGGGCGTGCGCCGGGTGCCGGTCGCCGCCGACGAGACGCTGCTGCTGGTCACCGACGGGGTGACCGAGGCCCGGGACGCCGACGGCACGTTCTACGGCCTCGCCGCCGACGTGGCACGGGCGGTGGCGGCGGACCCGCGCGTCACCCGGCCGACCCGGCTGGTCGCCCTCGTGCGGGACGGGACGCTGCGGCACAGCCGCGGTCACCTGGTCGACGACACCACCGCCCTCGCGGTGCGGCGGAGGCGCGCGGCGGGGGGCGAAGGCCCCGAAGGGGGACGTTCACCGTCCTGAGGCCCCCCTTTGCAGCCGCAGCGGTTACCGTGCTGCCGTAGCTGATCGACAGGGGGAGGGACCATGCCCGGAACCGTGCTGCTGCTGGCGGCCTCGCCACTGGGCCGCGGGCGGCTGGTGGACGCGGCGTCCGTGCTCCCGGTCCTCGCGGCGGTGCCCCCCGCCGTGCTCGCCGGCACCGACACCGCGAACGTCGTCGAACTCGCCGATCCGCTGGAGCCGCAGGCCGTGCTGACCCGGCTGCGCGCGGCGGCCGCCGCCCCCGGACCGCTGACCGTGTACGTCACCGGCCAGCTCCAGCTCGACCGCCGCCAGCGGCTGCCGCACCTGGCGCTGGCCCGGACGACCGCGTCCACCGTGCGGTACACGGCGTTCCCCTGGCACTGGTTCCGGGAGGAGCTGCGGTTGCGGCCGACGGGCGCGACGACGCTGATCCTCGACCTGCACGCCGATGCGGAGACCTGGCAGTCGCTGTGCGCCCCCCGGCCGCCGGGCCCGGACCAGGTCCCCCTCGACTGCGGCCGCAACAACGCGGTGTACGGGCGCGTCGCACCGCCGCCGTCCCGCCGCGGTGTCGCGGAACCGGCGTACATGAAGGCGGTCGCGACGATTCTGCGCAGCGGATGGCGTCCGCCGGACGAGGAGCTGCACCAGCAGGCGCTGGCGCGGACCGGCCCGGAGAGCGCGGGCGCCGGCCTGGTGCTGGCCCAGCGCGGGCCCGTCCCGGGCGATCCGCACGCCGCCCTCACCGCCGCCGTGCGCTCCGGCCGCCACGCGGACGCCGACGCGCTCGCCGCGCGCCTGGAGCAGGCCGCCGGCCTGGCGCACGGGCCCGCCTCCGAGGAGGCGCTGCACTGGGCCGAGGTCAGGGCGGACCTGGCGATGCTCGCCGGCGACGCGGCGCGCAGCTGCCGTGCCTGGCTGGCGGTGGCCACCGCACGGCTGGCCGCCGGGCAGGCGGCGGACGCGCCCGCCGTCGAGGCGGCCGTGGACCGGGCGCACCACCAGTGGGGCCGGATCGGCGAACCGGCACGGGCCCGCGAACTGGGCCCGGCGCTGGCGGAGTTGCGGAGCCGGGTGCCCGGGCGGCGCGAGGGCGCCCTGGATCACGTGCAGCGGCAGTTGCGGCAGTTGCAGACGCAGAACTGAGTGTCCGACGAACCCTCCCCACCGGGCAACGGCGGTGCCATGATGGGGAGTTATGGCTGAGGGGGATGGTGTGGCCAACCAGGACATCCGGGTGTGGCTGGAGGAGCCGGCGAACCCGGGCGACATCGGGGCGCTGCGCAAGTGGCTCGAGCGGGAGAAGCCGATCGACGAGCTGCTGCGCGCGGGCGAGCTGCAGATCCAGGAGCGGCAGGTACGGCGGCGCGGGACCGACGAGACCGGCGCTCCGATGGGCCTCGGCATGGAGATCGTCCTCGTCGTCATCGGCGCGGCCGCCGGCGCGATCTTCAATGAGCTGCTGGAACAGGTCAAGGACGCCGTCAAGGCGTGGCTGGCCAACCGGCGCGACGTCGAGGACGGCGAACCGCCGGTGGGCGGAGTCGAACCGGTGAACCGCGACGACGGGTAGGCCGGTGCTTCCCCTCGACCCGCGCGGGACGGCGAACCGGGCGCTGCTGGTCGGCGTGTCCGAGTACGACCTGACGAAGCCGCCGCACGGTGTGCCCGGCGACCTTCCCGCGGTCGAGCACAACCTGGGACGGATGCGCGAGGTGCTGGCGCGCGGCCGGGTCTTCGAGGAGCAGGAGATCAGGGTCCTCGCCTCGCCGACCCTGGACGCGTTCGGCCGGGCGCTGCAGGCGGCCGCGGAGGAGGCCGAGGGGCTGCTGCTGCTCTACTTCGCCGGGCACGGCGCCATCCCCAACGCGGGCGACGAACTGTTCCTGCAGATGCGCAACGCCAGGGTGATCCCGGGCGGGTCCGCGGTGTTCCCCGGCGCGGAGATGTTCAGCTCCCTGCTGGCGGAGCTGGCCACCAGTCCGGCCCGGCGGATCGTGGTGATCCTCGACTGCTGCTTCGCGGGCAACGCCGCCTGGATCTGGGAGCCCTTCTACGCCAAGCGGCGCGTGCTGCTGCTGATGAGCGTGCAGGCCAACCACCGCATCGACGCGGGTGATCCGAGGACGCCGACGCCGTTCACCGACGTACTCGCGGCGCTCCTCGAGGAGGAGGGCGAGACGGGTCTGAGGGACCTCTCCGACCGGCTGCGGCAGCGGATGGCCACGCTCGGCCACCTCACCGAGCGCGGCAAACCGTGGGAGCCGCAGTTCCGCGCGGAACCCGACGTGGACGTGCTGCTGACGGCGAAGGAGGCTTCGCCGGGGACGGGACCGGACGGAGACCGGCCACCGCAGGAAGACACGGAAAGGCCCGCACCGCTCCTGCCCGGCCCCGACCCCGGCTCCGGTCTCGACCCCGGCTCCGACCCCGGTCCCGGCTCCGAGCCCGGTCTCGGACAACCGGGCGTACACCTGCCCGGCTCCGGGGAGCCGGGTCTGCCTGCGCCTGGTTCGGGGGAGCCGGGCGCGCCCGGTTCCGTGACCGGGGAGCCGGACCTGCCCGCGTCCGGTTCCGGGCAGTCGGACCCGTCCGTGCCCGGTCCCGGGCAATCGGACCCGTCCGCGCCCTGCTCCGGAGGATCGGGCCTGTCCGCACCCGGCTCCGGAGAACCGGATCGGCCGGCGTCCGGTCCCGGGCAGCCGGGTGCCTCCGTGTCCGGCTCCGGGCAGTCGGACCCGTCCGTGCCCGGTCCCGGGGGGTCCTCGTCGCAGGGCCGCCGGGAGGTCCCGGGGTCACGGTCCTCGCCCTTCCGGCTCGTCCGGCTCCTCGTCGCCCGGTTCGGCCGTTCCCGGCGGCGCGGACCGCTGCGCCCGGACGCCGGGCGTCCGCGTCGGCGGACCGCGGTCCGGGTCGTCGCCCCGGTCGTCCTCGCCGCCGGTCTGCTCGGCCTCGGCGTCCTCGGTCTGATCAAGATCTTCTGCGGGAACGACTCCGTCTGCGACCCGGCGCTGGAGCTGCGGGTGCTGACCGACCCGGACCTGGAGCCGACGGTCCGCGCCGCCGCCGACGCCTATCTCACCTCGGACGGGAACATCACCGACGCGGGCTGCCGGCGCACCGGCATCACCGTCTACAGCGCGGGCTCCTCCGACGTGGTCGCCGCCCTGCGGGGACGGACCGGCGCCTGGCAGGAGCCCCGGGACGCGGACACCAACCCGCAGCGGGACATCGGCCCGCAGCCGGACGTCTGGATCCCCGCCTCCCGCGCCGCCGTCGACCGGGTCGAGGCCGGACAGGACACGGACGCCGTCGCCGGCCTGGAGGCGGACGAGGAGCCACTGGCGTACTCACCGGTCGTGCTGGCCGTTCCGCACGACATCGGCTCCGAAGCCCTGGGCGACCGTGCCGACCACCCCCTGAACGACATGATCGACACCCTGACCGAGCGGTACGAGAACGCCGCGGTGCGCCGTCCCGACCCGGAGTTCACCACCGCCGGGCTGCTCGCCACCGTCGGCCTGTACGGCACGGACGCGCGCGCCGTGGCCCGCGGGGAGCGCCTGGTCGCCCAGCCGGGGCCGCCCTCCCCCACGGCCGCCGAGCTGCTGTGCACGCTGCCCGACGACGACGCCGTGGACGACCGCACCGCCGCCCTGGTCCCGGAGTTCCTGCTGCGCAGCGGCGTCGGCTGCGACCGCACCACGCGCAGCCCGCGCTTCGCCCAGTACCCCGAGGACGTCCCGGGTGTGGAGCCGGTGTTCGTCCGGGTCCGCTGGGCGGGCGCCGACCGCGACGAGAGCGCCCGTGACGCGTCGGCCGAGGGGTTCCGCGACTGGCTCGCCGGGGAGCACGGCCGGGAGGTGTTCGCCCGGGACGGCTTCCGTTCCGCGTACGACCGGGAGCTGCTGGACAAGGGCCCGGCCGCCGAGGGCGTGCTCCGCGCGCCCTCGCCGCTGCACCAGTCCGCCGGCCGGGACGCGATGGAGCGGGCGTTGAAGGCGTACCAGGACGCGGGCGGCCCGGGGCGGGTGCTGTTCCTGCTGGACAGCTCCGGCTCGATGACCGGACTGTGGAAGGGGCCGAGCGGCGGCCCCGGCCTGCTGCGGCAGTCGCTGGGCGGACTGGGCGGGCAGGACGAGTACGGCGTGTGGGCGGTGGCGGGCCCCGGCGACCGGCCGTACGGGACCCTCCTGCCGCTCGACCGGCACCGGCGCGCCGACGCCGAGCGCGCCGTCGGCACCGCCCGGGTGCGGGACGCCGAGGCCGACCCGCACGCGGCGCTGCTCGCCGCGCTCGACGAGATGACGGCCCGCGGGGACGACCACCGGCCCCAGCTGATCGTGCACATCACCGACGGCGAGGACAACGACCGGCTGACCGGCGACCGTCTGGACGAGGTCCTCGCCCGGGCGCGGACGTCCGACGTCCCGGTGACCGTGGTGTCCCTGCAGAGCGGTGGCTGCGACCCGGACCGGCCGGACCGCCGGATCGCCGACGTGAGCGGCGGGCGCTGCCTGGACGCGGTCGACGACCTGGGCGCGGCGCTGCACGACGAGGTCGCCCGGACCGGAACGGGGGAGGGCTGATGTTCCGACGGCCGGCCGCGCTGCTGGCGCTTCTGACCCTGCTGGTGCTGCCCGCCTGCACGGACGGCGGGAAGGGCGACGGCGACGGCACGCCGGCCGCGTCCCCCGCGAAGGACACGCCCGGCGTCATCGTGGTCGCCAGCGGCCGTGACGTCACCGGGAAGAACGGCGTCCGCCAGCAGCTCATCGACGCCTGGAACCTGCGCGAGCAGCGGGCCGGGTCCGGGTACCGCGCCCGTCTGGTGGAGCTCCCCGGCAGCGCCGACAAGCAGCGCAGCCAGCTGCTCGGCGCCCTGCAGTCCCGCAGCGCCTCCTACGACGTGGTCAACCTGGACGTGACCTGGGTACCGGAGTTCGCCGCCGCCGGGCTGATCCGCACGCTGCCCGAGGACCTGGTCGACGACGACGTCATCGCGCCCGTGGCCGAGACGGCCCGGTGGGACGGCGACGTGTACGCGGTGCCGTTCAACAGCGACGTCGGCCTGCTGTACTACCGGCGCGACTACCTGGAGCGGGCGGGCGTCGAGCAGTCCGACCTGAGCGCCGACCGCCTCACCTGGGACAGGCTGCAGGAGCTCGTCGAGACCCTGGACGCCCATCCCGCCCAGGGCTCGTACAGCAAGGGCTGGACCACCCAGCTCGCCGCCTACGAGGGCCGTACGGTCAACGCGGTGGAGGCGTTCGCGTCGGCGGTGGAGGACTTCGCGCCGGTCGACGAGGACGGCCACTACACGGGCACCGTCGAGGAGCTGACCGACGGGATCGCGGAGCTGCGCCGCCGCACCGCGGCCCCGTACACCCTCCAGGACGCCCACCGCTCCGACGAGGCCGGCTCCCTGAGCGACTTCGAGAAGGGCCGTACGGCCTTCCTGCGGCACTGGCCGTACGTGTACCCCACGCTGCACCGGACGTTCACGGAGGAGCAGCTCGGGGTGGCACCGCTGCCCGACCGGGCGGTGCTCGGCGGGCAGAACCTCGCGGTGACCGAGGCCTCGCAGCGGCCCGGGAAGGCGGCCGAGCTGATCGAGTACCTGACCAGCCGGGAGAGCGAGCGCTGTCTGCTGGACGCGGGCTTCGCCGCCACCCGCGTCTCCGCCTACGAGGACGACGTGCGCTGCCCCACGGACACCGCCGCGCCCTCCGCGTCGCCCACCGGCGAGGGCGCCGACCGCGTCCCGCGCGACGAGGGCGGCCGCCCCGCCTACGCCCGCACCATCCTGCTGCCGGCCCTGAAGAGCGCGGTGCACCGCCCGAGGACCCCGCTGTACGGCGCGTTCACCCAGACGCTCATCGCCGGGCTCGACCCGTTGTTCGCCGGCGGACCGCCCGGGGACGAGGACCTGGCCCGGCAACTGGACGAGGCCCTGCGCAAGGCCCTGCCGGATTGAGAAGGAGGGAGGGGAGGGGAGCAGGGGGACAGGAGGGGGCGGGAGGAGAAGCGGGGCTAGCGGGCCACCGCTTCCACCGGGGCCGTGGGCCGCGGTCCCGGCTCGCGGTGGGCGGCTCCGGCCGGGCCCGCGTTGGCCGCCAGGACCAGTGCGGCGACCGCGGCGACGGCCGCGACGAAGCCTCTGGCGTAACGCTCGGTGGTGCGTGTGCGTTCCAGCACGGCGACCTCGCACAGCGATGGGTTGAGCATGCTTGGTTCGCGGTTCAACCTAGGGGCCGCCGGGCGCGAACGGCAAGGGGGAGCCGGG
>NZ_JAPSKQ010000075.1:0-16228 GCF_031181555.1 Streptomyces sp. | reverse complement strand
GGGGAACCGCGGTACGCGGTCCACCCGCTGGAGTCCACGATCGACGGGCTGAACCGGGGCGGGCTGCACGACCCGGACGCGCTGCTGCTGTACGCCTGCGCGATCGGCCCGTACATGGAGCTGGGCGCGCACGCGCGGGCCGCCCGGCGGCGGAGTTCGCGCTGTCCCTCGCGCCGCGGTCCAGGGATCCCGCGCCGGGCGGCCGGCGGCGCGGTCAGCGGCGCAGCGCTTCCACGGGAGGGATGCGGGACGCCCGCCAGGCGGGGTAGAGGCCGGCCAGGAGCCCGGTGGCGAGGCCGAGGGCCGGGGCCACGGCCAGGGTGGCGGGGTCGAGGACCGGCGTCCACCTCTTCGCGGCCGCCACCGATACGACGACCACGGTGCCGATCGAGGTGCCGACCAGGCCCCCGATGAGCCCGAGCGCCGTCGACTCGGCCAGGAACTGCGACGTGATGTGGACCCCGCGGGCGCCCAGAGCACGGCGCAGACCGATCTCCCCGGTGCGTTCCATCACGGCGACGAGGGTCGTGTTGGCGATGCCGACGGCGCCGATGACGAGGCACACCCCGGCGAGGAGGAGGAACAGCTGGCTCAGGTCGTCGCCCACCGCGGTGCGCAGCGACCGGGGGTCGGGGGGCGGGGTCACCCGGAAGTACTCGGGGTGCTCCGGCCGCAACGCGAGAGCCGCCTCGTCGGCGATCTGGCCGGCGGCACCGAGATCGGTCGAGATGAGCATCTGGGCCCCCTCGTCGCTCGGCGCCCCCCACGTCCGCTCGGCCACGGAACGCGGCACCGTGACGGACATCAGGAGTTCCGGTTTCCGCTCGACGTCCTCGAGAATGCCGATCACGGTGAACGAGGTGCCGCCGATGAAGACGGCGGGGCGGGTGTGCAGCGTGGTGATGCCGAGGCGGGCCGCCGTGGCCGGGCCGATCACCGCGACCGCTTGGTGGTGCCGGTCGTGGAAGTCGTCGAACCCGCGCCCCTGGGCGAACTCGGCCCGCGCCGCCGGCCAGATGCCGGGCGAGGCGGCGATCACCTGGGTCTGCGCGTCGGCACTGTTGGCCTTGCCCACGGGCGCGGCCCGCACGCCGTCCTCGGGCCCCAGCCGGACGTTCCAGTAGACCCCGGCCGCCTGGACCCCGTTCAGGCGCGAGATGCGCGCGTCGGCGTCCTCGGGGAAGGAGAGTGCGGGGGCGGCGGGGTTCCTGGGGCCGATGTCGGCGACACCGACCTCCGTGGCGGTGAGCGCGTTGAACCGCGTGTCGATCTGGGACGCGGCCGTGGCCGTGAGACCCAGCACCGCGATGAAGGAACCGACCCCGAGCACGGTGCCGAGCGCGGTGAGGACCGCGCGGGCGGGGCGCTGGAGTATGCCGGCCACGGCCTCGGAGAACAGGTCGCGCAGGGCCAGGCGGGACCGGCCCCGGACGGATTGCCCTTGCTTCACAGGTCCCCTCGGTGCCGTGCGGGGTCGGACAGGACGCCGTCCCGGATCGTGACGGTGCGCTGCCCGTGCCGGGCGACCTCGGCGTCGTGCGTGATCACCACGATGGTCATGCCGTCGCGGTGCAGCCCGTCCAGCAGCGCGAGCACGGAGGCGGCGGTCGCGGAGTCGAGGTTGCCGGTCGGTTCGTCGCACAGCAGCAGCGACGGCTCGGCCACCAGGGCGCGTGCGATCGCGACGCGCTGGCGCTCCCCGCCGGACAGCTGGGTCGGCAGGGCCGCGGCCCGGTGACCCAGGCCCACCCGGTCCAGTACGGCCGCGGCCCGCAGGCGCCGGAGCCGGCGGGGTACCGACTGGTAGACCATGGCGAGTTCGACGTTCTCCTGCGCGCTGCGGTGCGGAAGGAGGTGGAAGGACTGGAAGACGAATCCGATGCGCCGGCCGCGCAGCGCGGCCAGGCGGGAGGCGCTCAGGGCCGTGGTGTCGATGCCGTCGAGGAGATAGCGGCCGTGGGTGGGGGCGTCCAGGAGCCCCGCGATGTTCAGGAGCGTCGACTTCCCCGAACCGGAGGGACCCACCACCGTCACGAACTCCCCGCCGGCGATGCGCAGATCGCAGGGGCGCAGGGCGTGCACCGCCGGAGGGCCGGGGTAGGTCAGTCCCACGCCCCGGAACTCGATCACCGGCGTGCCGTCGCCGGGCATGGTCACGGCCCGTCCACCGCCGCTCTCGGCCGTACGCCCACGACGACCTGGTCACCGGCTTCGAGGCGGGCGCCCTCCACCGGGGTCACCTGCACGAAGCCGTCCCCGGACACGCCGACGGAGACGGGGACCCGGCGCTCCGTCCGGCCCTCGCGCACGGTGACGCCGGTCAGTCCGTCGGCGCTCGTGGAGACGGCCGACGAGGGGACGGCGAGCACCTCGCCCTTCGAGGAGGCCGCCACCACGGTCAGTTGCACGTTCTCGCCGTTGAGCCCGGCGGGCAGCGGCTTCGACGGCGTGACCTTCACGGTGTAGTTCTCCGCTCCGGACGGCTGGTCGCCGTCCTTCGCGGGGCTCGCGGCCCTGCCGACGGACGCGACCTTCCCGGTGAACTGCCGCCCGGACAGCTCCGCGTGGATGCGCACTTCCTGCCCGGGCCGGACCATCTCCTTCTCCTGGGGAGTCACGGATCCCTCGACCGTCAGGGCACCGGACGAGAGGGACAGGAGGTCCGAGCCGGCCTCGTCGCCGACCTTGGCGCGCACGTCGTCGACGTACGCGGGGAAGGAGGGGACGAAAACGACCTCGGACATCGGGAACGTCGTGAGGGGAGGCGCGGGGGTCCGCTCCTCCCCGGCCGCCGGAGGCGTCGCCCCGCCGGGCCCGGGCCGGTCGGCCGGGGTGACCGGGGCTTCGGTGACCGGGGCTTCGGTGGTCGGGGCCTCGTAGCCGATGGACGCGTAGAAGGAGGCCACGGCACCTTGGGTGCCGGGGCCGAAGACGCCCGAGGGGTCGGTGCCGGTGGGATGACCGGATTCCCGCAGTGCCTTCTGCAACTGGGCGACGTCGTCCCCGCGCTTGCCCGGCGCGAGGTCGCGGTAGGAGGGGACGGCGCCTTCGAGGACGAACAGGGGGCGTCCCGATATCTCCAGGATCACCTGTCCCGCGGTGATCTTCTTGCCCGGGGCGGTCCCGACCCTGGTCACCACCGACCGGCCGACCTCCTTGTCCGACAGCGGACCGGCCGAGACGTCGGTGTGCCGGGACGCACTGACCTTGCCCCGGGTGATCAGGGCCTGGGAGATCACCCGCTGCTCGACGGGTGCCGTGAGGACGTCCCGCGGCGGCGGAGCGGCGTCCGCGGCGACCTGGGCGGGGGACTTGATGAGCAGGGCGGCTCCTGCTCCGGCCCCGGTGCACAGGAGGCACGCCACGACGAGAACGCCGAGGCCCCGCCTCTGCCGGACGAGCCCACGGGGGCCGCGGGAATCCGCCAGCAGCACGGTCGCCTCCGCATCCGCGGTGCCGGACCGGTCGTCCGCGGTGTCGGGCCGGTCCGCGGCGTCGGGCCGGCCCATCAGGAACCCGCCACGACGTCGGCGGCCTTCTTCACGGCCGCGTCCAGGGACTCGCGTTCCTTGTTCAGCTGCTCGGGCCGGGCCTCGATGGTCTCCTTCTGGATCGCCGTCTCGGCCTCGAACCAGATCCTGGCCACGTCGGTCCTGTCCCGGCAGGCGATGTCGGCGGTCGCCGTCCTGATCTCGAGCGACGTGACCTCCGGGGTGCCGAAGCGGGGGTCGTCGCTCGCGTCCAGCGGGCGCGCGTAGTCGAACCCGCTCTCCTTCATGCAGGCGGACCACGCCCGGAACGCCTTGACCACCTTCGGATGCTGCTGGGACTGGATGAAGGCCTCGTTGCTGACCTTCTGGGCCACTTCGGTGGTGACCGCGCCCCCCGCGATCTTCCGGTCCGCCTCGCCCAGGCAGCCTCCCTCGGGCACCGGCTCGCCTCCCACCTTCGGTGCTCCGCCCTCCAGCGCGTGCGTCTCCGGGCCGCTGTCCGTCGTTTTGTCCAGGGCACCGGCCTCGACGGCCTTGTCGTACGCCTCCTGCTCCGCGGCCGCGGGCTTGTAGCCCCGCTCCTCGGCCAGTGCCATGTCGTGAATGCCGTAGCGCCAGTCGACCAGGGTCTTCGGGCCCAGACGCGGCAGGTCGGGGGCGGGCTGCCAGGAGAAGCCGAAGCGCTTCATGCAGTCGCCGACGAGGATCTTCCTGGCCTGCGAGATCTGCTTCCTCTCGCTGTCCGAGGGGAGGTAGCCCTCGATCGGCAGGACCCACGTGGCGGGGTCGGCGGCGTCGAAGGGGACCGTCGGCCTGGGGGACACCACGGATGGCTTCGAGTCCGTCGCGGCGAGCGAGCAGCCGGCGGCCGACGCCACCGTGGTCGCGGCGACGAGGACGCCGAGGCCGCGTCGTTTGATCATCTCGAGCATGTCCATGTTCCTGCTGTCCGGGAGGGCGGGCGCGGGACGGGGAGACGGGTTTCCCCCCGTTCCGCACCCGCCTGTCGGGGGGACGCCGCCAAGAGGCCGTCCCCGCGGGGGCCGAGGGTCAGAGCGTCTGCCAGGCGAACGAGGCGTTCTCGTTCTTCGTGACCGAGAGGTTCGTCTGCGAGCGGGGGCTCGACCAGTCGGCGGATCCCTTGTAGCCGCTGTTGAAGTACGTCACGGCGTAGTAGGTCGTGTGCTTGTTCTTCACGGAGGCGGCGTTGTTCTTGATGCCCTGTCCGTTGCCGTTCCCGCCGTGGCAGAACCTGAGCGGCTGGGTACCGCCCTGCGGAGCACCGCCGATGCGCTCGTCGGCGAAGTCCCACACGCTGTAGCCGATGTTGCGGTACGCGCCGCCGTAGTTGGAGTTGTAGTAGATCGCGTACTTGAACAGCGAGGTCGCCTGCGACTTCTCACAGGCCTCGGGGCTCATCTGGTTCTCGTATCCGGTGTTCGCCTGCGCCTGGGGAGCGGCGGCGAGACCCATGGCCAGAACCGCTGTCGCGATGATCGGGATTCTTCTGCGCACGGCAGTGTCCTTTCGGTTTCGTTCGCTGGTTTCGTCGGTCGGGTCTGCCGGCGGAGTCCGTCCGCCGCGCGGGTGAGCCGCTCGTCGCCCGGCTCGGTGCCGAGGGGGAGGAGCGGCTCGTCGGCGACCGCCTCCCTCTCCCGTTCGGCCGGATGACGGCACGGGATCCCGGAGGGGGCGGTCGCGGTTCGGTGAGGGGCGAGGAGGACGGCGAACAGGCCGGAGCGGAGCCTCAAGGGTGGTCAGGCGGTACGGGCTTCCCCATGACGGTGCTCTCCCCCGGTGGTCGGTCGGCGCGCACCGAACAGGAGTTCGGTAATGCGGGGCGCCCGGTACGGCGATCACCATAGGCGTCCCGTGAAGGAGTCATGCAAGATCCTTAAGTGAGGATGGCCTGATAGCGGCGGCGTCGCCGGTGCCCGCGACGGACGGGTGATCGGACTGTTTTGTTCCGATTTTCACCGGCGTGGAGCGGGGGAACGGGACCGTTCCGGGCGGCCGGGCGCGGCGCGGGATGGCGCGAAACCGACCATGTCCATGTCGAGCCAGGCGGGCGGACGCACGGCCCGTGTACGGGTCCGGTGAGGGGTTCGGGGAGGGGTTCGGGGAGGGGCCGGGACCGTGTTTCGGTGCGGGGCGGGAAGGGTAGTCGGGGCACCGTTCGACCGGTGACGTGCGAGGGAGGCGGTAGCCGTGCGCCCCAGGGACGACCCTGGCGGCGACCCGGATCCGGGCCGCTCCCGGGGCCCCGGTGATCGTGGCCGCGACCGGGCGGCCGAGGCGATCGCCGCCCGCGTGCGCGGTGCCGAGCCCGGAGAGGTGCCGGGCCGGCTGTGCGCGATGGCCGTCGAGCTGCTGCCGGTGGACGGCGCGAGCGTGTCCCTGCGCAGCGACGGCATGCCCGTACAGCTCGGCGCGAGCAGCACGCACGCCGCGTATCTCGCCCAGCTCCAGGCCACCCTGGGGGACGGTCCCTGCCTGCGGGCCCTTCAGACGCGCGCGCCCGTCCTCGTCCGCGACCTCACGGCCGAGTCCTGCGCCCACCGCTGGCCCGTCTTCGCCCAGCAGGCCCTCGCCGCCGGCGTGCGGGCCGTGTACGTCCTTCCCCTGGGCAGCGATTCCGTGTGCGTCGGCACGCTCGACCTCTACCGCGGCACCCCCGGCGGACTCACCGGTGACCAGCTGCACGTGGCGCGGCTGGTGGCCGGTGTCATGACGGTGGCGCTGATGGAGCTGCCGTACGGCGAGGAGTACGAGCTCCAGGGCGGCGAGCCCTGGCTGAGCGGGCTGGCCGCCGACCAGGACAAGATCTACCAGGCCGTCGGCATGATCATGGCCCAGCTGGGCGTCGGCGCCGACGAGGCCCTGGCCCGCCTGCGCGGTGACGCCTTCGCCCACGGCCGCACCGCCCTCGACGTGGCCCGGGACGTGGTGGCGCACCGCAGGCGGTTCGACGTCCCCTGAGCACGCCGGACGCGGCAGCCGCCCTCCGGCTGCCTAGGCTTGCCGGTCATGGAAACAGCGATCCTCTTTCTCGTCTTTCTGGTGGTCCTGGGCGACATCGCGATCAGGAGCCGTATCGCCCGCGCGGACCGCCGCGTGGCTCGCGTCGAGCGCAAACTCGACCTGGTCCTGGAGCACTTGGGGCTGCGGGAGGAGGTGCCGAGGGCGGACGAGATCACCGCGCTCGTGCGGGAGGGGAAGAAGGTCCAGGCGGTCAAGGTGTACCGGGAGGCGACGGGCGCCGATCTGATCGAGGCCAAGCAGGCCGTGGACCGCCTGGGCTGAACCGCCGCCGGAGGCAGGACACCCGCGCCGTCGGGCCCGCGTCCGCGCCGTCAGATCCGTACCCGCGACTGCCGGCCGATCTCCGACAGCCGTTCCGCCCCGAGCTGCGCCACCGCCTGCGTGATCTCGGACAGCACCTCGCCGAACCCTCCGTTGGTGAGGGTGATCGTGTCCTGACCGACCCGGACCGCCGCGACGTCCACGGTGAAGTACGTCGGCTCGCCGTCGGCCGTCTCACCCGACATCGTGACCCGCAGGGCGTGCCGCGCGTCCCCGGCCTCCGGCAGCGGCAGCTCCGCCACCTCGACGTCCTGCGCACCGGCCCGCGCGGTCGCCGCCGTGAACCGCTCGCACTTCTCCGGCAGCGTGCCGAGCCAGGCCAGGACGCGGTCCACGTCGGCGGGCCGGTGCGCGGCGATCTGGTAGCGCAGCTGGGTGCCGTTGGAGGAGTCGTCCAGCGCCACCACGGCATGCGGTCCGGTCGGCGCGCCGAACAGCTCCTCCGTGTAGAGGACGTCGAGCAGCCGCCGGCAGTCGGCGCTCCCCGTGTGCGCCTTGAGCATGCCGTCCCGCCAGGTCGCCGCGCCCCGGGTCGGCACCCACGGCACCCCCAGGTCCCGCTCCGTGATCAGCGCCGCCCGGACCTGCTCCTCGCTCAGCGCGGGCGGCGTCGGCGCGGCCGTGGCCGTGGGCTGCTCGACGGCCGGGGCGGCGGAGGAGGGCGCCCGGGCGGCGGCGGACGGGACGGGGACCGGCCGGGACGTCTCCCGGCCGTCGGCGGAACAGGCCGCCGTGGTCAGCAGGGCGGTCACCGACAGCGCCGAGGCGAGGAGGGCGCGGGCGGTGGCCGGGACATGGGTCATCGGGGTGCCTCCTGGTGGAGCCGGGCTGTCCAGGACCGGACCGGTGTTCCTACGGCACCACCGGGCCGACCGCCCCACCAGCGCGGCGGGCCGTCCGGGTGAGGCGGTCCGCCGGGCCGGCCGCCGGCGGGGAAAACCGCTCGCCGGCCTCCCGGCCCCCTGTTACCGTCCGGTCCATGAAGCGCGCCGATCCGTCGCTCACGACGACGCCGGAGAACGTCCCGGCGCGCTGACGGCTGACCACAGACGAAGCCCCGGGGCGAGTGCCCCGGGGCTTCGTCGCGCGTGGTGCTCGCCTCACGACCCGAGGAGCCCACCGTGCACGACCACCGACGCCTCGGCCGCGAGCTCGGCCTGTTCGACACCGACCCCCTGATGGGCTCGGGACTGCCGTACTGGCTCCCCGACGGCGCCCTCGTGCGGCACACCCTGGAGGAGTACGTCCGCGAGGCGGAGCGCGCGGCCGGCTACCGCCACGTGTACTCGCCCGTGCTCGGCAAACGCGAGCTGTACGAGATCTCCGGGCACTGGGACCACTACCGCGACGACATGTTCCCGCCCATGGAACTCGGCGCCGAACAGGTCCTGCTGCGCCCCAGCCTCTGCCCCCACCACGCCCTCGTCTTCCGCTCCCGCTCCCGCAGCCACCGGGAACTGCCGCTGCGACTGGCCGAGTTGGGCGGCATGTACCGCTCCGAGCCGTCCGGCGCGCTGGGCGGCCTGACCCGCGTACGGGCCATCCACCTCAACGACGCGCACGTCTTCTGCACCCCGGACCAGGCCGTCGAGGAGGCCCGCGCCGCCCTCGGCCTCATCTCCCGCGCCTACGCCGACCTCGGCATCCGGGCCGCCCGCCACCGCCTCTCCCTGCCGGGCGGCGGCGGCAAGTACGTCGCCGACCCCGCCCTGTGGGAGCGGGCCACCGCGCTCCTGCGCGAGGCGCTGGACTCGGCCGGCCTGGAGTACGAGACCGCCGAGGGCGAGGCCGCCTTCTACGGCCCCAAGATCGACGTGCAGATCGCGGACCCGGCGGGCCGGGAGTCCACCCTGTCCACCGTGCAGATCGACTTCCACCAGCCCGCGCGCTTCGGCCTGCGCTACAGCGGCCCCGACGGCGCCCGGCACCGCCCGGTCATGGTGCACCGCAGCGTCATCGGCAGCGTGGAACGGGCGGTGGCACACCTGCTGGAGGTGCACGGCGGCGCCTTCCCGGTGTGGCTGGCGCCGGTGCAGCTGGTGGTGCTGCCGGTGGGCGAGGCGCAGGAGGAGCGGGCGCACGAGGTCGTACGGCGGGCCGGTGAGCTCGGGCTGCGGGCCGAGGTGGCCGGGCCCGGACGGGGCAGCCTCGGCGCCCGGATCCGGCGGGCCCGGCTCGTGCCGTACCAGGCGGTGCTCGGGGAGCGGGAGGCCGCGGACGGTTCGGCCGCCGTACGGCTCAGGGACGGGCGGCGGCCCGGGACCCTGCCCGCCGCGGAACTGCTGCGGCGGATCGCCGAGAGGGTGGCGGGACGCGGCACCGGCCTCTGGGACGCCGCGTAAGGTCACAGGCACGAGCACGGACACGGGCCCGCGGATGCCGGTACCGGCACGGGCCCGCAGCGGGAGCGGTGGAAGGAGTCCTCGCCGTGACGAACGGTCAGCCCATCCCGGTGATCATCGACTGCGACACCGGGGTCGACGACGCCCTGGCCCTGCTGTTCGCCGTACGCCACCCGGGGATCGACCTGCGCGCGGTGACGTGCGTGGCCGGGAACACGGACGTGGACGGCGTCGTCCGCAACACGCTGACCGTGCTGGAGCGGGCGGGCGCGCCCGGCATCCCGGTGGCCCGGGGTGCCGGGCGCCCGCTGATCGAGGCACCGCGCTCCGCGCGCCACGTCCACGGCCACGACGGCATGGGCGACCTCGGTCTGCCCGCCCCGCGCCGCGCCCCGGCCGACGTGGACGCGGTGACCCTGCTGCGGCGCGAGATCCTCGCCTCCCCGCGTCCGGTGACCCTGGTGCCGACCGCCCCGCTGACGAACATCGCCCTGCTGCTGCGCACCCATCCCGAGGTCACCCGCAACATCGAGCGGATCGTCTTCATGGGCGGCGCGGCGGGCGCCGGCAACGCCACGCCGGTCGCCGAGTTCAACGTCTGGCACGACCCGGAGGCCGCCGCGATCCTGCTCACGGCCGGGGTTCCGATCACGATGTACGGCCTGGACGTGTTCACCCGGGTCGTCGTCCCGGCGGCGGACGTCCGCCGGCTGCGCGCGAGCACCGAGCCGGGCGCCCGGCTGGCCGGTGAGCTGCTCGCCCACCGCCCGGCCACCCCGGGCAGCCGCCCCGACGACCCGGCCGAGGACGCCGGCGGCCTCGGTGACGCGGGCGCGCTGTGCGCGGTCGCCGACCCGGAGGGGCTGACCACCCACCGTCTCCCCGTGGAGGTCTCCCTGGCCCCCGGCCCCACCCGCGGCCAGACGGTGGTCGACCGCCGGCCGCGCGTCGGCGAGTCCGAGATCCACGAGGGGACGCGCGAGCAGCCGCTGGTGGACGTCGGGCTGGACGTGGACGTGGAGCGGTACGTGAAGCTCTACCTGGCGACGGTCGAGGGACCGGGCAACGGCACCGGGTGACGGCCGCCGGGCGGGGGCGGTTCCCCCGGTGACGGGCCGGGTCACTGCTTCGGGACGGGGTTCTCGTCGGCCCACCGTCCTCCGCGCTGAGTAACCGGGAATCATTCCGGCAAACGGGATCAAAATGGCCCGCCACACCCGGAGGGGAATTGCTCAGCTCCGTCAGTATGTTCACTTTTACGGTGTTGTGGACAGATTCCTGCTGTCACCCGCACGCACCCAGAGGAGACCGCGTGACCGATCGCCCCACCACGCCCGACACCCGGCCGCCGCATCCCGCCCCCGGCGCCACGCCCGACCTCTCCTCCAAGAACCCCGACTGGTGGCGGCAAGCCGTCGTCTACCAGGTCTACCCCCGCAGCTTCGCCGACGCCGACGGCGACGGACTCGGTGACCTGCGCGGCATCACCCGGCGCCTCACCCACCTCGCCGCCCTCGGCGTGGACGCCCTGTGGCTGAGCCCCTTCTACCCCTCCGAGCTGGCCGACGGCGGCTACGACGTCGCCGACCCGCGCGACGTCGACCCGCGCCTGGGCACCCTCGACGACTTCGACGAGCTGGTCGCCGAGGCCCACCGGCTCGGCCTGAAGGTGATCGTCGACATCGTCCCCAACCACACCTCCCACCAGCACGTCTGGTTCCAGGAGGCACTGCGCGCCGGCCCCGGCTCCGCGGCCCGCGACCGCTACGTCTTCCGTGACGGCCGCGGCCCGGGCGGCGAACTGCCGCCCACCGACTGGCAGTCCGTCTTCGGCGGCAGCGCCTGGCAGCGGGTGCCCGACGGGCAGTGGTACCTGCACCTGTTCGCCGCCGAGCAGCCCGACCTCAACTGGGGCCACCCGGACGTCCGCGCCGACGTCCGCACCACCCTGCGGTTCTGGTCCGACCGGGGCGTGGACGGTTTCCGCGTCGACGTCGCGCACGCCCTCGTCAAGGACCTGAGCGAGCCGCTGCGCGACCTCGGCGCCCCCGAGCTGAGCCGCGAGGACGCCCTCGGCGAGTTCCCGCCCGGCACCCACCCCTTCTACGACCGCGACGAGGTGCACGAGATCTACCGCGACTGGCGCAAGATCCTCGACGCCTACTCCCCGCCCCGCATGGCCGTCGCCGAGGCCTGGGTCCCCGGCGCCCGCCGCGCCCTGTACGCCCGCCCGGACGAACTGGGCCAGGCCTTCAACTTCGAGTACCTGCAGACACCGTGGGACGCCGGCGCGCTCCGCCGGGTCATCGCCGACTCGCTGGAGACCGCCCACGCCGTCGGCGCCTCGGCCACCTGGGTGCTCTCCAACCACGACGTCGTCCGCCACGCCTCCCGCCTGATGCTGCCGCCGGGCACGGACGAGAACGCCTGGCTGCTGTCCGGCGGCAAGGCGCCCGCCGTCGACCCGGAGGCGGGGCTGCGCCGGGCCCGCGCCGCCACCCTGCTGATGCTGGCGCTGCCCGGCTCGGCGTACGTCTACCAGGGCGAGGAACTGGGCCTGCCCGAGGTCGCCGACCTGTCCACCGAGGTCCTCCAGGACCCGATCTGGGAACAGACGGGGCGGGTCCGCAAGGGCCGCGACGGATGCCGGGTGCCGCTGCCGTGGACGACCACCGGACCGTCGTACGGCTTCGGCGCGGGCGGCGCCTGGCTGCCGCAGCCGCCCGGTTTCGCCGCGTACGCCGTCGAGGCCCAGGACGGGGTCGAGGGCTCGACCCTGGAGCTGTACCGCACGGCGCTGCGCCTGCGCCGCAAGCTGATCGAGGACGAGACGCTGACCTGGGCGGAGGAGACCCCGGACGGGATCCTCCAGTTCGACCGCGGTGACGGCTGGCGCTGCGTGACCAACCTGTCCCCCGACCCGGTCGGCCTCCCCGCGGGCGAGGTCCTGCTGGCCAGCGCGCCCCTGGAGGACGGCCGGCTGGGCCCCGACACGACGGTGTGGCTGGGCCGCTGAGCCGGGCACCGCGCGGTCCCGTCCGGTCTCCTCGGAGCCGGGCGGGACCGTCCCGAGCCGGCTCAGGCCGGATCCGTGGACCGCGGACGCAGCGCGGGGCCGGGCGCCGGGGCGCCGGATGACCAGGTGGCCGACCCGGCGGTGCCGGCGGGTACCGCACGTGAACTCGATTCGTCCGACGGCAAGCGGCGGCCCGCGCGCTGCCACCCGTACGGGTCACCACCGCGGGCGGCCTGCGCGGGCACCCCGCCAGACTCGTTCCCGGGTGTGTCCGCGACGTCCGTACAGGGAGCCCGCCGGCGATGAACAGGCCGAACAGATCGAGCAGGCCGAACCGGCCGAGGAGGACAGCGGCCGCCGTGCTGACCGCGGCAGGCGTCCTCGCGGTCGCGTGGCCGGCGGCCGGGCCGTGCGCCGTGGCCGACGACCGCGCCGCCACGGCGCACGGCGCCCGGGTCGTGTGGGGCGAGGTGACGATCCCGCCCGGGCGGGAGGGCATCGTCGAGGCCGCGGGCTTCACCGAGCCGCTGCCCGGCACCGGTTCCACGCTGACCCTGACGGCCCCCGCCGGGGCCCGGGTGACCGGTGTGCCCCTCGACGCCCCGGGCTACCGGGGCGCGGTGGCCGCCGACGGACGGACCGCCGCGTACACCGCGACCTCGGCGGAGCGGCCGTGGCGCGGGGGAACCTTCCCCTTCGTGCTGGCGGTGCCCGCGGACGCCGTGCCCGGGACCCGGCTGGGCGGCTGCACCCTGCGGCTGGCCGACGCGAGCGGTGTGTCCGGGACCACCGGTGGCTGTCAGGTGACCGTGGGGCTGGCCGAGCCGGCCCTGACCCGCCCGGAGTCCGGCGTGCCGCTCGGCCCACGGCCGGAGATCGCCGGTACGGCCCACCCGGGCGCGCGGGTCACCGTCTCGGGTGAGGACGACGGTGAGGTGTGCACCGCCACCGCCGGGCCCGACGGCCACTGGAGCTGCACACCCGGTCCGGCCCTTCCGGTCGGCCTCGGCCGGCTCCAGGCCACCGCGACCCTGAACGGGGTGAGCGCGACGAGCGAGCAGATCCAGATCACGGTGGCGGACGCCGCCACCGGTCCGTCGGCAGCGCATCCCGCCCGCCAGTAGCGCACCGCGTCCGCCAGGAGCGCACCGCGTCCGTCAGTAACGCACCGCCCGCTCCACCACGGGGCGGGCGTCGCCGGGCAGGTCGTGGGTGCTGCGCGCGGTGGCCTTCGCGGACTCGCCGGGCGGCACGTCGTCCACGGTGACGAGCACCACGTCGAGCAGCCCGCCGTCCGGGTCCGTGAAATCGACCTGGACCAGGAAGGTCCGGGTCGAGTCGTCGGTGTTGCGCACGGTGACCTCGACCGTGCCGCGCCCGTCGGGGGCGACGGACGGGGAGCCGAGACCGACGTCCTCCTCGGCGTCGAAGCCCCGCACGAGGTCCTCGAACCGGCGCCCGGCCTCCGCCGTCGCCGACTCCCACACCTCGGTGGCCCGGGAGGCCAGGGAGGAGGCGGGCGGCTCGGCGGGTTCCGGCTCCTCGTCGGTGCACCCGGCCACCCCGAGGACCGGCAGCGCCACCGCGAGCGCCGTCGCCGCCGCCGTCCCGCGCCCGCGGCGCCGTCCGGTCATGTCGTCACCTCCCGGGGCGGTCCCTCGGGAGCCCTCAGGGACTCCCCGGAGCTCTCCGCAAGGGGGAGCGGTCAGACGTGTCCCGGGCCACCGCTGCCGAAGGCGCCGCTGGAGCCGGGCAGCCAGCGCTTGCGGTGCTGGTCCTTCCCCGTTCTGCTCCCGGCGTGGTGGAGTTCGTAGGGCATGAGCCGTGCGCCGCCCTTCGACACCAGCGGTACCTCGTCCGGCTCCCGCACCTCCCGCATCTCGCGCACCGCGCCGCCGTCCGGCAGCTTCGGCTGCTCCTCGGGGCTGGGGCGGTGCTCCTCACGATCCATGACCCGCATGCCGACACGTACGGCCCAGATCAGCGCGCCGGCCACCACCAGCCCGCCGATGAAGGCCGCGGCCAGGTTCCACACGTGCTGGCTTGCGGCCAGGAGTTCATACGCTGCCGTGTTCATGGTCCGATTATGGCCGAGGAAATGAGATAAAGCGCCCGGAATGTCCCCATGGAAGAGGCGGGCCGCCGGGCCACCCCCCCTCGTTCGGCCGTCCCGGCGGGCGGTCCGCCCCGCGGGATGGCAGATTGCGGCCAGAGGGAAGGCCGGGACGGGCCGTCGCGTCCCCACGTGTGCAGCTCGGGGCCCGGCCCCGGCCTTCCCCCGGTCCTCGCGCACCGCATCCCCGCGCCGCCCGGGAGGCCGTGTCCCGCGCTTTGGGGGCGCCGGCGGGCCGGACGGGACCGTCCGCGCCGGGTGACGAAATGGCTCTCCCTCAGATTCCTTGTTCGCATGGGGTGATGAGGTTTGCGGGCTCCCGGGGGGAGCTTGCCCGAGGTCTTGGGAGTTCGCTCGATGCGCGAAGAATCCTTCATGCCGCGGCGCCACGGACTCCGCCGCGGCGCCGGGTACGCGGGCGGCGGCGGTGGCGCCGGCACGGACGACCCGCGCGGTGTCACCGGCAGTGGTGGCGGCGGCACCAGCTACGTCGACCCCGCCCGGATGACCGACGCCCGCGTCGTGGCCGGCACCGGCTCCGTCGGCGGCACGACCACCGGCAGCACCTCGACGCAGACCGTGGGCAGCCTGGCCCTGACCGGAGCGACGGGCACGGGCACCCTCGTCACCCTCGCCGCCGCGCTCGCGGCGGCGGGCCTCGCGGCCTTCCGCTACGCCCCCCGCCCGAGCTCCCGCTCGTCCACTCGCCCGTCCGCCCGCGACTGACGCGGCGGCGGCGCGGGGCGCACGAGCGGTCACCCGGAAGGCCCGGGCCCCCACCGGACGCCGTCGGCGCGTCCGGCGGGCCCGGGTCTTCGCCGTGCCGGGGCCGGGGCGGGCCGGGTGCACCGGGCGCCGCCCGCACCGCCTCACCCGCGCGGGCGGCGCGGAGGAAGCAGCACATCTGTCTCCGCCACGGCAGATTTTCCACCGAGCCGACTAGAGTTCCCCTGTGGGGAACCCGTCCCCACGGCGGGCCGTTTCCCTCGCGGTCCGCGGGAAGGTGCGTATGCCCTCGGAAAGTCAGCCGTACGCCGACGGCCGGCAGCCGGACGACAACCGGCTCCCCGTCGTCGACCGGCTCGACGACGACCATTTCCCGGCCTACACCATGGGCAGGGCCGCGGAACTGGTCGGAGCCACACCCGCTTTTCTCCGCGCTCTGGGCGAGGCGGAGCTGATCACCCCGATACGGTCCGAGGGCGGTCACCGCCGTTACTCGCGCCACCAGCTGAGGCTGGCCGCCCGGGCCCGCGAACTCGTCGACCAGGGGACGCCGGTCGACGCCGCGTGCCGCATCATCAGCCTGGAGGAGCGGCTGGAGCGGGCCGAGCGGGCCAACGAGGAGCTGCGCCGGGGCGACGAAGACGCCGTCCGCGGACGCCGGTGAAAAATCTGTCCCCGCCGGAGCAGAAATTCACCGTCCGCTGCCGAAATCTTTTTCGCTAAACATGCAACCGGTGTTTTCGGCCAGTGATTTTCCTCGCTTGCCCGGGATTCCTTTCATGCTAGGCTGACGCCAGTTGCAGTTGTGGTTGCCAGTTTGCTACCGGTTCTCCGGGCAGGTGATCATCGCGACGATGAGGGGATTCGTAAAGTGCGAGTTCCCAGCACTGTCTCAGGAGATTTGATATGGCCACCGGTACCGTGAAGTGGTTCAACGCGGAAAAGGGCTTCGGCTTCATCGAGCAGGACGGCGGCGGCGCCGACGTCTTCGCCCACTACTCGAACATCGCCACCTCGGGCTTCCGTGAGCTCCAGGAAGGCCAGAAGGTGACCTTCGACGTCACCCAGGGCCAGAAGGGCCCGCAGGCGGAGAACATCGTTCCCGCCTGACCTGCACGCAGGGATTCGAACAGGGGCCCGCACTTCGGTGCGGGCCCCTGTTCCGCGTTTTCCGCCC
>NZ_JAPSKQ010000074.1 GCF_031181555.1 Streptomyces sp. | reverse complement strand
TCACGGCGGAGCAGGAGGCCGCGCGTCCGGTGCAGCCGGAGTCGGCCGCCGAGGCACTGGCCGAGCCCGCGGCCGTCGAGGACGCGGTGGTCCCCGGGCCGGCGACCGAGGCACCGGCTGCCGAGGCCCCGGCCGTCGAGGAGGCCGCGCCCAAGGGCCGTACGCGTCGCCGCGTGACCCGCAAGGTGTCCGCGCCGGCCGGTTCGCCGGCGGGAGCGGAGGCCGCGGTGGTGACGGTGGCCGAGCCCGTGTCCACGGTCGCGGAGGCGCCCGGACCGCAGCCCGAGGAGGAGGCCCCGGCCGCCCCGGCCGAGGCTCCCGCCGAGACCGTGCCCCCGGCCCGCCCGCGCCGCCGCGCGGTGCGCAAGCCCACCACGCCCACCGCGCCCGAGGAGGCGGCCGTCGTGGTCGTCCCGTCGGCCCCGGCGCCCGCCGAGGAGCCCGCGCAGGCATCCGTCGAGGCGCCGCTGGAGGCACCCGGCGAGGAGGGCGCCGAGGAGACGGCTCCGGCCAAGAAGACCGCCCGCAAGGCGGCCAAGAAGGCCACGGCGAAGAAGGCCGCCACGAAGAAGACGGCGGCCACGGCCAAGAAGACCGCCGCCAAGAAGACGACGGCCAAGAAGGCGGCGAAGACCACCAAGGCGGCCGCCACCAAGACGGCGGCGAAGAAGACGACCGCGAAGAAGGCGGCGTCGAAGAAGACCGCGGCGGCGGCCCAGCAGCCGTCGTCCTCGGTCACGGCCGCGACGGAGGACTGACCGGGTCCCGCTCCCGGAGGAGCGGGCGGGGGCCGGGAGCGCGGGGCACCGGGGAACACCGGGCCCCGCGCTCTTCGTCGTGCACCCGCCGCCGGCCGCGGCGCCGCTCCAGGCCTCGGTCTGCCGCCGGTCCCGCACCGACGCGCCCGGGCTGTGGCCCACCGGTCGCCGAAGGCCCGGTTTGACCCCCGGAGGGGCGCACCGTAACCTTGACCGTCGGCGTGTCCATCGGGACCGCCACATCCCCGTAAACCTCTTCCTCCCGGGAACGGCCCGCACGGGCCGCGGCCGGGAGAGGTCGTCCGCGCTCAGCGCAGGGCGGCTGGCCTGCGGGGGTGCCGTTCTTCGAGCGAAAGAGAGATCCGCGTGTACGCCATCGTGCGCAGCGGTGGTCGCCAGCACAAGGTTGCTGTCGGCGACATCGTTGAGGTTGACAAGATTTCCACCGCCAAGGTGGGCGACACGGTCGAGCTCTCGACCCTGCTCGTCGTCGACGGCGACTCCGTGACCAGCGACCCGTGGGTGCTGGCCGGCATCAAGGTCCAGGCCGAGGTCGTGGACCACCACAAGGGCCAGAAGATCGACATTCTGCGCTACAAGAACAAGACCGGCTACCGCCGTCGTCAGGGCCACCGCCAGCAGTACACGGCGATCAAGGTCACTGAGATCCCCACGGCTGCGAAGTAAGGGACTGAGGAGAGATGGCACACAAGAAGGGCGCATCGTCCACCCGGAACGGCCGCGACTCGAACGCCCAGCGGCTCGGCGTGAAGCGCTTCGGCGGTCAGGTCGTGAGCGCGGGTGAGATCCTCGTCCGCCAGCGCGGCACCCACTTCCACCCGGGCGCCGGCGTCGGCCGCGGCGGCGACGACACGCTGTTCGCGCTGCAGGCCGGTGCGGTGGAGTTCGGCACCAGCCGTGGCCGCAAGGTCGTGAACATCGTTCCGGTCGCCTGATCGGAAGCTTGCGCGAGGCGGACCTCACTTCCCCGGCGGGAAGGCGGGTCCGCCTTTCGCGTGTTAGACCAACAACCGATCCGTACTCCTCCGGCCTCCGGCCGGGGGGACCCCCAGGAGGCACCCACCATGACCACCTTCGTGGACCGCGTCGAGCTGCACGTCGCCGCGGGTAGCGGAGGCCACGGCTGTGCCTCCGTCCACCGTGAGAAGTTCAAGCCGCTCGGCGGGCCCGACGGCGGGAACGGCGGACGCGGCGGCGACGTCATCCTCACCGTCGACCAGTCCGTCACCACGCTGCTCGACTACCACCACTCCCCGCACCGCAAGGCCACCAACGGCAAGCCCGGCGAGGGCGGCAACCGGTCCGGCAAGGACGGGCAGGACCTCGTCCTCCCGGTGCCGGACGGGACCGTCGTCCTCGACAAGGCGGGCAACGTCCTCGCCGACCTCGTCGGACACGGGACCTCGTACGTCGCCGCCCAGGGCGGACGCGGCGGGCTCGGGAACGCCGCCCTCGCCTCGGCGCGGCGCAAGGCGCCCGGGTTCGCGCTGCTCGGTGAGCCGGGGGACCTGCGGGACGTCGTCCTGGAGCTGAAGACCGTCGCCGACGTGGCGCTGGTGGGGTACCCGAGTGCGGGCAAGTCGTCCCTCATCTCCGTGCTCAGCGCCGCCAAGCCCAAGATCGCCGACTACCCGTTCACCACGCTGGTGCCGAACCTCGGTGTCGTCACCGCCGGGTCCACCGTCTACACCATCGCCGACGTGCCCGGACTGATCCCGGGTGCCAGCCAGGGCAGGGGGCTCGGGCTGGAGTTCCTGCGGCACGTGGAGCGGTGCAGCGTGCTCGTGCACGTGCTGGACACCGCCACGCTGGAGTCCGACCGCGACCCCGTCTCCGACCTCGACGTCATCGAGGAGGAGCTGCGGCAGTACGGCGGCCTCGACAACCGGCCGCGGATCGTCGTCCTCAACAAGATCGACGTGCCGGACGGCAGGGACCTCGCCGAGATGGTGCGGCCCGACCTGGAGGCGCGCGGTTACCGCGTCTTCGAGGTGTCGGCCGTGGCGCACGTCGGACTGAAGGAGCTGTCGTACGCGCTCGCCGACCTCGTGGCGCAGGCGCGGGCCGCCAAGCCGAAGGAGGAGGCGACGCGGATCGTCATCCGGCCCAAGGCCGTGGACGACGCGGGCTTCACCGTCACCCGCGAGGAGGCCGGCGGGGAGCCGCTGTTCCGCGTGCGCGGTGAGAAGCCCGAACGCTGGGTCCGCCAGACGGACTTCAACAACGACGAGGCCGTCGGCTACCTCGCCGACCGGCTCAACCGCCTCGGTGTCGAGGACGAGTTGATGAAGGCCGGTGCCCGATCCGGCGACGGCGTCGCCATCGGGCCCGAGGACAACGCGGTCGTCTTCGACTGGGAGCCGTCCGTGACGGCCGGCGCGGAGATGCTCGGCCGGCGTGGCGAGGACCACCGGTTCGAGGCGCCCCGCCCGGCCGCCCAGCGGCGACGCGACCGGCAGGCCGAGCGGGACGAGACCGAGCGGGAGTTCGACGACTTCGAGCCCTTCTAGGCCCGGGCGTCGCCCCGCGCTCACCTCTGTGACCCGTCGTGGCAACGGGACGTTCCCGTGCCGCGGCGGGTTTTCTGTTGTCTCCCTGCTTGTCATGAACGCGAATCGTCGCGTTCAGTGCGCGGACCGCCCGGAGGGCGAGCTTCCCCCTGTCCAAGTGGTTTGCGAGGCAGGGGAGTCCGCCGATGACCGGAACAGTTCCGCCCGACCGCCGCCGCGTGCTGACCGCCGGTGCCGCCGTGCTCGGCGCCGCGGCCTCCACCCAGCTGTGGCTGCCGGCCACCGCACGGGCGGCCGAGAAGCCGCTGCCCGACGGGGTGTTCAGCCTCGGCGTCGCCTCGGGCGACCCGCTGCCGGACGGGGTCGTGCTGTGGACCCGGCTCGCCCCGGACCCGCTGAACGGCGGCGGCATGCCCGGCCGCACCGTGCCGGTGGAGTGGCAGGTCGCCGCCGACGCCCGCTTCAGAAGGGTCGTCCGCCGCGGCACCGCACTGGCCCGGTCCACCTACGGGCACAGCGTCCACGTGGACGTGCGCGGGCTGCGGCCGGACACCACGTACTGGTTCCGCTTCCGCGCCGGCGGACAGCTCTCGCGCGTCGGCCGCACCCGGACCGCGCCCGCCCCGCACAGCTCCGGCGGGAAGCTCCGCGTCGCGCTCGCCTCCTGCCAGAACTGGCAGCACGGCTACTTCACGCCGTACGCCGACATGCTGGAGCAGGACCCGGACGTCGTGGTGTTCGTCGGCGACTACATCTACGAGTCCACCCCGTCGGCGACCGGTGTACGGCGTCACGAGGGCACGGGGGAGCCGTACAGCCTGACCCAGTACCGCAACCGGTACGCCCAGTACCGTTCCGACCCCGACCTCGCGGCGATGCACGCGAACGCCCCCTTCGTGGTCAGCTTCGACGACCACGAGGTCGACAACGACTTCGCCGGCGAGATCCCGCAGGACCCCGCCAAGCAGCCGCACGACGCGTTCGTCGACCGGCTGACGGCCGCCTACCAGGCGTACTACGAGCACATGCCGGTGCGCGCCACCGCCGTGCCGGACGGACCGCACATCCGCATGTACCGCCGGCTGGAGTTCGGCCGGCTCGCCCGGCTCAACGTGCTGGACACCCGGCAGTACCGCAGCGACCAGGCCACCAGCCAGGAAGGCGCCCAGGACCCGTCGCGGACCATGCTCGGGGCCGCGCAGAAGCGGTGGCTGGTCGACGGGCTGCGCCACTCGCCCGCCCGCTGGAACCTGATCGCCTCCCAGATCATGATGGCCGAGACGGACCTCCAGGTCGGCCCCGGCAAGCTCTGGTTCTACGACGCCTGGGACGGCTACCAGGCCGAACGCAACGCCCTGCTCAAGGAGTTCCGGCGGGTGCGCAACCCCGTCGTCCTCACCGGCGACCGTCATCTGACGATGATCAGCGACATCAAGGCGGACTTCGCCGATCCGCGTTCCGCGGTCGTGGGCGCCGAGTTCGTCGGCACGTCGATCTCCAGCAACGGCGACCAGGACCAGGCCGCCTTCCGCGCGCAGTGGGACCCGCGGCGCGCGGACAACCCGCACTGGAAGCTGCTCGACGCCCACCGCGGCTACCACCTGTTCGACATCCGCCGCGACCGCATCGACGCGCGCGTGCGGGTCGTCGACACCGTGGTCGCGCCGCGGGCCACGGCGCGCACGCTGGCCGCGCTGCGGGTCGAGGAGGGCCGGCCCGGCGTCCACCTCGCCTGACACCCCCTGACGGCAGGAGCCCGGGACCGGCCCACCACGGTCCCGGGCTCCTGCCATGACGTCCTCGGCGCGTCCGGCCGGGCCGCCTCCTCCCGGCCGAGACCGAAACACCGCAGAATCTTCATAGGAAATTCCCCGGCAATAGGCTGCCGGGGAGCGGTATTCCGGACCCGTGCGCCCCGGAGACCGCCACCGCGCGTCCGTGACCACCCTCGCCGGCACCACGACGGCACCACGCCGCACTCGCGTCACGCACAGCAATCGCCCCACGCCTGTGGAGTTACTCACAGCAATTCGCAGGGCGTCCCGGGAACCGCTGCCGAGCACCAGGAGTCATAGGTGAATGACAGGTTGCGCGCACATTTGCTGCCGAGGTCGCTCACCTTGCACTGCGGTAACCACAAGTGGGACCATTTCGAAGTTCCCTGACGCCCCAAGGTAGGTCACCTGTGTCCCAGCACATAGCCAAGCCCCGTACCACCGCAGTGATCCTGGCCGGCGGTACCGGTCAGCGGGTGGGTCTGTCGATCCCCAAGCAGCTGCTGAAGATCGCCGGCAAGGCAGTCATCGAGCACACCCTGACCACCTTCGAGAAGGCCGACTCGATCGACGAGGTCATCGTGCTGATGGCGCAGGGCTATGTGCCCGACGTCGAGAAGATCGTCGCCAAGGCCGGGTTCACGAAGGTCACCAAGGTCATCGAGGGCGGCTCGACCCGGAACGAGACCACCGAGCGGGCCATCGCCGCGCTCGGCGAGGGCCTGGCCGAGGGCGAGGACCTCAACGTCCTCTTCCACGACGCCGTCCGCCCGCTGCTGTCGCAGCGCGTCATCGACGACTGCGTGGCCGCGCTGGAGCGCTACCAGGCCGTCGACGTGGCCATCCCGTCCGCGGACACCATCATCGTCACGCGCACCCACGGCGAGGACGGCGAGTTCATCACCGAGATCCCGGACCGCTCCCGGCTGCGCCGCGGCCAGACCCCGCAGGCCTTCAAGCTGTCCACGATCAGGCGCGCCTACGAGGTCGCCGCGGGCGACCCGAACTTCCAGGCCACGGACGACTGCTCGGTCGTGCTCAAGTACCTGCCGGACGTGCCGATCCACGTCGTCGCGGGTGACGAGTACAACATGAAGGTCACCCAGCCCGTCGACGTCTTCATCGCCGACAAGCTCTTCCAGCTCGCCTCCACCGCCGCGCCCGAGCAGAACGGCGAGGAGGCCTACCGCAAACTGCTCACCGGCAAGACCCTGGTCGTCTTCGGCGGTTCGTACGGCATCGGCAAGGACATCGCCGAACTCGCCGAGTCCTACGGCGCCACCGTCTACGCGCTCGGCCGCTCCACCACCGGCACCCACGTGGAGAACCCGGAGGAGGTCGACGACGCGCTGTCCAAGGCGTACGCCGAGACCGGCCGCATCGACTACGTCGTCAACACCGCGGGCGTGCTGCGCATAGGCAAGCTCGCCGAGACCGACAACGCCACCATCGAGGAGGCGCTGAAGGTCAACTACCTGGCCCCCGTGCAGATCGCCCGCTCCGCCTACAAGTACCTGGCCGAGACCCAGGGGCAGCTGCTGCTGTACACCTCCAGCAGCTACACCCGCGGACGCGCCGAGTACAGCCTGTACTCCTCGACCAAGGCCGCGATGGTGAACCTCACCCAGGCCCTGTCCGACGAGTGGGCCGGCGACGGCGTCCGCGTCAACTGCATCAACCCGGAGCGCACCGCCACGCCGATGCGCACCAAGGCCTTCGGCCAGGAGCCCGCGGGCAGCCTGCTCTCCTCCGAGGCGGTGGCCCGCACCTCGCTGGACGTGCTGCTGTCGGAGCTCACCGGTCACGTCATCGACGTGCGCCAGCAGGACCCGACCGCGGACGCGGCGCGGGCCTCCGGCTTCGAGCAGGCGCTGGCCTCGGTGCTGGACCGTCAGGACGGCGTGTAATAATCGAGAGCAAATAGACTCCGGCAATTCAGGCCTCTGCGGTCTCCCGTTAACGAAGTTCGTGAACGGGTCTTCGCGGGGGCCTGAATCCGTACCTCCCGAAATACCCACAGGCACAAACCGGCCCTTCCCCTCCCAGAGCAGGTTTCTCCGTGATATCCACCGCTATTCGCGTCGCCCGGGTGGGCAGCGCGGCCGAACTGGCCGCGGCGGCCCTCATGATGCTGGGCTTCCCCTGCCTCATGCTGGCCGCGCTCGTCCCGAGCATTCCCGCCTTCGCGGCCGCGGCCGCCGTGACGTACCTGGCGGACCACTATCTGCACCGCAAGGGCAGCTATCTGATCAACCGCCTCAGCAAGGTGCGGGCGGGCCTGTCGATCCGCTTCCTGATCCGCCAGCTGCTGCTGATCCTGCTGCTGGCCCGCCTCTCCCTCGCGGACAACCTGATCTACTACGGGGCGATCGCCTGCTTCATCGCCTTCTACGGTCTCCAGGCCCCGCACGGCGCGCTGACCACCATGATCCGCAACCGCCGTCGCATGCCGGTCGCCACCCGCAACGTCGACCTGGCCTCCCGCATCCGCATCCCGGACGCCCCGCCGCGCGTGCTGCTGCACCGCGCCGCGGAGAAGATGCTCCACCTCGACCTGGCGGCGGTCGTCGGCATCCTCACCGGCGCCGCCCTGGAGTCGGCCGCCGTCGGCTACGCCGGCATCGGCGTCACGCTGGTCCTGAGCACCCTGTACGTCCTCGCCCTGGTGCCCTGTGTGCGCGGCCGGAAGACCCCGCCGAACGCCGAGAAGGTGCTGGACGCCGTCGACGACTGGCTGCGCGAGTACCGCCCGGAGACCGTGCTGTACTTCTCCGGATCCAAGGACTCCGCCTACCAGGTCAACATGTGGCTGGAGACCATGGAGCAGCTGGACACCCGTCCGCTGATCATCCTGCGCGAGCGGGCCATCCTCAACAACCTGGCCCCCACCACGGTCCCCGTCATCTGCGTGCCCGGAGGGGTGCACCTGATGAACATGGACCTGTCCACGGTGCGGGTCGCGCTGTACGCGGCGAACGTCGGCAAGAACATCCACATGCTGCGCGTGCCCACCATGAAGCACGTCTTCATCGGCCACGGCGACAGCGACAAGCTCGCCAGCGTCAACCCGTTCAGCAAGGTCTACGACGAGGTGTGGACCGCCGGCCGCGCGGGCCGCGACCGCTACGCCATCGCCGACGTCGGCGTCCGCGACGAGGACATCGTGGAGGTCGGCCGCCCGCAGCTGGCCCCGATCCGGACCTGGCAGGGCGTGCCCGGCGACCGCATGCCGACGATCCTGTACGCCCCCACCTGGGAGGGCTGGGACGACAACCCCGGCAACACCTCGATCCTGCTGGCCGGCGAGAACATCGTGAAGAAACTGGTCACGGCCGACCCCGCGGTCCGTGTCCTGTACAAGCCGCACCCCTTCACCGGCACCCGCAGCCCGCAGGCCAAGGCCGCCCACCAGCGGATCACCGCGCTGGTCGAGAAGGCCGCCGCCGAGCGCGCCGCCGACGCGCGCTTCACCGTCGACACCGCCGCACAGACGCAGGCCAGGGCCGAGCTGGCCCGCATCGAGGCCCGGCTGGCCGAGCTGTCCGGCGGCACCGAGAAGGGCGACGAGGCCGAGGCCACCCGCGACGGGCTGATCGACGTGGCCCGGCACGAGGAGATCGCCCGGCTGCGCGCCGAGTGGAACGCCGCGTACTGGCGCTCCTTCCCCGACTGGGAGCACCGCGTCATCACGGGCTCCGAGCCGCGTCTGTACGACTGCTTCAACGTCTCCGACGCGATGGTCTCCGACATCTCCAGCGTGGTGTCCGACTTCATCGCCAGCGGCAAGCCGTACGCGGTCACGGACTCCGCCGAGCTGGGCGTGGAGGAGTTCAAGCGGCAGAACACGGCGGTGCGTGCCGCGGTGATCCTGTCCAACGGCGCGGCCGAACTGGACGCGCTGCTCGACGCGGTCCGCAACCCGGCCGCCGACCCGCTGGCCGAGGACCGGCGGGAGCTCAAGCGCTACCTGCTGGGCCCCGACGAGCCGAAGTCCATCGACCAGTTCAACACCGCGGTCGCGCAGCTCGCGCTGAAGGCCGAGACGCGCAACCTCGGCCAGGAGTCCCGGATCACGGTCGGCGGCCCGGACGTGGAACTGGCGGACGCGCTGCCCGGCCAGCGCACGTCGACGACCGGCGACACGGACGGCATCGCCGCGGGCTGACCGCCCCGCACCCCCCAAAGGGCCCGGCCCTCAGAGGAGCAACTCCTCGGAGGGCCGGGCCCTTTCGCGCATCCGGTGAAGCGGAACGGCGCTTTGTGACGTGAACCACTAAAGCGGCGGGGTGAGGCAACCATCTCTCCCGAACACTCGTCTAGCAGGTAGCGAATGAGGCGATAAGGGGGAAATATTCCATGGCGAGGGGGAAACGTGGCCGTGACGCAGCCTGATGTCACCGTGGTCATCGGGGCGTACGAAGCGATGCCGTACCTGGTCGAGTGCCTCGCCTCCGTGGAGGCACAGACCATCGACCCGGAGCGCATCGAGGTCATCGCGGTCGACGACGGCTCGACCGATGGCACGGGGGAGTGCCTGGAGGAGTTCGCGGACCGTGCGCCCATGCCGGTCACCGTGATCCGGCAGGAGAACTCGGGCGGCCCCAGCGGCCCGCGCAACGTGGGCCTGGGCAAGGCCGCCGGGCGCTACGTCTTCTTCCTGGACGCCGACGACCGGCTGGGCCCCGAGGCCCTGGAGCGGATGGTCGCCATGGCCGACCGGGCCGGCACCGACGTCGTCCTGGGCCGGGTCGAGGGCGTCAACCGCGGTGCGCCGAAGTCCATGTGGGGGAAGACGCTGGAGCGCACCGACGTCTTCTCCTCCAACATCAAGTTCACGCTCAGCGCGCAGAAGCTGTTCCGCCGCGCCTTACTGGACCGGCACGGCATACGGTTCGACGAGTCCCTGTTCACCGGCGAGGACGCGCTGTTCACCATGGAGGCGTACCTGCGGGCGAACGGCGTCTCCGTGATCGCCGATTACACCTGCTACTACCTGGTGGGCCGCGACGACGGCAAGCACGTGACCAAGAGCGGCGGTTACACCCTGCGCTTCGACTCCGCCCGCGCCCTGATGAACCTGATCGCCGACCTCGTCCCCGAGGGGCCCCGGCGCGACCAGCTCATGGTGCGGCCCTTCACCGTCACGCTGCTGCCGCAGTTCGGCCCCCGGTTCCTCAAGGACGGCGACGAGGTCCGGCGGCGCAAACTGGAGCTGGCGAAGCCGCTGATGGACGTCCACTGGACCAGGGGCGTGGCCGAGCGGCTGAAGGTCGAGGAGCGGCTGCGGCTGCACCTGGTGGCCGAACAGCGACTCGAACTCCTCACGGACGTCCTGGAGTTCGTACGGGCGAAGAAGCAGGCGCCGGCCCTGCTGGAGAGGCGGGGCCGCCGCGTCTACCTCGTCTACCCGCACTTCCGGGACCGCGCGGCGGGCATCCCCGACTCCGTCTACCTCGCCTCCCCCCGCGAGGCCCGCGCCTTCCCCGGCTACCGTGAGGACGGCGCCGGCTCCCTGCTGCGCCGCGCGGCCCGCAGGGCCCGGCGGATGCTGACCTCCTCCGGCGGGGTCACGCCGGGCGGGACGGCCGCGGCGGCGTGAGCGGGGCGGGCCCCGGGACGCGGCCGGCCCCGACCGGAGCCTCCCGGCGCTGACCGGGCAGCTCCGCGGCGGGCCGCCGTGCCGCACGCGCCCTGTGCTCCAGCGCCGCCGCACACAGGGCGCGTACGGCCGCGCCGAAGCGCTCCTGGGACGCCGGCTCGGCCGGACCCAGCAGACGCAGCTTCAACTCTGCGCGCGCCTCGGCCAGTTCGTCCTTCTCCGGGTGCCGGACCGACTCCAGCAGGGCCGGTACCCCGGCCGCGTCCGGCGTCAGCACGGCCGCCGCCGCGACCGTCGGGAACGCCGCGCGGAACGCCTCCTCGGACAGGGCGCCGGTGTTCACCACCGCGTAGGGCTTCCCGCTCGCCAGGAAGTCGCTGATCACACTCGAGACGTCGCTGATCAGCAGGTCGGCGACGTTGAAGCAGGCGTACAGCGCGGGGCGGACGCCCTCGACGACCTGGTGCTCCCCCTCCGGCAGCGACGCCCAGTACGCCTCCTCCCAGGCCGCCGTCGTCCGCGCCACCGCCTCGGCCCGGCCCGGCTCCGGGGCGCTCTGGACGAGCATCCGCTCGACCTGGTCGGCACCCGCCCGGAACGCGGCCGCGGTGAGCCGGTCCAACTCCGCGGTGAGCCGGCCGAGTTCCGCCGGCGGCGCGGGGCGCGGCCCGGACCGCTCCCGGCCGGCCGCCCGGATCAGCTCACGGATGCGCCGGTCGGCGGCGCCCGCCCGCGGGTCCACCGAGCCGGTCAGCGGGTGCGGTTTGTACAGCAGCCGCACCCCGGGGTCCGCGAGCAGCGCCCGCACGAGGTTCTCGCCGGCCGCGATCACCGACGTGTTGCCCGGGTTGCCGTCCCAGCCCTCCCAGGTCGGCGCGTACAGCACGGTGACGTACGGCCCGGCCGGCGGGCCCGCGTACGGCCGCACGGCGTCCAGTTGCGGGCGGCCGATCTCCACCACGTCCTTGTCCTCGACCCCGACCTCGGCCAGCGCGTACCGCTCGCGCGCCGCCGGGCCGGCCACCCACACCTCGTCGTACGCCTTCGCGTACGGGTTGCAGGAGGACAGCTTGTCGCTCTCGCCGTGGTTGACGAAGGTGTGCTTGATCGTGGGGATGCGCAGCACCTGGGAGGTCTTGCCGGAGTTCGACGGGTGGATGAGGACCTGGAGCGTGGACTGCTCGAGCCGCATCAGCGTGGACACCTTCGGCAGGCACACGATCGGGATGTCGGTCGCCGCGATCCTCGGCACCATGAACCGCTCGCGCAGGACGACGACCGGCCGGCCCTCCAGCCTGGCCAGCGGTTCCAGCCACATGTTGGCCTGGTAGGCGGAGGAGGGGCCGCCGGAGAAGTACAGGCCGACCGTCGGCCGGTAGTCGGCCAGCCACGCGTCGAACCAGTCGAGCACCTCCTGCTCGCTCGCCGGGCGCCGGCCGGGCAGCAGCCGCAGCAGCAGCGCGCCCAGCCCCGCCAGCGCCAGCACCAGCGACAGCCCGACACCGGCCGCCGCGCACCGGGGCTCGTCGGTCACCGCCGTCGCCGCCATCCCGGCCGTCGCGGGCAGGCCGAACACCAGCAGCCGGTGGCCGGGGCGGCGCAGCAGCGCGGCCGGGGCGGGGGACAGGCGCAGCGCGGAGGCGTCGATGTTCCGGGTCAGCACGGGCAGCGTGCGGGTGCGGCGCACCAGCACGGACACCGCCTGGACCGCGCAGTGCAGGGCGTAGAAGACGAGCAGCCCGGCGACGAGCGGCGCGTACTGCGTCTCCCGGTCCTGTTCCCCGAGCCGCAGCAGGCCCACCAGCAGCAGCAGGTCCCGCAGCACGTGGCGGACGGTGATGTCCGCGTGCGCCTTGGCGAACAGCGACAGCACGCCGGGCTGCCACCGGTACAGCGCTCCCTCGGCCGCCAGGGACACGGCGGTCGCGGCGAGCAGCAGCGGGATGTGCGGGCGCAGCGCCGCGACGGCCTGCGCCAGGAAGGCGGCGGCCAGAGCGGCCGTCACGAGCGCCTTGGCCAGGACGGGACGGCTGGGCGGCGGGGGCGAGGAGCGGCGTCGGTGGATCCTCGCCGTGAACCGCCGGCGGGACAGGGGTGCGGGCACTGCGGTCACTCCAGGTTCGTCGGGGGACGGGCGCCCGGGTTAACGCGCGCCGACCTCCGGACGACACGCGCGTGTCCCCGACGTGTGGAGTGACCGCGGAATGCTATGGCCCCGCAGGGCCGCGGAACCTGCCCGGCCGGCCCTAGTGCGGCCCTCCCCGCAGGGCCCGGCGCAGGGGGCCGCCCACCACGCGGCGGGCGCGGCGGTACACCGAGGTGGTCACCGGGGCGGCGACGGTCCCGCGCGTGCCGGCCTTGGCACGTGCCAGTTCGCGCTTCAGCTTGGCGTTGTCCGCGGCCAGTTCGCTGACCCGGGTGTGCAGCCAGCCGAAGCGCGCGACGAGGGAGGCGGGATCGGTGTCGAGCCAGGGGCGGACGCCCTCGGGGAAGTCCAGCGAGCCCAGCCGCTTCTCGTGGGCCGCGCCGCCGTCACCGTGCGTGAAGGTGTTCTCCAGCCCGTTCTTGTCCAGGAACGCCGTGAACCGCTGGAACCTCTCGTGGTGGTTGCCGGTCAGGGGGCCGAGGTCGGCCTCCTCGTACAGCAGCGCCGGGTCGATGTCCTCGGGCAGCTTGTCGAGCGTCCGGTACGGGATCTCGAAGTAGCGGCAGAGCTCCAGCGTGCGCGAGTCCGAGCACAGCACGGTCGCGGGCGTGCCGGCCAGCAGCGCCGCGATGTTGCCGTGGATGCGGGAACCGAAGGAGAAGTCGAAGTCCCGCAGGTCGTTGATCCAGGTCACCGGGTCGATGTAGACGCGGGCCTTGTCCTCCCGGTACATCGGGTGGTCGGGATGCGTCGGCATCTCCTTGACCTTCCCGTTCGGGTGGGACAGGTCCCGCCAGTGCAGCTGCTGCGCGTCGCTGAGGTTCTGGCCTATGAACCGCAGGTTCGGGTACCGCTCGTGCGTGCGCCGGATGATCCGGTCCAGGCCCAGCTTCCGCACGGCGTCGTGCGAGCCGTTGATCGCGATCCGGGAGTCGGCCGTCAGCTCCCGCGTCCGCTTCCGTACGGGGAGTTCCGCGCCGTACATGAACAGCGAGGGGCACCCGATGACCTCGACGTCCCGGTAGCCCAGGTCCTTCAGGTACTTCTCGGTGAACTCGCCGCGCACACCGATCGAGGCGCTGCGGTCCAGGACCGCGGAGACGAAGTCGCGCACCGACGGCTCCATCGGCTTCAGGCGCGCGGGGTCGTAGTTCAGCCCGGTCTGCGCGCCGACGCCCAGCACGACCACCGGGATCCTCAGCTTGCCGATCAGCCGCGTCAGCCGCTTCAGCTGGGGCTCGAAGGAGGGCCGGAAGGCGTTGGCCAGGGGGACGACGAAGGCGTCGTACTCCTCGTTGATCCGGCTCGCCGCGTTCACGTCCGTCCGGATGCCGTTGGAGACCACCTCGGTGTGCGGTGTCTCCAGGATCTTGTGCGCGGCATCACTGAAGATCAGGTTGCCGGAGTTGGTGGCGATGACGTCGCGGTGCAGGGCCTCCTCCACGGACACGACGTCGTAGGGGCTTTTTCCGGACCTGAGGAGGATGCGCTTCGTGCGGCGAACGTTGTGTGACACAGCGTTCAAAATACGTTTGCGGAACCTTTAATTTCTATAGGCAACCAACGCAACCTTTTCGTCGTGTGCAAGCCGTGAGCGATTCGTTACCCGATGGATGTCCGGGGACTGGACCGGGGCGCGCCGCGCGCCCCGCTTCGCGTAGATTGCCTGGTGGGCGACCGATCGACGTGAGGGGACGGGCGGCAAGGTGGCAGGGGCAAGGCAGGCCGTGGGCGAGGCCCGCAGGATCGTCGTCAAGGTCGGGTCCTCGTCGCTGACCACCGCGGCGGGCGGTCTGGACGCCGACCGCGTGGACGCCCTCGTCGACGTGCTCGCCAAGAACCGCAGTGGGGGGGAGCGGGAGATCGTTCTCGTGTCCTCCGGCGCCATCGCCGCCGGTCTCGCCCCGCTGGGGCTGCGCCGCCGGCCCAAGGACCTCGCCCGTCAGCAGGCCGCCGCCAGCGTCGGCCAGGGCCTGCTGGTCGCCCGCTACACCGCGTCCTTCGCCCGCTACGGCGTCCGGGTCGGCCAGGTGCTGCTGACCTCCGACGACATGAGCCGCCGCGCCCACCACCGCAACGCCTCGCGCACCCTCGACAAGCTGCTGGCGATGGGCGCCTTCCCGATCGTCAACGAGAACGACACCGTCGCCACCGACGAGATCCGCTTCGGCGACAACGACCGCCTCGCCGCCCTCGTCGCCCACCTGGTCCGCGCCGACCTGCTGGTGCTGCTGTCCGACGTGGACGGCGTGTACGACGGTGACCCCGGCAGGCCCGGCACCTCCCGGGTGACGGAGGTGCGCGGTCCCCAGGACCTCGCCCACGTCGAGATCGGCAGCACCGGCAAGGCCGGCGTCGGCACGGGCGGCATGGTGACCAAGGTCGAGGCCGCCCGGATCGCCGCCGCCGCCGGCATCCCGGTGGTACTGACCAGCGCGGTCGCCGCGGCCGAGGCCCTCGGCGGCGGCGACACCGGCACCTACTTCCACCCCACCGGCAAGCGCTCCGCGGACCGGCTGCTGTGGCTCCAGCACGCGTCCACCCCGCAGGGCTCGCTCACCCTGGACGACGGGGCGGTGCGCGCGGTCGTGCAGCGCCGCAAGTCGCTGTTGCCGGCCGGCATCGCCGGTGTCGAGGGCGAGTTCAGCGCGGGCGACCCGGTCGAGCTGCGGGACGGCGAGGGGCGGGCGGTGGCGCGCGGGCTCGTCAACTTCGACGCCAAGGAGATCCCCCTCCTGATCGGCCGCTCGACCCACGAACTCGCCCGGGACCTCGGGCCGGAGTACGAACGCGAGGTCGTACACAGGGACGATCTGGTGGTCCTGCATCCGTAATGCGCCGAATCGTCCGTCCCCGGTGGTGGACGTTCCGTAAAACCGCCCCACGATCCCCGGCGGCCTGCTCAACTTTGTGCCAGGGACACATCCGCCCGGCCCCACGGCCGGTCCGCGCGTGAAGGAGGCCGTCGTGAGACGAGTGCGCCCTGGGACGACGGCGTCTCACGGTGGTGCAGGCTCCCGTACGGCCGGCGGGGAGCGCGCCCTGACCGGCGTCGCGGCCGGGGGCCGGTTCCCGGGCGGCGAGCCGCGCGAGCTCCCGCGCCTGTGGCACGTCACCCTCAGCGTCTCCGGCGAACGGGCCCCGACCGCCGAGGTCCGGCGGGCCCTGGAACAGCTCGCCCACGACCACCCCTTCCTGCTGACCAGCCGCTACGCCGACGACCACGCGGAGATCCGCTACTGGGAGGAGGCCCGCGACCTGCACGACGCGGCCGCCGTGGCGCTGCGCCTGTGGGGCGAGCACCGGCGGACCGCGGGACTGCCGCCCTGGGAGATCGTCGGCCTGGAGGTCATCGACCGGGCCACCTACCACCAGCGCGTCGCCGCGGGGTACGGACCGGTCCCGGCGACACCGGTCGGGGTGCATCCGTTCTGAAGGACCGGGATGTCTCGGGGTGTGGGACGAATCCGGCGGCGCCCGTCGCCCGCACTACCCTTTCCGCATGACCACGCTCTCGTCGCACGACTCGATGTCCCCGGTCAGCCAGGCCGCCCACCGGGCCAAGGCCGCCGCCGCCACCCTCGCGCCGCTGCCGCGCGCCGCGAAGGACGACGCGCTGCTCGCCATCGCGGACGCGCTGGAGGCCCGGGCGGACGAGATCGTCGAGGCCAACGCCCAGGACGTGGCCAGGGCACGCGAGGCCGGCACCGGTGAGGGCATGATCGACCGGCTCACGCTCACCCCGGAGCGGGTGCGTGCCATCGCCTCCGACGTGCGGGACGTGGCCGCGCTGCCCGACCCGGTCGGCGAGGTCGTCCGCGGCTCCACCCTGCCCAACGGCATCGACCTGCGCCAGGTCCGGGTGCCGCTCGGCGTCGTCGGGATCATCTACGAGGGCCGGCCCAACGTCACGGTCGACGCCGCCGCCCTGTGCCTGAAGTCCGGCAACGCGGTGCTGCTGCGCGGCTCCTCCTCCGCGTACCGGTCGAACACCGCGCTGGTGCGGGTGCTGCGCGACGCCGTGGGAGGGGCCGGGCTGCCCGCCGACGCCGTGCAGCTGGTGCCCGGCGAGAGCCGGGACAGCGTGCGCGAGCTGATGCGCGCCCGCGGCCTGGTCGACGTGCTCATCCCGCGCGGCGGCGCCTCCCTGATCAACACGGTCGTCCAGGAGTCGGTCGTCCCGGTCATCGAGACCGGCACCGGCAACTGCCACGTCTACGTCGACGCGACGGCCGACCTCGACACGGCGGTGGAGATCCTGGTCAACTCCAAGGCCCAGCGGGTCGGCGTCTGCAACGCCGCCGAGACCCTGCTGGTCCACCAGGACATCGCCGCCGACTTCCTGCCGCGCGCCCTGGACGCCCTGGCCGACGCCGGGGTCACCGTGCACGCCGACGAGCGCGTGATGGCGTACGCCAAGGAGTCCCGCGCGACGGTCGTGGAGGCCACCGCGGAGGACTGGGAGACCGAGTACCTCTCCTACGACATCGCCGCCGCCGTCGTCGACTCCCTCGACCGGGCCGTGGAGCACATCCGGCGGTGGACCTCCGGCCACACCGAGGCCATCGTCACCACCTCGCAGGCGGCCGCCCGCCGCTTCACCCGGCTGGTGGACTCCACCACGGTCGCGGTGAACGCCTCCACCCGCTTCACCGACGGCGGCCAGTTCGGCTTCGGCGCCGAGATCGGCATCTCGACGCAGAAGCTGCACGCCCGGGGGCCGATGGGCCTGCCCGAGCTGACCAGCACGAAGTACATCGTCACCGGCGACGGCCACATCCGGAGCTGATCCGCGCACGGCGCGAAAGCGGCGGTACGGGCGGCGGCGGGACCGTCTCGGCAGACGGATGAATTTCCACACCGTCTGCCCAAAACGACCCCCCAGGTCTACCCTGGATCCGTGCCGGAGGACGTGGGGGGCACGCCGTTCCCTGACGGCTGGGAGCCCGACGACGACCACGACCGCGGAGTGTCGGACGAAGAGTTCGCCTCCGTGGTCTTCGACGAGGCCTTCGTACGCGCGGCCGAGGTGCACGAGCCGACCGCCGTCGAGCGCCTCCTGGCCGCCGCGCAGGCCAGAGCCGAGGCCGAGGCCCGCCGGACCCGTCCACGCGGCGAGCGGTACGACGGGTACGGCGGCTACCGGGGCGACCCCGGCCTCGACGACCCGGACGGCGATCCCGACGTCCCGGAGGACGGCTACGGCTCCCCGGGCCCGTACGGCAGGCAGGTCCGCTGGCACCGCCCCGTCGCCTGGATACTCGCCCTGGTGATGGGCATCGGCATGGTCGCGCTCGCCTTCTCGGCCGTGTACCGGGGCGCCTCCTCCAACCGCGAGGACCAGGTCCCGTCACCCGCCTCCACCGGCCTGGAGCAGAGCGGCGGGGCGGCCCCGTCCGCCTCCGCCGACTACTCCCAGCCGGCCGTCCCGGTGATCCCGCGCAGCCCCTGAGACCGGGGGACCGCCCTGGTGAGAACCTGCCGGAACTCGCCGCGCGGCAGGGCGTTTACCCGGGCTCCCCGGGACCTACCCTGAAGATATGGGAGGGCCTCCGGACCCACCCGAGGGGACGCCCGAGGGAGCCCCCGGAGGTGGAGAGGACGAGTACAGGTCCGTCGTCTTCGACGAGTCCTTCGTCCGCGCTGCCCGGCTCCAGGAGTACTCCGCGCAGGAGCGCATCACCGACCACGCGCCCGCCGTGCGCCGCCGTCCGCCCCTGCGCCGGGGCGGCCTGTCCCGGCAGGTGCTGGTCCTGTTCCTCCTGATCGCCGTGGCCTTCGGCACCGCGATCTACATGGGCGTACGCCACCCCTACCAGGCGCCCGCCGCCAAGGAGCCGGCCGAGCCCCTGCGGATGACCGTCGTCCCGCTCGCTCCCCAGGGCAAGGTGCCCGGCACCACCGACCCCGAACAGCTGTACGCGAACAGTCCGGCGGCGCAGTTCCGCGTCGGCGCGGAGGGAGTGACGCTCCCGGCGTCCCGGCGCACCGCGCACTTCTCGGACGGCCAGGTCATGAACGCGCTGATCACCGCGAAGGACTACATCGTGCGGTCCTCCCTCGACCCCGAGGTGCTCACCGGCGGCGAGACGCGGTCCGTGCGGGTGCTGCTCGACCCCGAACAGCTGGACCAGTTCGACCAGAGCTTCGCCCGGCCCACCGCCGACGGACGGCACGCGCCCACCGGATGGCTGGTCCGCTTCGACCCCTCCCGCGTGGAGCTGGCCGACCGCGAGATCCGGGTCCAGGGCACGATGCAGACCGCCGAGACCGACTCCACCACCCTGGAGGTCGCCACGGACCACACGTTCGTGTACGCGGTGCGGGCGGCCGGCGCGGATCAGGACGCCGAGGTCTCCCTGTTCACGGTCCGGCGCGAGCTGCTCTTCCGCTTCGACCGCGACGACCTGCGTCTGCACCAGGCCCAGCTGGTCCTCTCCGACGTCCAGGCCGGCCCCCTGTCCTGCGCCGAGGACTCCACCGCCCGGCTGCGCCCCCTCCTCGCCGGCCAGACGGCCGAGGAGGGCGGCCCCGCCGGCACCGATCCCTACGCCACGGGCAGCGCGCCGGCGCTGTGCGGTTCCCTGGCGACGGGGGCGCAACCGAAGCCGTGAGCCGGCCGGCGCCGGCCGGCCGTTCCCCGACGTCTCGGGCGTCGCCCGCCAGGTCTCAGGCGCCGTCGCGCGGCGGGGTGCCGTCCTCCGTGCCCGGCGGCGTACCCGGCTCCTGCGGGTCCCGCGGCGGCCTGGGCGCCGAGGACGTGAAGCCGCCGAAGCCGCGGCGGACCCGGTCGCCCAGGTCTCCGGCACCGCCCGCGATGTCGCTGACCAGTTTCATCAGCGGGTCCTTGGAGGTCCTCACCTCGCCGGCGTAGCTGCTCGCCGACTCCCGCCACGAGTCCCGTACCGAGGCGTCCCCGTCCTCGTCGCGGCGCGGGTAGTGGCCGTCCATGATCCGCTGGTAGTCCCGCGTGGCCGCCCACTTCTTCAGTTCGGCCGCCCGCACGGTGGTGAAGGGGTGGGAGCGGGGCAGCACGTTGAGGATCTTCAGCACCGAGTCGCGCAGGTCGCCGCCGGCCTCGTACTCGTCGGCCTGCTCCAGGAACGCGTCCACGTTCATCTCGTGCAGATGGTTGCCGCCCGCGATCTTCATCAGACCGCGCATCGAGGCCTGGAGGTCCTGGCCGACCAGCAGCCCCGCGCGGTCCGCGGACAGCTCCGACTTGCGGAACCACTCGCGCAGCGCCGTCACGATCGCCATGATCGCGAAGTTGCCGAGCGGGATCCAGGCGACCCGGACCGCGAGGGACGTCAGGAACAGCAGGATCGTCCGGTACACCGAGTGCCCGGACAGCGCGTGCCCGACCTCGTGCCCGACGACCGCCCGCATCTCCTCCTCGTCGAGCAGCTCGACCAGCCCCGTGGTGACCACGATGATCGGCTCGTCCAGGCCGATGCACATCGCGTTCGGCGTCGGGTCCTGGTTGACGTACATCGGCGGGACCTTCTCCAGGTCCAGGATGTAGCAGGCGTCCCGCAGCATGTCGTTGAGGTGCGCGAACTGCCGGTCCGAGACGCGCACCGAGTCGGAGAGGAACAGCAGCCTGAGGCTGCGCTCGGGCAGCAGGCCGCTCAACGCCTTGAAGACCGTGTCGAAGCCGCTCAGCTTGCGCAGCGCCACCAGCGCGGAGCGGTCGGCCGGGTGTTCGTACGCTCGCGAGGAGATTCCGGGGAAACGCCTGCGCTGCCTGCTCGGCACGCTCTCGTGCCCGTTGTGCTGATGGCCGTCGGACATGTTTCCCCCATGTGCGTCTGAGTGGCCCTTGCGGCCCCTTGTGCGGCTCTTCGTTCCTCCGAGGCGAGACCCAGCCTAGGCGGAGACACCGCGGACGGGCAGTGCGGAAGGGCACGGCACCGCGCGGTTCGCCGTTGCGCGGCTCCAGGCAGAAGGACGACCGGAGGCACCGGGAAGGTTGCCCGCCGCCCGCAACGGCGGAGTCGGCGTGATCGGCGCGAACGCGCCCGCTTACGATGAGCCGACGTCTTTATCCCGCCCACACGCGATAGGTCCTGCCGAAGATGAGCTTCCACAGCACCGCTGCCCAGTTGGTCACCCTCGCCGCCGAGGGCGGAGAGCACAGCGGCAACCACGAGAGCCTCAACCCCTACCTGACCGGCGGCGGCGCCCTGGTCGCCCTGCTGCTCCTGCTGTGGATCACGACCCGCTTCAACCGCGACCGCTGAGCCCGTCGCGGGCCGTCCGGGGATCCGGGGCCCCTCCGGCGGCCGGGGTCCACAGGCCGGGCCGGTAGGGTCTGCACGCATGGGAGAGCAGGACATGCCTACCGGCCCGGCGAAGGACGCGGCCGAGGAGTCGGCGAGCGGCACCGAGCGCCGCCCGGCGCCCCGCCGGACGGTCGACGGCCCCGGCAGCGGCCCGTCGAAGCCGGGCAAGCGCCGCCTCGGCGTCATGGGCGGCACCTTCGACCCGATCCATCACGGGCACCTGGTGGCGGCCAGCGAGGTCGCCGCGCAGTTCCACCTCGACGAGGTGGTCTTCGTCCCCACCGGCCAGCCGTGGCAGAAGAGCCACCGCACGGTCTCCGCGGCCGAGGACCGCTACCTGATGACGGTCATCGCGACCGCCGAGAACCCGCAGTTCTCGGTGAGCCGCATCGACATCGACCGCGGCGGCCCCACCTACACCGTGGACACCCTGCGCGACCTGCGCGCGCTCAACCCCGACACGGACCTGTTCTTCATCACCGGCGCCGACGCCCTCGCCCAGATCCTCACCTGGCGCGACAGCGAGGAGCTGTTCTCCCTGGCGCACTTCATCGGCGTGACCCGGCCCGGCCACCACCTGACCGACGCGGGCCTCCCCGAGGGTGGTGTCTCGCTCGTCGAGGTCCCCGCCCTGGCGATCTCCTCGACGGACTGCCGTGCGAGAGTCGCCAAGGGAGAACCCGTCTGGTATCTGGTGCCGGACGGAGTCGTGCGCTACATCGCCAAGCGCGAGCTGTACCGGGGCGAGTGAGCCGAGAGGGGCACCGGTGAACGACCGATACGACGCGGGACACGGGACCGACGGGCCCGCCCCGTACGAGCTCGTCGGCTACGACGAATACGGCCGGCCCGTCTACCGCCAGGCCACGGACCAGCAGACCCGGCAGCAGCCGTACGACCCGTACCAGCAGCAGGGACAGCAAGGGCAGCAGGGTTACGCCTACGACCCGTACGCCGCGGGCGGGCCGCAGCAGCCCGAGCCGTCGTACGACCCCTACGGGACCGGGACCGCCCAGCAGCCGCCGGTCCCCTCCTACGACTCCTACGGCTCCTACGACCCCTACGCGACCGGCACCCACCAGGACGGCCCGGCGGCAGCCCCGTACGACTCCTACGGCCAGACCGCGCACGGCCAGACCGCGCACACCGGCACCGGTCTGCAGCCCCGGGCCGCCGAGCAGACCGCGCACATCCCGCAGCAGGCCGGCCCGGTCGACGACGGAACGGACCCCGCCGAGCCCGCACCGGAGTACCGCACCGAGCAGTTCGCGTTCGTCGAGGAGCCGGACGACGACTCCGAGGACGTCATCGACTGGCTGAAGTTCACCGAGAACCGCACCGAGCGCCGCGAGGAGGCCCGGCGCCGCGCGCGCAGCCGGGTCATCGCCCTGGTCGTGGTCCTCGCCCTGGTCGCCGTCGGCGGCGTCGGCTACCTCTGGTACGCCGGGAAGCTGCCCGGCCTGTCCGGCTCCGGCTCCGGCACGGGCACCACCACGGCGGCGGGCGCCCAGAAGCGCGACGTGATCGTCGTCCACCTGCACGACACCACCAACGGCGGCACCACCACCGCGCTGCTCGTCGACAACACCACCACCAAGCAGGGCACCACCGTCCTGCTGCCCAACTCCCTCGCCCTCACCGCCGACGACGGCACCACCACCACGCTCGCCAAGTCCGTCGAGGACGACGGCTCCGAGGGCACCCGGACCGCGCTCGACACCGTCCTCGGCACCGACATCGAGGGCACCTGGCGGCTGGACACCCCGTTCCTGCTCACCCTCGTCGACCTCGTCGGCAACATCGAGATCGACACCGACGCCGACGTGCCCGACCCGAAGGCCAAGAAGGGCGAGGCACCCCTGGTCCACAAGGGCGAGAGCCAGACCCTCAGCGGCAAGATGGCCGTCGCCTACGCCACCCACCGCGCCCCCGGCGAGCCCCAGAACGCCCAGCTGGAGCGGTTCGGGCAGGTCATGCACGGCGTCCTGCGCAAGATGACCTCCGACCCGGACGCCGCGACGACCACCATCCAGACCCTCGGCCAGATCATCGAGCCGCCGCTGACCGACAAGGACCTCGGCGCCTTCCTCGCCCGGCTCTCCGACCTCGCCAAGGGCGGCGACCACACGACCGCGCTGCTGCCCGTGCAGGACGACGGCACGCTCACCGCGCAGACGAGCGACAGCGTGGTCAAGGACATCCTCGGCGGCACCGCGAAGAGCCCCGACAAGGACGCCGCCGTCAGCGTCTCCGTGCGCAACGCCACCGGGGTGAAGGACCGCACCGAGCAGGCCCGCGTGGTCCTCCTCAACGGCGGCTTCACCTTCCTGGAGGCCGGCACCGCCGCCGCCCCGGAGGCGACCTCCGAGGTCGTCTACGCGAACGCCGCCGACAAGGAGAACGCCACCGAGGTCGCCAAGACCCTGGGACTGCCCGAAGGCTCCGTCACCGAGGGGAAGGTCTCCGCGAACGCCCGCGTCTCGGTCGTCCTCGGCCAGGACTACGAGCCCGGGTCGTAGCCGCGGGGAGGGCGTGCCCCGTAATGCGTGGGGTGCGCCCGGCGGTCCGTGAGACCCTTGAGAGCAAGTGACCGCCGATCGAAAGCCTTGTAGTGACCGCAACCGACCGTTCCCTCGAGCTCGTCACCACCGCCGCCCAGGCGGCCGCCGACAAGCTCGCGCACGACATCGTCGCCTACGACGTCAGTGACGTGCTGTCCATCACCGACGCCTTCCTGCTGGCCTCCGCGCCCAACGACCGCCAGGTCAAGTCGATCGTCGACGAGATCGAGGAGCGGCTGAACAAGGAGCTCGGCGCCAAGCCGGTCCGCCGCGAGGGCGACCGCGAGGCCCGCTGGGTGCTGCTCGACTACGTCGACATCGTCGTCCACGTCCAGCACAGCGAGGAGCGCGTCTTCTACGCCCTGGAGCGGCTGTGGAAGGACTGCCCCGAGCTGGAGCTGCCCGCCGACGCCCGGGCCACCCGCGGCAAGGCCGCGGAGCACGCCAGGCTGCAGGAGGCCGAGGAGGCGACCGAGCCGGGTGGTGAGTGGCGGTGAGCGCCACCGGTGAGGTGGGCGGGTCCGCGCGCCGGGGCCGCCGCGTCATCCTGTGGCGGCACGGCCAGACCTCCTGGAACGTGGAGCGACGCTTCCAGGGCTCCACGGACGTGGAGCTCACCGAGACCGGCGTCTCGCAGGCCCGCCGGGCCGCCCGGCTGCTCGCGGGGCTCAAGCCGGACGCGATCGTCGCCTCCGACCTGAAGCGGGCGGCGGACACCGCCGCGGAACTCGCCGCGCTCACCGGCCTGGAGGTCGCCCTCGACGAGGGCCTGCGCGAGACCTACGCGGGCGTCTGGCAGGGCCTGACGCACGACGAGATCATCGCCCGGTACGGCGAGGAGTACGCCGCGTGGAAGCGCGGCGAGCCGGTGCGCCGGGGCGGTGGCGAACTGGAGACCGAGGTCGCCGACCGCGCCGCCCCCGTGGTGCTGAGGTACGTCGAGAAGCTCCCCGAGGACGGCACGCTCGTCGTGGTCAGCCACGGCGGCACCATCCGCACCACCATCGGCCGGCTGCTCGGCCTGGAGCCGCACAACTGGGAGAGCCTCGGCGGCCTCACCAACTGCTGCTGGTCCGTCCTCGGCGAGGGCGTCCGCGGCTGGCGCCTGCTCGAGCACAACGCCGGCACCCTGCCGGAGCCGGTGCTCGGCGACGACGACTGAGGCCCTCCGGGACCGGCCCCCGGCCGGCCCGGACCGGCCCGGGGACCCGGATTTCACTTTCCGGCAGGTCACAGGCTAAAGTTCTTCTTGTTCGCCCCGCCGAGCGGGGCGAAACACCGTGCGGCTCCGCCGCGTGGCACAAGGGGCTATAGCTCAGTTGGTAGAGCGCCTGCATGGCATGCAGGAGGTCAGGAGTTCAATTCTCCTTAGCTCCACACCGTGAAGATCCCGCCCCCTCAGGGGGCGGGATTTTTTCGTCGCTCGCCCTTGAGCAGGACGGCTCCCACAGGCGTATACCTCCACAAGGCGCCGAGCCGTGTCCCGACCGGTACCCGGCGTCGCTGACCGTGTTGGCCCGGTCGTGGCAGAATCAAACGGCCGGAAGGGGGCGCGGCCCGACGGGAGGGAGTTGTGATGCCTGCGAGCATCCTCGAGGAGGTCGATCACCTCCTCGGAGCGGTGTCGACGCGACGGACCTCGACCCGTCTCAGCTGCCCCTCCTGCGGTTCCGCGCACGTCGCCCAGGCGCTCGGCGGCAACGGCGGGATCTCCTACGTGTGCACGGCCTGCGGCCACAGCTGGAGCTGAGCGATGGGTGCACACAGGCGGAAGTGCGACTGGTGCGACAGCGGGACACCGATCGTCCGCGACATGGAACCGATCAACCCCGACTACCAGTACTGGTGCGAGGAGTGCGCGCGGGCGCTGATCATAAAAGGCGACCCCATCGAGACGTACCGGGAACTCGAGGGCGAGCCGATCTACGGCCGGCTGCTGGAGGAGCACTGCACGCTCAAGCGCTTCTATTCGTTCGTCACGGCGTGACCGCGCCCGCGCGGTGAACCGGACATCCCGGACGTTCCCGGTGAGAACGGAAACGATTTGGTGTTCTGCCGGGGGGACCGTGTAATGTTGGCGTCGCCGCCGGGGAAACCGGGCGGAACAAAGCAAGGGGCTATAGCTCAGTTGGTAGAGCGCCTGCATGGCATGCAGGAGGTCAGGAGTTCAATTCTCCTTAGCTCCACAGAAGTCGAGGGCGGATCATCCGGACGGATGGTCCGCCCTCGCTCGTTGTGCCCGCCGACCGCGTCAGCGGCCCAGGGCGCGCCGGCCGCGGCCCTGCGAGAGCACCGGCAGATTGCGGGACGGCCCCTTGGCCTGGGGCGCCTCGTCCTCGATGCGCAGGGCCAGGGCCGGGCAGCGGCGCACCGCGCGCAGCGCCTTGGCCTCGGCGTAGCGCGGCACCTGGGCCTGCGCCACCGTCGGGAAGCCGTCCGCGCCGAGCTGGAAGACCTCCGGGAGGATGTCCGCGCACAGGCCGTGGCCCCGGCACAGCGTCCAGTCGACGTAGATCTTCTGGCGGCTGGGGCCGTTCTCCTCGGTCTGGCCGCCCGGGACGCCGGTCGGGGCCCTGCCCCCCTCGAAGAGCGGCAGGACGCCCGCCACGGGCCGTCCGCAGCCGTTGCCGAGGACGTGCGCGGCGAGGTCGTCGGTGAACGCCTTGAGGGTCGACTCCAGGAACATCGCGGAGCCGTCCGGATGGGAACAGGCGCCGCGCCGCTTCACGTTCCTGGCGACCTGCTTGAGCGCCTCCAGGGCGGCCGGGCCGCCGCCGCCCAGGATGTCCTCCAGACCGCGGGCCGCGGCCGGCAGCCCCAGGTAGCAGGGGCCGCACTGGCCGGCGCTCTCCTCCGCCAGCCACTGCGCCACCCGCAGCGACTCGCCCAGCGGGCAGGTGTCCTGACTGATCGGCAGGACGGCTCCCGCGCCCAGCGAACCGCCCACCGCGTCCAGGGAGTTGCGGGAGACGATCGCCTCGTTGACGGTCGCCGCGTCGATCCACTTGCCGTGGTAACCGCCCGTCAGCACACCCTGCGGCACCGGCGGCGCGCCGGCGAGCTGGAGCACGTAGCGCAGCGGCACGCCCGTCGGGACCTCGATCACCATGGGGCGGGCCACCGCCCCGGACACCGTGAGCATCACGGTGCCGGGTTCGTCGTACAGGCCGGTGTTGCCGTAACGCTCCGGGCCGATGCGGGCGGCGATGGCCAGCTGGGCGAAGGTCTCGGCGTTGGACAGCAGCGTGGGCGCGCCGCCGACGCCGCTCCTGGAGGCGCTGACCTTGCGGCCCGGCGGGATCGCCGGGCCGCCGTCGATGGAGCGGATCAGGGAGGCGGCGGCACCGGTGACCATGCGGACCGGGTTGCGCTGCACCCGGGCACGCAGCGCGGAGCGGCGCCCGTTGCTCAGGCCGCGTTCGGCGAGCGCGGCCTCCATGGAGCGCTGGGTGGACTCCCGGGTGACCCCCACCACGAGCGTGCGGGCGCCCATGGCCTCGGCGCACAGCAGCGCGCCGTCCAGGATGAGGTGCGGGGCGCGGTTGATCAGCACCGTGTCCTTGCGGCAGGCCGGTTCGTCCTCACTGCCGTTGACGACGACGACCGGCCGGACGCCGCGCTTGATCGCCGATTCGGCGACCGAGCGCAGCTTCTTGTGGAAGGGGAAACCCGCGCCGCCGCGGCCCCTGAGGTTGATGCGTTCGGCGAGCTGCGCGAGCTGCTCGCCGCCCAGGGGCTCGAGCGGCCCGTGCACCTTCAGGTGCATGGGCAGGTCGAGCCGGTCGACAAGGTCGAAACCCGACGTGAGCTGGGGAAGGCCGACCACGCGGACTTCGGGTACGTCGGGCAGAGCCTCGTTCACTTGTGGCCTCCGGACGGCGTGTTCCAAGGTTCGCCCGAACCCGGTGCGCCGAAGTCGTAGGACGACGAGGGCGACGCACCGGGGAGTGGTTCAGTGGCGGGACCGCTGTTGTACGTGTCACTCGGGTGGTACGTGTCGTAGAGGGTGTTCGTCTCACCGGTGTCGTACACATCACTCGAGCCGTACCCCGAGCCGACCGGATTGCCCTGGACGGGGACGGTGTATCCGGTGTCGTTGAGCGGGTCGTACGCCGACGGCGGGGCCTCGCCGACCGGCGGCGGGGACGGGATCGGCCAGTTGCCCGAGGTGCTCGACGGGCCGTCCCCGCGCGGCATGCTCCGGGTGGGCTGCATGTCCGGGGGCAGTTCCGTGCGGGCGCCCCGGTCCGCGAAGAGGGGCTGCCGCCGCGGCCCGGAGGACGCCGAGACCGCACGGTAGGCGGCCGCGAAGCCGTTCGCCGGCTCCGCGGCGGCGGGCCGTTCGGCGGTCCCGTGGAGCGGTCCGTCCCCGCTCGGCCGGTTCCCGCGCGGACCGTCCCCGCCTTCCCGGTCGCCGCGCGACCGGGAGCCGCGCCGTTCCCCGCGGTCCGGCCGCCCGGTGGTGTCGAGCAGGGCGGTGATCCGGTCGGCGACCCTGCGCCTGACCGGGCGCGGGGCGGCGCGCAGGGCGAGGGCCGCCATGACGCCGACCACGGACAGGCCGTAGAGGACGACGAAGACCGGCTTCGCGGCTCGACCCGCGTAGAGCCCGTGCACCAGCGCGGCGCACCAGGCCGGATAGGCCAGCATGTGCATGGCCCGCCAGCGGGCCGCGACGGGGGCCGGCGAGGCGAAGCGGTTGCGCAGCACGCCGGTGATGCCCACGAAGAACATCAGCAGGCCGGCGGTGGTGCCCAGACCGATCAGGAAGGTCCGGCCGGTGACGGCCTCGTCGTCGGTGAGGGCCAGTCCGAAGGGGATCACCGCGGCGATCCAGGTGGTGTGGTCCAGCACCAGCTTGATGACGATGTGCAGCAGCAGGAAGACGATCGAGGCGACCGCGGTCGTCCGGTGCACCGCCTGCGCCAGGATCCGCTGGCGCGGGCCGAGCAGGATCCGGTCCTGGGCGACGAGCCCCCAGATCACCGAGCAGCTGAGGCAGACGAGCGACAGGACGCCCACACCGAAGTTGAGGAACTCGGCGAGCCAGTCGTCCGCCGTGCTGTCGTCCGGCCTCACGACCCACCTCCCCGCGTCACGACTCGGAGCGGGCACGGCGGAGCCGCAGCCGACCGGCCCCGTGCGGGGGGTGGGCTGCTGTCTGGACGACGGTTCATGGGGCAACTCCGAGGTTTCGGTAAAGCGGTCCCGCGCCGCACTCTAGGCCCGGTCATACCGATGAGTACGAGGTTTGAGTTATTACGCCGTTACCAAAAGACAATGCGGTCGTTGTGGCGCCCCTTAGCGGCCGTTACGCGAAGTAACCTCTGACCGGGGTTCAGGGGTGCCGGCCGGACGGGCGCGGCCCCGGCGGGCCCGCGCGCGCCCGGGAAGAGCGTCGCGGCGTGCTCGGGGCCTGCGGTACCCTTGCGCCATGCGTGCCGTACGCCTTCTGCTTAGCGAGCCGCGCTGATCAGTCCCGACCGCCGGTGACCGGCAGGTCGGAATCGGCGCGGCGTCCCCTCCTGTGCGAGGGGATTTTTCATTTCCGGGAAGTCGCAGCAGCCGGCAGAGACGATCGATGGAGCTTTGAGGATCATGAGCGAGACGAACCCCGCTGCCACCGCAGCCGCGGAGGCCGCGCCGCACCGCTACACGGCCGCCCTGGCGGCCGAGATCGAGGCACGCTGGCAGGACTTCTGGGACGCCGAGGGCACCTACGCCGCCCCCAACCCGGGGGGGTCCCCCCGCTCGAGCGGAGCCGAGAGCGGGGGAGGCGACCTGGCGGGCGACCCGGAGACGGTCGCCAAGCCCAAGAAGTTCATCATGGACATGTTCCCGTACCCCTCCGGTGCGGGACTGCACGTCGGTCACCCGCTGGGGTACATCGCCACCGACGTCTTCGCCCGCTTCCAGCGCATGACCGGGCACAACGTCCTGCACACCCTGGGCTTCGACGCCTTCGGCCTGCCCGCCGAGCAGTACGCCGTGCAGACCGGCACGCACCCGCGCGTGTCCACCGAGGCCAACATCGAGAACATGAAGGCCCAGCTGCGCCGGCTGGGCCTGGGCCACGACAAGCGCCGGTCGTTCGCCACGATCGACCCGGACTACTACAAGTGGACCCAGTGGATCTTCCTGCAGATCTTCAACTCCTGGTACGACGAGGAGGCGGGGAGGGCCCGCCCGATCGACGAGCTGATCGCGCAGTTCGAGTCCGGTGAGCGCCCCGTACCGGGCCACGCGCGCGCGTGGGGCGAGCTGAGCGCGGCCGAGCGCGCCGACGTCCTGGGCGAGTTCCGCCTGGCCTACGCCTCCGACGCGCCCGTCAACTGGTGCCCCGGCCTGGGCACCGTGCTGGCCAACGAGGAGGTCACCGCCGAGGGCCGCTCCGAGCGCGGCAACTTCCCCGTCTTCAAGGCCAAGCTGCGCCAGTGGAACATGCG
>NZ_JAPSKQ010000073.1 GCF_031181555.1 Streptomyces sp. | reverse complement strand
CGGGCGGCCGACGAGAGCGCGGTCGTACCGGTCGCGGCGAGGGCCGTGGCGGTGAGCAGCGCGACGAAGGGCCGGCGGGCGAGAGGTCTGGAGCGTTCCACGAGTGCCTCCGGACACGGGGGAGATGAGGAGGGTGGAGCGCGCCCAACTTGGTCCAGACCAATCGGGTTGTCAAGACCTCTGCCGCCGACTGCCGCATCAGCCGCTGTCGCCTCAGCTGTCGAAGCCCAGCCCCAGCCGGTCCATCGTCCGCAGCCACAGGTTGCGGCGCCCGCCCTGTGCGTCCGCCCGGGCCAGTGACCACTTGGTGAGCGCGATGCCGGTCCACGCGAACGGCTCGGGCGGGAACGGCAGCGGCTTCCTGCGCACCATCTCCAGCTCCGTGCGCTCGGTCCGCTCCCCCGCCAGCAGGTCCAGCATCACCTCGGCACCGAAGCGGGTGGCGCCCACGCCGAGCCCCGTGTAGCCCGCCGCGTACGCCACCTTCCCCGCGTGTGCCGTGCCGAAGAACGCCGAGAAGCGGGAGCAGGTGTCGATCGCGCCGCCCCAGGCGTGGGTGAAGCGCACGCCCTCCAGCTGCGGGAAGCAGGTGAAGAAGTGCCCGGCGAGTTTGGCGTAGGTCTCCGGCCGGTCGTCGTACTCGGCGCGCACCCGGCCGCCGTACGGGTAGATCGCGTCGTAGCCGCCCCACAGGATGCGGTGGTCGGCGGAGAGCCGGAAGTAGTGGAACTGGTTGGCGCTGTCCCCGAGGCCCTGGCGGTTCCTCCAGCCGATCGACGCGAGCTGGCCGGCGGTGAGCGGCTCGGTCATCAGGGCGTAGTCGTAGACCGGGACGGTGTAGGGGCGGACCCGTCTGACCAGGTTGGGGAAGACGTTGGTGCCGAGGGCCACCGTGCGGGCGCGGATCCGCCCGTAGGGGGTGCGGACGGCCATGCCGGCGCCGTACCGCTTCAGGGTGAGGGCGGGGGTGTGCTCGTGGATCCGGACGCCGAGTTCCCGGCAGGCCCGCTTCAGGCCCCAGGCGAGCCTGGCCGGGTGGAGCATCGCCACGCCCCGTCTGTCCCACAGACCCGCCCGGAAGGTCGGGGAGTTCACCTGTTCCCGTACCGCTTCGGCGTCCAGGAACTCGATGCCCTCGGCGAGGCCCGCGCGCTCGATCTCCTCGTACCGGTCGCGCAGTTCCCGGGCCTGGTGGTCCTCGGTGGCGACGTCGATCTCACCGGTGCGTTCGAAGTCGCAGTCGATGGAGTGGCGGGCGACCGTCTCCTCGATGGCGTCGAGGTTGCGGGCGCCCAGTTCCTCCAGCTTGTGGATCTCGTCCGGCCAGCGGGTGAGTCCGTTGGGCAGGCCGTGGGTGAGGGAGGCGGCGCAGAACCCGCCGTTGCGGCCCGAGGCGGCCCAGCCCACCTCGCGGCCCTCCACCAGCATCACGTCCCGCCCGGGGTCGCGTTCCTTGGCGAGCAGCGCGGTCCACAGCCCGCTGTAGCCGCCGCCGACGACCAGCAGGTCGCAGGTCTCGGTGCCGGTGAGGGCGGGCTCGGGCGCGGGCCTGCCGGGATCGTCCAGCCAGTAGGACACCGGCCGGGCTTCGGAAAGGGATTTCGTCCAGCGGCTCATGGCGCTCGGGGCCATGATTTCAACTCCCTACGGGGGACTGCGGTTTCTTCTACAGGGCCTTCTGCCGCCTGCGCCGGTTCCCGACGATCATCGAGACCAGCACCAGCAGGACGGCGACGACGAACATGGCCGTACCGATGACGTTGATCTGCACGGGCGTTCCGCGCTGCGCGGATCCCCAGACGAACATCGGGAAGGTGACGGTCGAGCCGGCGTTGAAGTTGGTGATGATGAAATCGTCGAAGGAGAGCGCGAAGGCGAGCAGCGCGCCCGCCGCGATGCCGGGGGCCGCGATCGGCAGCGTGACCCGGACGAACGTCTGGAACGGACCGGCGTACAGGTCCTGCGCGGCCTGCTCCAGTCGCGGGTCCATCGACATCACGCGCGCCTTGACGGCGACCACGACGAAGCTGAGGCAGAACATGATGTGGGCGATCAGGACCGTCCAGAAGCCCAGCTGAGCGCCCATGTTGAGGAACAGGGTGAGCAGCGAGGCCGCCATGACCACCTCGGGCATCGCCATCGGCAGGAAGATCAGCGAGTTCACGGCGCCGCGGGCGCGGAAGCGGTAGCGGACCAGCGCGAAGGCGATCATCGTGCCGAGCAGGGTGGCGCCGAGCGTCGCCCACAGCGCGATGTGGAGGCTGAGCGACAGGGAGGCGCACAGCCCCGAGACGCCGCAGGGATCCTTCCACGCCTCCGTGGAGAATTCCTGCCACGTGTAATTGAACCGCCCCTTCGGATTGTTGAAGGAGAACACGGTGACGATGACGTTCGGCAGGAGGAGGTACGCGAGGGTCAGCAGTCCTGCGACGACGACGAAATGGCGCTTGAGCCAGTTGACGAAGGTCATTTAAACCAGATCCTCCGTGCCGGACTTGCGGATGTAGAAGGTGACCATGAAGAGGATCGCGGCCATCAGGATGAACGAGAGCGCCGCGGCCGTCGGATAGTCGAGGATCCGCAGGAACTGCGACTGGATCACGTTGCCGACCATGCGGGTGTCGGTGGAGCCGAGCAGGTCCGCGTTGACGTAGTCGCCGGTGGCGGGGATGAACGTCAGCAGCGTGCCGGAGACCACGCCGGGCATCGACAGCGGGAGGGTGACCTTGCGGAAGGTGGTCGACGGCCTGGCGTACAGGTCGTTCGCCGCCTCGTGCAGACGGGGGTCGATGCGCTCCAGCGAGGTGTAGAGCGGCAGGATCATGAACGGCAGGAAGTTGTACGTCAGACCGCAGACGACCGCGAGCGGAGTGGCGAGCACCCGGTCGCCGGCGGTCCAGCCGAGCCAGCTGGTGACGTCCAGGACGTGGAGGGCGTCCAGGACGCCGACCACCGGGCCGCCGTCGGCGAGGATCGTCTTCCAGGCGAGCGTGCGGATCAGGAAGCTGGTGAAGAACGGCGCGATCACCAGGATCATGATCAGGTTCCGCCAGCGTCCCGCGCGGAACGCGATCAGATACGCCAGCGGGTAACCGAGCAGCAGGCACAGCACGGTCGCGGAGGCCGCGTAGAGCACCGAGCGGACGAACTGCGGCCAGTACTCGGACAGCGCGTCCCAGTAGGTCGCGAAGTGCCAGGTGACCCGGTAGCCCTCCTCCAGGGAGCCCGTCTGCACGGACGTGGAGGCCTGGTAGATCACCGGCAGCGCGAAGAAGACGAGCAGCCACAGCAGGCCGGGCAGCAGGAGGAGGTACGGCGTCCAGCGGCCCCGCCTGCGCGGCCTGCGCGGCGGTTTCGTCTCCGGGGCGGGCGCCAGGGGTGGCGCCTCGGTGACCGCGGCCATCAGGCGACCTCTTCCTCGACGGTTTCCACGCCCGCGTCGATGTCCTGCGCGGCGTCGAGGCCGAAGGTGTGCGCCGGGTTCCAGTGCAGGACGACCTCGGCACCGGGCACCAGCCGGGCGTCGCGGTCGATGTTCTGGACGTACACCTCGAAGTCGGAGCAGACCGGGCTGTCGACGACGAACTGCGTGGAGACGCCGATGAAGCTGGAGTCGGCGATCCGGCCGGTGATCCGGTTGCGGCCCTCGGGGATCCCGCCGGCGTCGTCGGCGTGGGTGAGCGAGATCTTCTCCGGGCGCACGCCGACCAGGACCTTGCCGCCGGTCGCCGTGGGCGCGCTGGTGCGGGCCCGGGGCAGGACGAGCTTGCCGCCGCCGGCCTTCAGCACGATCTCGTCGCCGGATGCCGAGTCGACCTCGGCCTCGATGAAGTTGGAGGTGCCGAGGAAGTTGGCGACGAAGGTGGTGCGCGGGTTCTCGTACAGGTCGGCGGGCGAGCCGAGCTGTTCGACCCGGCCCGCGTTCATCACGGCGACCGTGTCGGCCATGGTCATGGCCTCCTCCTGGTCGTGCGTGACGTGCACGAAGGTGATGCCGACCTCGGTCTGGATCCGCTTGAGCTCCAGCTGCATCTGGCGGCGCAGCTTCAGGTCGAGGGCGCCGAGCGGCTCGTCGAGCAGCAGCACCCTGGGGTGGTTGATGAGCGCGCGGGCCACCGCGACGCGCTGCTGCTGGCCGCCGGAGAGCTGGTGCGGTTTCTTGCGGGCCTGCTCGCCGAGCTGGACCAGCTCCAGCATCTCCTCGACCTGCTTCTTCACGCTCTTGATGCCACGCCGGCGCAGACCGAAGGCGACGTTCTCGAAGATGTCGAGGTGCGGGAAGAGGGCGTAGGACTGGAAGACCGTGTTCACCGGCCGCTTGTACGGCGGGAGGGCGGTGACGTCCTGGTCGCCGAGGTGGACGGTGCCGGACGTGGGCTCCTCCAGGCCGGCGATCATCCGCAGGGTGGTGGTCTTGCCGCAGCCGGACGCGCCGAGCAGGGCGAAGAAGGAGCCCTGCGGCACGGTGAGGTCGAGGGGATGTACGGCGGTGAAGGAGCCGTAGGTCTTGCTGATGCCGGTGAGGCGGACGTCCCCGCCGCCGTTGCCGGCCGTGGTGGTGTCTTTCGTCGTCTTCATCTCGTCACGCCCCAGTGAGCTTCGCGAACTTCTCTTCGAACACCGTTTCTTCCTTGGAGCTCAGGGAGCGGAAGGCACGGGACTTGGCCTGCATGGCCTTGTCGGGGAGGATCAGCGGGTTGTTCGCCGCGTCCTGGTCGATCTTCGCGAGCTCGTCCTTCACTCCGTCGACGGGGCAGACGAAGTTGATGTAGGCGGCGAGCCGGGCGGCCGGCCGCGGCTCGAAGTAGTAGTCGATCAGCCGCTCGGCGTTCGTCTTGTGCCGGGCCTTGTTGGGGATCAGCATGGCGTCGGTGGACGTCATGTAGCCGCTGTCGGGGATCAGGAACTCGATGTCCGGGTTGTCCGCCTTGAGCTGGACGACGTCACCGGCCCAGGCCAGGCAGGCGGCGAAGTCGCCCTTGGTGAGGTCGGCGGTGTAGTCGTTGCCGGTGAAGCGGCGGACCTGTCCCCTGTCGACGGCCTTCTGCAGCCGGGCTATCGCCGCGTCGTAGTCGTCGGCGGAGAACTTCGCCGGGTCCTTGTCCATGTCGAGCAGGGTCATGCCGACGGTGTCGCGCATCTCGGTGAGCAGACCGACACGGCCCTTGAGCTTCGGGTCGTCCAGCAGGTCGGAGAGGGTCTTCACCTCGACGCCGTCGAGCGCCTTCTTGTTGTAGGCGATGACGGTGGAGATGCCCTGCCAGGGATAGGAGTAGGCGCGGCCCGGGTCCCAGTCGGGGTTGCGGAACTGGGCGGACAGGTTGGTGAAGGCGTTCGGGAGGTTGGCGGGGTCCAGCTTCTGCACCCAGCCGAGGCGGATCAGGCGGGCGGCCAGCCAGTCGGTGAGGACGACGATGTCGCGGCCGGTGTCCTGGCCGGCGGCGAGCTGCGGCTTGATCTTGCCGAAGAACTCGGTGTTGTCGTTGATGTCCTCGGTGTACTTGACCTTGATGCCGGTCCGTTTCGTGAACGCCTCCAGCGTGGGGTGCCTGCGTCCGCTGTCGTCGACGTCCATGTACTCGGTCCAGTTGGAGAAGTTGACGGTCTTCTCCTTCTCGGAGTGGTCCTCTGCCGAGACGCCGCCCTGGGTGTTGCCGGCCGCGGGGATGCCGCAGGCGCTCAGCGTCCCGAGTCCGCCGGCCGCGAGCGCGCCGCCCGCGGAGGCACGCAGCAGGGAACGGCGGGTCAGGGCCGCCCGGCCGGTGCGGAAACTGCGCCGCATGGCGGCCACCTGGGCCGGGGAGAGGCGGTCGGGCTCGTACTGCTCCATGCGCGTGGTGCCCTTTCGGGAGGATGGCCGCGGGTCGGGCGGCCTGGCTGCTATCGGTCCCCGAAGACGGTGCGGTGCCAGTCCTTGCGGACCACCGCGGTGTTGTCGAACATGACGTGCTTGATCTGGGTGTACTCCTCGAACGAGTACGTGGACATGTCCTTGCCGAAGCCGGACGCCCGGTAGCCGCCGTGCGGCATCTCGCTGATGATCGGGATGTGGTCGTTGATCCACACGCACCCCGCCTTGATCTCGCGCGTGGCGCGGCCCGTGCGGTACACGTCCCGGCTCCAGGCGGAGGCGGCGAGCCCGTACGGGGTGTCGTTGGCCAGCGCGAGGCCCTCGTCGTCGGTGTCGAAGGGCAGGACGACCAGCACCGGCCCGAAGATCTCGGACTGCACGACCTCGCTGTCCTGCGGGGCGTCGGCGATGAGGGTGGGGCGGTAGTACGCGCCGTTCGCGAGCTCGCCCCGCGGGGCCTCGCCGCCGGTCACCACGCGCGCGTAGGCACGTGCCCGGTCGACGAATCCGGCCACCCGGTCGCGCTGGGCGTGGGAGATCAGCGGGCCGAGGTCGGTGCCGGGGGCGAAGGGGTCGCCGAGCCGCACCGTCTCCATCAGGGCGGCCGTGCGCTCGACGAACGCCTCGTAGAGCGGACGCTGCACGTACGCGCGCGTGGCGGCCGTGCAGTCCTGCCCGGTGTTGATCAGCGCGCCCGCGACCGCGCCGTTGACGGCGGCGTCGAGATCGGCGTCGTCGAAGACGACGAAGGGCGCCTTGCCGCCGAGCTCCAGGTGCAGGCGCTTGACGGTGGCGGTGGCGATCTCGGCGACGCGCCTGCCGACCGCGGTGGATCCGGTGAAGGAGGTCATGGCCACGTCGGGATGGCCGACCAGGTGCTCACCCGCCTCCCTGCCGGTGCCGGTGACGATGTTGACCACCCCGTCCGGGAGGCCGGCGTCGGTGGCGGCCCGGGCGAAGAGGAGCGAGGTCAGCGGGGTGAGTTCGGCGGGCTTGAGGACGACGGTGTTGCCCGCGGCGATCGCCGGGAGGATCTTCCAGGCGGCCATCTGGAGGGGGTAGTTCCAGGGCGCGACGGAGCCGACGACGCCGATGGGCTCACGGCGGACGTAGGAGGTGTGGTCGCCGGAGTACTCACCGGCCGACTGGCCCGTCAGGTGGCGGGCCGCGCCGGCGAAGAAGGCGATGTTGTCGACCGTGCCCGGCACGTCGAACTCCCGGCTCAGCTTCAGCGGTTTGCCGCACTGCAGGGACTCGGCCCGCGCGAAGTCCTCGGCGCGCTCGGCGACGACGGCGGCGAACCGGTACAGGGCGTCGGAACGCTCGCCCGGGGTGGCACCCGCCCAGGCCGGGAACGCCTCACGGGCCGCGGCGACGGCCGCGTCCACGTCGTCGGTGCCGGCGAGTTCGTAGGTGTGGACGCCTTCGCCGGTGGCCGGGTCGACGACCGTGTGGGCACGGCCCGAGGTTCCCTTCGTCACGCGGCCCGCGATGAACTGCGCCCCGTCCGCGAAGCGGTCCTGGGCGGGGAATCGTTCCGGGGTGGCGTTGCCCGGGTTGTGCATGTCGCTCTCCTCCGTGTCCCCGAGGGGGCGGCGTGGCTCCAGCTCGATTTGAGTGCCGATCCTGACAGAGGCGCAGGACTCCAACAAGTGATTCCGTTGTTGCCATTTGGTTACGCGACGGAATCTGTCGACCAAGTGTCGAGTGGCCACGGAAAAGGCAGGACGAGGTGTCAGTGGTGCGTGCCAGACTCGCGTGCATGGAAGGGATCACGGGGGCGGCGACGAGCGGGGCGACGGGGGCGGTCGGGTCCAGGGAGGCGCTGATCGAGGCGCTGCGGGCCGGGGAGAGAGTCAAATACCTGCACTTCTGGGGGCACCGGCCGCGGCCCGACGGCCGGATCGGGGCGAGCTGTCTGAGCCAGTGGTGGCCGTCGCCGTTCACGGTGGACGGCGTTCGGTACGCGACCGCCGAGCACTGGATGATGGCGGCCAAGGCCCGGCTGTTCGCGGACGCCGAGGCGGAGCGGCAGGTGCTGGCCGCGGACCATCCCGCGTCGGCGAAGAAGGCGGGGCGGCTGGTGCGGGGCTTCGACGAGGCGACATGGCGACGGGAGCGGTTCCGGATCGTCGTGGAGGGCAGCGTCCACAAGTTCGCGGCGCACGCGGACCTGCGGGACTTCCTGCTGAACACGGGCGAGAGGGTGCTGGTCGAGGCGAGCCCGGTGGACCGGGTGTGGGGCATCGGCCTCGCGGCGGACGACGAGGGGGCGGCGGACCCGGAGCGGTGGCGGGGTCCGAACCTGCTGGGGTTCGCGCTGATGGAGGCACGGGCACGGCTCCGGGCCGGCGGGGGCACCGGCTAGAGGGGGCGCGCCCGCCGGAGGGACGTCCCGGCCGGTCAGGGGATTCAGAGGGATGTGGTGAGGACGAGCACGCCGAAGCCGATGCCCAGGGCCGTGCCGACCGCTCCGCAGATGATCCCGGCCAGGGCCTGGCCCGGGTTCGTGGCCTCGCCGCGGACGGCCTTGCCCCGGCCGACCGCGCCGAAGATCACACCCAGGAGACCGAGCAGGATGGCCACCGGCCACAGGCAGAACACGACGGCCGAGATGATCCCCAGCACCAGTCCGGCCACGCCCGGCCCGTTGCTCGGCATCGGCGCCATGCCGGTCCAGCCGTAGGGGGTCTGGCCCGGGGCGCCGCCGTACCCGGGCGGCTGCGCGGCCGGGTGACCGTACCCGCCCGGGTAGCCGTACGGGACCCGGCCGGGCCCGTCGGGGGCGATGGGCGGCGGCGGGACCGGCTCGCCCGCGGCCGGGGGCGCGAAGGGGCTGGCCGGACCACCGTGGGCGGCGGGCGGGACGGGCGTGCCCATCGCGGGGAACGAGGTGACCGTCTGCTGGTCGTGAACGGAAGGGGAGGAAGCGGCGGAGGGGGAGGACCAGGGCAGGGGACCGTCGGCCGCGAGGGTCTCCCCCGGGCCACCGGGACCGGGACCACCGGCTCCGCCGGCTCCCCGGCCGGAGGCCGGTGCGCCGTGGAGCGGGGGCGCCCAGGGGTCGGGGGTGCCCGCCGTCGCCGGCGCGTCCGGCGTGCCCAGGTCCACCAGCGGACCGTCCTGCGGCACCGCGTCCTCGGCCCCGCCGGCCGGTGCCGGCCACACACCGCGGACCTGCGGGTCTCCGGCCGGCGTACCGCCTCCCGCGGTCCCGGCGGGCTCCGCGCCCTCCCGCGCTCCCGGCGTCTGCGCGTCGTCGGACATGCGCTGGACCCCCTCAGTCGAACGTCCCGTCATGCTACGGCGCGGTCCACCACCGCGCGCGCCCGGCCTACGATGATCCCCGGTTCACCGATCAGCCGATCATCCGCGTCCCGCCGCGCGCCGGCCCAGGACGCCGTTCCGGGGAGGAACATTGACCGACCGCCTCGACGCAGCCACCGCCGGCCGGAGCCGCGACCTGCGCGCCTTCATCGCCGGACTGCCCAAGGCCGAACTGCACGTGCACCACGTCGGCTCCGCCTCCCCCCGCATCGTCTCGGAGCTGGCCGCCCGCCACCCCGACTCCAAGGTCCCCACCGACCCCGAGGCCCTGGCCGACTACTTCACCTTCACGGACTTCGCCCACTTCATCGAGGTGTACCTGTCCGTCGTCGACCTGATCCGCACCCCCGAAGACGTCCGTCTGCTGACCTACGAGGTGGCCCGCGAGCTGGCCCGGCAGCAGGTGCGGTACGCCGAGCTGACCATCACTCCCTTCTCCTCCACCCGCCGCGGGATCGACGAGCGCGCCTTCATGGACGCGATCGAGGACGCGCGCAAGTCGGCCGAGAGCGAGTTCGGGACCGTGCTGCGCTGGTGCTTCGACATCCCCGGCGAGGCCGGACTGGAGTCCGCCGAGGAGACCACGCGGCTCGCCACCGACGACCGGCTGCGCCCCGAGGGCCTGGTCTCCTTCGGCCTCGGCGGTCCCGAGGCCGGCGTCCCCCGCCCGCAGTTCAAGCCGTACTTCGACCGCGCGATCGCCGCCGGACTGCACTCCGTGCCGCACGCAGGCGAGACCACCGGCCCCCAGACGGTGTGGGACGCGCTGAACGACCTGCGGGCCGAGCGGATCGGGCACGGCACCAGCTCCGCCCGGGACCCCGAGCTGCTCCGGCACCTGGCCGAGCGGCGCATCGCGCTGGAGGTGTGTCCCACCTCCAACATCGCCACCCGCGCGGTCACCACCCTCGACGAGCACCCCGTCAAGGAGTTCGTCCGGGCCGGGGTCCTGGTCACGATCAACTCCGACGACCCGCCGATGTTCGGCACCGACCTCAACAACGAGTACGCGGTCGCCGCGCGGCTGCTCGACCTCGACGAGCGGGGCCTGGCCGACCTGGCGAAGAACGCGGTCGAGGCGTCCTTCATGGACCCGGCGGGCAAGGCGGGGCTGTCCGCCGAGATCGACGCCTACACCGCGTCCTGGCTCACCTCCTGACCACCCCGCGAAGGGCCGCCATGCAGAACGTGACCGCCGTGGCCCACCGCGGCGACCCCTACCGCGTCCGCGAGAACACCCTCGCCTCGCTGCGTTCCGCGCTCGACCGGGGCGCGGACGCGGTCGAGATCGACGTGCGCCTCACCCGCGACGGCGTGCCGGTGCTGCTGCACGACGAGACGCTGCTGCGCCTGTGGGAGCACGACCGCCCGCTGCTGTCCCTGTCGTGGGACGAGGTCCGCGACGTCACGAGCGGCAAAGTGCCCACCCTCTCCGACGCGCTGACGGTGACGGAGGGCAGCCGCGTGATGATCGACCTGCCCGGCGCGCCGGGCACCCGTGCCGCGCGCCGGATCGTGGACGTGGTGCGCGCGTGCGGCGCGCAGGACCGCGTCTACTACTGCGCGGGCGCCCCCGCCATGCTCGCCGTGCGCGCGGCGGACCCGTCCGCCGAGATCGCCCTCACGCGGACCACGCTGGCCCCGCCGCGCGCCGGCCTCCTGGAGGCGATCCGTCCCCGCTGGCTGAACTACCGCTTCAGCCTGGTCGACCGGGCCCTCGCCGACCGCGTCCACCGCGACGGCCACCTGCTCTCCGTCTGGACCCCGGACACCCGCCGCTCCATGCGCCGCCTGCTGGCGCTGGGCGTGGACTCGATCACCACCAACCGCATCGACGTCCTGTGCGCGCTGCGCGGCACCGGCCCCCGGGACAGCGCACCCGGCACGCCGTGACGGCACGCCTAGCGCGCCATGAGGTCGCGCAGGGCCGCGGTGACGTCCCCCGGTGCCTCCTCGGCCATGAAGTGGCCGCAGGACACCGTGGAGTGCCGCAGGTCGGGGGCCCAGGCGCCCCACAGGGCGGCTGCCTCGTAGCCGAGGGCCGCTCCCCAGTCCTGCTGGAGGACGCGGACGGGCATGGTGAGGCGGTTCCCGGCCGCGCGGTCGGCTTCGTCGTGCTCCACGTCGACGCCGGCGGAGGCGCGGTAGTCCGCCACGATCGACGGGACGGCGGCGCGGCAGGCGGTGAGATAGGCGTCCCGGACGCCGGCGGGGATCGCGCCGGGGTCCTCGGCCCACAGGTCCAGGAAGTGGGCGAAGAAGGCGTCGGCGCTCGCCGTGATCATCCGCTCGGGCAGACCGGGCGGTTGCGCCATCAGGTAGAGGTGGAAGCCGACGGCGGCGGCGGTGCCGTGCAGCGCCTCCCACATGTCCAGGGTGGGCAGGACGTCCAGGCAGGCCAGGTGGGTGATCACGGCCGGGTGGTCGAGTCCGGCCCGGAAGGCGACGAGGGCGCCGCGGTCGTGGCCGGCGAGGGCGAAACGCTCGTGGCCGAGGGCGCGGGCCAGCGCGACGACGTCGCGCGCCATGGTCCGCTTGGAGTAGGTGTCCGGCCCCGCCTCGCGCGGTTTGTCGCTGTCGCCGTATCCGCGCAGGTCGGGGCAGATGACGGTGTGGTCGGCCGCGAGGTCGGCGGCGACGTGCCGCCACATCAGGTGGGTCTGCGGGAAGCCGTGCAGCAGGACGACCGGGGAGCCGGAGCCGCCGACGGCGACGTTGAGCGCGACGCCCTCGGCCACGGGGACGCGCCGGTAGGTGAAACCGGGAATAGTGGGACGGGTGGGACGGGTCATGGCTGATCTCTTCTCCTGGGACCGCTTCGGGGCCGGGCCGGGTCCGGTGGACGGCCGGCGGCGGCCCCTCCACCCTCCGGGGCGCGGATCAGCAACCGATGAACGGCTGCGCCGGGCCCGTGGGACCGGTCGGGAGGGACGGGCGGCGTCGTGCGGGTGACGTTCGGGGTGCTGGGCGCGGTGACGGCCTGGGACGAGACCGGTGACGCGCTCGCGCTGCGCGGGCCGAAGCACCGCGCGGTTCTGGCCCGGCTCGTGGTCGCCCGTCGCCGGGTGGTGCCGGTGGCCCGGCTCGTGGCGGACCTGTGGGACGAGCCCCCGGACAACGCCGTGGGCACGGTGCGGACGTTCGTCGGCGGGCTGCGCCGGGCGCTGGAACCGGACCGGCCGCCCCGGACCCCGCCCCGCCTGCTGGTCACGGAGGGGCCGGGCTATGCGCTGCGTGCGGCCACCGAGGAGGTCGACGCGTGGCGCTTCGAGCGGGCGGTGGCCACGTCGGCAAACGCGCACCCCTCCCGGGTGCCGGCGGTGCTCACCGAGGCGCTGGACTGGTGGCGCGGCCCGGCCTTCGCGGACTTCGGCGACGAGCACTGGCTGCGCGCGGAGCGGGCCCGGCTGACGGAGCTGCGGCTGCACGCCGTCGAGCGGCGGGCCGAGGCGCACATCGCGCGGGGGGCGGCCGCGCAGGCGGTGCCCGACCTGGACGCGCACGTGACCGAACACCCCTGGCGGGAGGACGCCTGGCGGCTGCTCGCGCTGGCGCTGTACCGGTCCGGACGGCAGGCCGACGCCCTGTCCGTGCTGCGGCGGGCACGCGGCATGCTCGGCGAGCACCTGGGCGTGGACCCCGGCCCGCGGCTGCGCCGGCTGGAGGAGGAGGTCCTGCGGCAGGCGGCCCGTCTCGACCCCGGTGCCGACGCGGAGTCGGCCGTGGACCGGGTGTGGGCGCGGGCGACCGCCGCGTACGAGAGCGCGGTGGCCTCGCGGACGCGGACCAGGCTGGAGTCGACCGCGCACCTGATGCGCGACCTGGCGGTCACGGGCGGCGGGCTGGAGCCGGCGCGGCAGCACCGGGTCGCGGCCGTCGCCGCCGCGGAACAGCTCGGTGACCCGGAGCTGACGGCACGTGTCATCGGCGTGTACGACGTCCCGGCGGTCTGGACCCGCTGCGACGACCCCGAACAGACCCGGTGGCTGGTGGGTGCCGCGGAACGCACCCTGCGGCAGCTGCCGCCCGACGGCCACGACGCCGCCCGCTGCCGCCTTCTGGCGACGATCGCCGTGGAGTCGCGCGGGACCCTCCCCACCGACCGGCCGGCCGCCGGCGAGTCGGCTCGCCCGGCGCGGGCGGCGCGGCAGGCGGAGGAGATCGCGCGGCGGCTGGACGACGCCTCACTGCTGGCCTTCGCCCTGAACGGCACGTTCATGCAGACCTTCCACCGCACGGGGCTCGCGGCCCGGCGGGACGCGATCGGCGCGGAGATCGTGTCCCTGGCGGCGCGCAACGACCTGCCCCGGTACGAGGTGCTCGGCCACCTCGTCCGCGTCCAGGCCCGGTGCGCCCTGTCCGACGTCGCGGCCGCCGAACGGCACGCGGCGGCGGCCGACGCGCTGGCCGCCCGTCACGACCTGCCGCTGGTCTCCGTCTTCACCACCTGGTACCGGGCCCTGCGCACCTCCCTGACGGCTCCCCCGGCCACCGCCCTGGCCGCCTACGACCGGGCCGCGGACCACCTCCACGGCTCCGGCATGCCCGGCCTGTGCGACGGGCTGCCGTCCCTGGCCCGGCTGAGCGTGGCGGTCCGGCACGGCGTACCGCTCCCCGTCGGCCGGCACACCGACTGGGGCCCCTACGAACCCTGGGTGCGCCCCCTCCTCCTGGCCGCCGAGGGCCGCCGCGAGGAGGCCCGCGCGGCCCTGTGCGACCTTCCCTCACCACCCCGCGACCTCATGTCCGAGGCCCTGTGGTGCCTGGTGGCCCGGGCCGCCGTCGCCGTGGACGACCGGACCGCGATGCTCCGCGCCCGTGCCCAGCTCCTCCCCGCGGCGGGGGAACAGGCCGCGGGCAGCGGCCTGTTGACCCTGGGACCGGTGGACGACCACCTGGAGTCCCTCGCGGCGGCACTGGAGCGGGGTGACCGCCCTGGGGGCGATCCCTGACACCCCCTCTGTCGGCCCCGGCAGTCGGCTCGGGGATTCGCCGGGGCCGGTGCCCTTCCCGGTGACGATCCGGAGGCGCCCGTACGGCCGGAGGATGATCACGTCCCTCCGTCGAACTCCCCTGGAGCAGCCGATGCGCGCCCGCCGTCGCACCCCCCTCCTCGCCGCCTCCCTCGTCCTCGCCCTGGGTGTGGGCCCCCTCGCCGCACCGGCCTTCGCCTCCCCGTCCCCGTCGGCCCCCGTGTGCGTCGGCGCCCCCGCGAACGAGGCGTTGTGCGAGGCGATCGAGGGGCTGCCCGACGAGAACGCGACCGCCGCGCTCGTCCGACTGGGCGGCACCGAGGGCTCCTGGCGGGGAAGTTCGGGCGTGCGGGACCTGGCGAGCGGCCGGGCGGCCGACCCGAACGCGCGCTTCAGAGCCGGTTCGACGACGAAGGTGGTGACCGCAGCCGCCGTCCTCCGGCTCGCGGCCCGGGGCGAGGTCGATCTCGACGCGTCGATCGAGCGTTACCTGCCCGGCCTGCTCGGCCCGGAGTTCGTCAAGCCCGTCACCGTGCGGAACCTGCTGAACCACACCAGCGGCATCCAGCCGGGCGACGGCTGGGGGGACACCTTCGCGGAGCAGTACGCGCACCGCTACGACACGCTCACGCCGCGGCGGGTCGTGGCCTCGGCCGTCGCGAAGGGACCCGAGTTCGACGCCGGTGACGAGCAGCGGTACCTGAACGTCAACTACACGATCCTCGGCATGCTGATCGAGGAGGTGACCGGGCGCCCGTACGCCGTCGAGGCCACCCGGCTGGTGCTGCGCCCCGCCGGGATGCGGCACACGTACTTCCCCGGCGCCGATCCCCGCATCCGCGGACCGCACCACCGCGGCTATCAGGCGGTGCCCCGGCCGGACGGAACGACCCGGCTCGTCGACGTCACCGAATGGAACCAGTCCGACCGCTGGGCGGCCGGCGACATGATCTCGACCACCGCCGACCTGGAACGTCTCGTCACGGCCCTCTTCGGCGGACGGATCGTGCCCGAACCGCAACTGCGGGAGATGTTCACCGTCCCGGCGGGGATCGACGGTGCCACCCACAGCGCGGGCCTGCAGCGCTGGGAACACGGAGGAACCGTCCACTGGTTCAAGAGCGGCGCCCGCCACGGCTACAGCACCGTGGTCGCCGCGACCGAGGACCTGAGCCGCACCCTCGTGTACTCGGTCACCGACACGGACGCGAAGGACACGTCACCGAACCCGGTCACCGAACGGATCCGGGAGGCCGCTCTCACGTAGCCGGTACGGGCACGGCGTTCGGCGCGACCGCCGGGCGGTGGACCCGGCACCCTGTCGGGTGCCCCTCGCGGTGCGGCCCCCGCGCCCCCGCACGGGGCGCGGGGGCCGTCCGGCTCTCCCGCGGAGCGCTTACGCGTCCAGCGACGTCATCACGTGCTTGATGCGCGTGTAGTCGTCGAAGCCGTACGCCGAGAGGTCCTTGCCGTAGCCGGACTTCTTGAAGCCGCCGTGCGGCATCTCCGCGACCAGCGGGATGTGGGTGTTGATCCACACGCAGCCGAAGTCGAGCTTCTTGGACATGCGCATCGCGCGGGAGTGGTCCTTCGTCCACACCGAGGAGGCCAGGGCGTACTCGACCCCGTTGGCGTACTCGACGGCCTGGTCCTCGTCGGTGAAGGACTGGACGGTGATGACCGGGCCGAAGACCTCCTTCTGGATGATCTCGTCGTCCTGCTTCAGGCCCGAGACGACGGTCGGCGCGTAGAAGAAGCCCTGCTCGCCGACGCGCTTGCCGCCGGCCTCCACGCGCGCGTGCGCGGGCAGCCGCTCGATGAAGCCCTCGACCTGCTTGAGCTGGTTGGGGTTGTTGAGCGGGCCGAAGAGGACGTCCTCGTCGTCGGGCATGCCGGTCTTGGTGTCGGCGGCGGCCTTGGCGAGCGCGGAGACGAACTCGTCGTGGATCGACTCGTGGACGAGGACGCGCGTGGCGGCCGTGCAGTCCTGGCCGGCGTTGAAGAAGCCCGCGACGGAGATGTCCTCGACGGCCTTGGCGATGTCGGTGTCCTCGAAGACCACGACCGGGGCCTTGCCGCCCAGCTCCAGGTGGACCCGCTTGAGGTCCTTGGACGCGGACTCGGCGACCGACATGCCCGCGCGCACCGAGCCGGTGATGGACGCCATCGCCGGGACGGGGTGCTCCACCATCATGCGGCCGGTGTCGCGGTCGCCGCAGATGACGTTGAAGACGCCCTTGGGCAGGATCGAGCCGAGGATCTCGGCGATCAGGACGGTGGAGGCCGGGGTGGTGTCCGAGGGCTTCAGGACGACGGTGTTGCCCGCGGCGATCGCCGGGGCGAACTTCCACACGGCCATCATCATCGGGTAGTTCCACGGGGCGACCTGGGCGCAGACGCCGACCGGCTCGCGGCGCACGATGGAGGTCAGGCCCTCCATGTACTCGCCGGCCGAGCGGCCCTCGAGCATCCGCGCCGCGCCCGCGAAGAAGCGGATCTGGTCCACCATCGGCGGGATCTCCTCGGTGCGGGTCAGCCCGACGGGCTTGCCCGTGTTCTCCACCTCGGCCGCGATGAGTTCCTCGGCGCGCTCCTCGAAGGCGTCCGCGATCTTCAGCAGGGCCTTCTGCCGCTCGGCCGGGGTGGTGTCGCGCCAGCCGGGGAAGGCCTCGGCGGCGGCCGCCATCGCGGCGTCCACATCCGCCTGCCCGGACAGCGGAGCGGTCGCGTACGCCTCGCCGGTCGCGGGGTTGACCACCTCGGTGGTCCGTCCGTCGGCGGCGTCCCGGAACTCCCCGCCGATGTAGTTGCGCAGACGACGCAGCTCGGTGCTCACTGCAGGCCCTCCTGGTGTTCCTTGTGGTGTCCGAGGTGTCGGGTCGGAACGTGTTGAGGTGTCCAACCTCTGAGACACCCACCCTAAACCGACGGCTGACGTTTTCAACACCCCCGCCCGCCCTGCATCTGCGAAATCCGCAAGCCGAGACGCTGCAGACAACGGATTTCATCGATTGCACCTTGCAAAACTGTCGAGACGTCGTGCACAGTGGCCTCGTGGCCAGTCGAAGCGCAGACCCGAAGGACTCCCGCGAGTCCAAGAACGGCGGCGGTCCCCAGTTGGACGCCGTCTCCCTCGCCATCATCGAGCAGCTCCAGGAGGACGGCCGCCGGCCGTACGCCGCCATCGGCAAGGCCGTGGGCCTGTCGGAGGCGGCCGTGCGCCAGCGCGTCCAGAAGCTGCTGGACCAGGGCGTTATGCAGATCGTCGCCGTCACGGACCCGCTCACCGTGGGCTTCCGCCGCCAGGCGATGGTCGGGGTCAACGTCGAGGGCGACGTGGAGTCCGTGGCCGACGCGCTGGCCGCCATGTCCGAATGCGAGTACGTGGTGATGACCGCAGGCTCCTTCGACCTGATGGTCGAGATCGTCTGCGAGGACGACGACCACCTTCTGGAGGTCATCAACAAACGCATCCGGGCCGTGCCCGGCGTGCGCTCCACCGAGAGCTTCGTCTACCTCAAGCTCAAGAAGCAGACCTACATGTGGGGAACCCGATAATCGTGAGCACCGACAGCCCCAACGACCTCAGCAAGTCCGCGTACGACCACTTGTGGATGCACTTCACCCGCATGTCCTCGTACGAGAACTCCCCCGTTCCCACCATCGTCCGGGGCGAGGGCACCCACATCTACGACGACAAGGGCAAGCGTTACCTCGACGGTCTCGCCGGCCTGTTCGTGGTGCAGGCGGGGCACGGCCGCGTGGAGCTCGCCGAGACCGCCTCCAAGCAGGCGCAGGAACTGGCCTTCTTCCCGGTGTGGTCCTACGCCCACCCCAAGGCCGTGGAGCTCGCGGAGCGGCTCGCCGCCGAGGCGCCGGGCGACCTGAACAAGGTCTTCTTCACCACCGGCGGCGGCGAGGCGGTCGAGACCGCCTGGAAGCTCGCCAAGCAGTACTTCAAGCTGGTCGGCAAGCCGACCAAGTACAAGGTCATCTCCCGCGCGGTCGCCTACCACGGCACCCCGCAGGGCGCCCTGTCCATCACCGGCCTGCCGGGCCTGAAGGCCCCGTTCGAGCCGCTGGTGCCGGGCGCGCACAAGGTGCCCAACACCAACATCTACCGGGCGCCGATCCACGGCGACGACCCGGAGGCGTTCGGCCGCTGGGCCGCCGACCAGATCGAGCAGCAGATCCTCTTCGAGGGCCCGGACACGGTCGCCGCGGTCTTCCTGGAGCCGGTGCAGAACGCCGGCGGCTGCTTCCCGCCCCCGCCCGGCTACTTCCAGCGGGTGCGCGAGATCTGCGACCAGTACGACGTGCTGCTCGTCTCCGACGAGGTCATCTGCGCCTTCGGCCGGCTCGGCACGACCTTCGCCTGCGACAAGTTCGGCTACGTCCCGGACATGATCACCTGCGCCAAGGGCATGACCTCGGGCTACTCCCCCATCGGCGCGTGCATCGTCTCCGACCGCCTCGCCGAGCCGTTCTACAAGGGGGACAACACCTTCCTGCACGGCTACACCTTCGGCGGTCACCCGGTGTCGGCCGCGGTGGGCATCGCCAACCTCGACCTGTTCGAGCGCGAGGGCCTGAACCAGCACGTGCTGGACAACGAGGGCGCCTTCCGCGCGACCCTGGAGAAGCTGTACGACCTGCCGATCGTCGGCGACGTCCGCGGCAACGGCTTCTTCTACGGCATCGAGCTGGTCAAGGACAAGAACACCAAGGAGTCCTTCGACGCGGAGGAGACCGAGCGGGTCCTGTACGGCTTCCTGTCGAAGAAGCTGTTCGAGAACGGCCTGTACTGCCGTGCCGACGACCGCGGCGACCCGGTGGTCCAGCTCGCCCCGCCGCTGATCTCCACCCAGGAGACCTTCGACGAGATCGAGCAGATCCTGCGCGCGACGCTGTCGGAGGCGTGGACGAAGCTGTGAGCCGCCGACGTCTGTGATCTTCCGCTGGAATGATCATTCACGGCCCCGGTGCCGCCCGTTCGAGTGAGAAACGGCGGCCCGGGGCCGTGTTGCTGTCCGGCCACGTGCCATGGCCTGCCTAGCGTTCCTCTGACTCCGCCCCTTCGCCGGACGACGGGGCTTCCCGGCTCACGCTGCTCCGTCGCTCGGCGGGCAGTGGAGCCCTGCGCGATCGACACCGGCCGGGTCGGGACCAGCCCGGGCGGCAACAGCGTCAAGGAGGCAGCACGTGCTTGGTTCTCGCGACGCGCTGACCACGACGCACAACCCTACGCGGAACCGAGACCGTGACCCGCGGCCTACGCTCTCGTTCCCCCGTACGGGGGACACAGCACGGCACTTTCTGATCTGAACCGAGGTGTACGCCCATGGAGGCCCCACCGGACAACGACGTGCTCTGGGCACGTGCTCTGCACTTCCGGCACGACGACGGCTCACCCGGACTGAGCGGGGTCTCGCTCGGCGTCCGGGAGGGCGAGATCCTCGCCGTCGGCGGCCCGCGCGGCAGCGGCAAAACGACACTGCTGCGCTGCCTCTCGGGTCTGGTGCCCGCCCGCAGCGGCGAGGTCTGGTTCAACAGCGTGCCCGTGCACACCATGGGCCCCGTCGCCCGGGAGCGGCTGCGCCGGGACCGCTTCGGCTGGATCGACCCCGACCCGGTGCTCGTCCCCGAGCTGAACGTCTGGGAGAACGCCGCCCTGCCCCTGATGCTGCGCGGCACCGGACGGCGCCGGGCCAAGACGGCCGCCACGGAGTGGCTGGAGCGCCTCGACATCGGTGACAAGGCCCGCAAGCACCCGCACGAGCTGGTCCAGGCGGAGCGGCAGCGGGTGTGCATCGCCCGCGCCCTCGCCCCGGCGCCCTCGGTGGTGTTCGCCGACGAACCGACCGCCCCGCTGCACCGCGCCGACCGCCGGCACGTGCTGCGCACGCTCACCGCGGCGGCCCGCTCGCACGGCATCACGGTGGTCCTCGCGACCGCCGACCCGGACACCGCGGCCATCGCCGACCGCACGGTGTCGCTGCTCGACGGGCGGCGCGTGCGCACCGTGCACCTGCCCCCGGTCTCCGGGACCGCCGAGACGGAAGGCCGGGCGGCGTGCTCGCTCTCCGTCTGACCCGAGGCGCCCACCCCGCCGTCCAGCTGCGCCGCCTGCTGGTCGCGGCCGCGTCGGCGGGCACGGGCTTCCTGCTCCTGTGCGCCCTCGGCCACGCGCTGGGCCACCCCGGCACACCGTCCGCCTCGGCGCTCCGGCTGGCCTGGTGCGCGGCCCCGATGGCGGCCACCGTGTACTTCGCGGTCGCGGTGGCCCGCACCGACCCGGGCACCCGGCCCCGGCCCGGCCTGTCGGCGGTCGGCCTCGGCCCGGTCCGGCTGATGGTGCTCTCCGCGACGACCACGGCCCTGTCCTGCGCGCTGGGTTCGCTGCTCGCCCTGCTGGTCTTCCTGCACCTGCGCGGCGACCTCACCGGCATGCCCCTCGACGGTGCCGCGACGGACTTCCTCGCCGCGGACCGGCCGCTGCCGCTCCCGGCGGCCCTGACGCTGCTGGCCCTGGTTCCGCTGAGCGCGTCGGCGGCGGTGGCGGTGACGCTGCGGCCGCGCGAACCGGTGACGGGCACGCCCCGCATCGCGCGGGCGTACGGCCGCTTCGGTGCGGGCCGGCGTCCGGCGGGGCTGGAGACCTTCGGGGCGTACGGACGGTTCGGCAAGCAGCTGGGGGCGGCGCGCGGGCGGCGGACGGCCGGCGCACCGCAGGGGCAGGAACAGGGGCAGCGGCAGGACGGCGTCTCCGACGTCCCCGAAGCGGTCACCGATGTCCCCGGAACGGTCACCGGCGTCCCGGAGACGGTCGCCGAAGCCCCGCCCGCCACCGCCGCCCGCTCGGCGCTGTCCGGTCTCCCCTGGGGCATCACCGTGCTGGCCGTGGGCCTGGCCGTGGAGTCCTTCGCGAGCCGTACGGGCGCCGGGGGCGCGCCCGTCGACCGGCCCGGCGCGCTGGTCGGCCTGGCCCTGACCGCCGTCGGCCTCGCCCTGGCCGGTCCCGGTCTCACCCATCTGTGCGGGCTGCTGCTCCAGGCGGTCCGGCCGGGCGCACTGCGCCTGCTGGCCGGGCGGATCCTCATGACGGAGGCCGCCCGCATCGGCCGCCCGCTGGGGGTGGTCTGCGCGGTGCTGTCGGCCGCTTACGCGATGGCCGCGCTGCACGAGCCCGGGGGACCGTCCCTCGGCCCGCTCACCACGCTCGGGGTGCTGCTGGTGACCGGCTGCACGACGGCGACCCTGCTGACGGCGGCCGTCGAGGCCAAGCACGCCCGCGCCGGCACCACGGCCGCGCTGCTGCGCGTCGGGGCGCCCGTCACGACGCTGCGCAAGGCCGCCGCGCTCCGCGCCGGCGCCCTCCTGGCCCTGTTCGGGCCGCTGACCCTGCTCGTGGCCGAGCTGTCGGCGTGGCCACTGGCCCGCTGAGGCCCGTACGAAAGAATTCCCGAAGAAATTCTCCGCGGGCCGATGAGTTCCGCGCGGTCCCCGGGTCTACCCCCTCGAACGCTACGGAACCGATGGGAGAGGCCCCACCATGTACCAGCAGATGATCTTCGTGAACCTGGCCGTCAACGACCTCGACGCGTCGAAGAAGTTCTTCACGGAGCTCGGCTACTCGATCAACGAGCAGTTCAGCGACGAGACCGCCGCGTCGGTCGCGATCAGTGACACGATCGTCGCGATGCTGCTCACCCGGCAGAAGTACGCGGAGTTCACGAAGAAGGAGATCGTGGACGCCACGAAGAGCAGCGAAGTGCTGCTGGCACTGAGCGCCGAGAGCCGTGAGAAGGTCGACGAGCTGGTGGAGAAGGCCGTCGCGGCGGGCGGCTCGGTCACCGGCGAGACCCAGGACCACGGCTTCATGTACGGCCGCGCCTTCGACGACCTCGACGGCCACACCTGGGAGGTCATCTGGATGGACCCGGCCGCGGTGCAGGGCTGAGCGGAAAGCCGGGAAACGGACGGGCCTAGCATGGGCGGGTGCAGACGAGTCCCGCCCATGCCGCCCATCACGAAGACCGTGAGATCGAGACGCTCGAGGAGTTCGACGCGGTCGTCTCGGCTCGCGGCACACTCTCCGGATTCCGTGTCCAGGCCGTCGACCTGACCGACCGGACACGGGAGTTGCTCACCACCGACACCACCGGGGCCGTCTTCCTCGGCTGCCGGATGCGCCCGGACGCGGAAGCGAAGACACGCGCCGACGGCGCCCTGGTCCTCCCACCGCTCCCGGGACTCCCCTTCGACCCCTACCGGGGCCACCTGTACACGCCCGACGACCTGTTCGCCTCACTCGACAAGGGGTACGAGGAGACTCCGGACGCCCTCGCGTACGCCTGGTTCCAGCGGACCCGGGCCGACGGCGACATATTCGCCTCGATGCTGCGCGCCGTCCACGACGACTCCATGTCCGACGCCCTCGACGAACTCCTGCGCGGCGCCCGGGTCGTGGGAGTCATGGGCGGTCACGCGATGGCCCGCGGCACCGAGGAGTACCGGGGTGCCGCCCGGCTGGGCCGCGCGCTGGCCCGCACGGGTTTCACGGTGGCGACGGGCGGCGGCCCGGGCGCGATGGAGGCGGCGAACCTCGGCGCCTACGCGGCTCCGTACGACGACCCCGTCCTGGACGAGGCCTGCGAACTCCTCGCCGCCGCGCCCTCGTTCACCCCGTCGATCAGCGACTGGGCGCGCGCCGCCTTCGAGGTGCGCACCCGCTGGCCGAAGGGCGGCCACTCGGTCGGCATCCCCACCTGGTTCTACGGTCACGAGCCGCCGAACGCCTTCGCCTCCCGCATCGCCAAGTACTTCGCCAACGCCACCCGCGAGGACGGCCTGCTCGCCCGCTGCAACGCGGGCGTCGTCTTCCTGCCGGGCGCCGCGGGCACCGTGCAGGAGGTCTTCGACAACGCGACGCCGAACTACTACGAGTCGCGCGGGGAGCCCACCCCCATGGTGCTGGTGAACCGGGCCCACTGGACGGAGAAGCTGCCGGCCTGGCCCCTGCTCCGCTCCCTCGCCCGGGAGCGCTCGATGGAGGCGCGGATCGCCCTCGTGGACCGGATCGAGGAGGCTCCTGAAGCGTTGAAACATCTGCTCGGTTAATAAGGAGGCAAAGCCGTGGCCTGCTGCGGGCATATGCGTTGACACTCCTTATGCGGCGCTTATAGACCTGGGGGCCTCCCGGGAGTGCTGATGCTCCGTCAACGCTCCCTCCACCCCCCGCATGTGCGCATCTCCCGCAAAGGACAAACGTGGCAGTTCTGTCCGTAACCCGCCGTACGGCCTCGCGCCGTACCGTCGCACGTACCGTGCGCTTCCTCGGTGTCGTCTCCGCGTCGGCCGCGCTCGCGCTCGGTGCCGCCGGCAGCGCGGCGGCGTGCACCGTCAACGACTTCTCGGCCGAGGCCGCGTGCACAGGTGACAAGGGTGTCATCACCGTCACCGACGTGGACCCGGCCGGCGTCCCCGCCACCGTCACCGTGTTCCTCGAGAACAACGGCGCCGATGTGAAGAAGGTCGGCGAGCAGGTGGTCAGGGGCTCCCGCGAGGGCACCACCATCACCTTCGAGGAGGACTGGCAGCCGAACGCCGAGTACCGCATCCACGTCAAGGCCGTGCCCTACGTGGACGAGGACATCAAACCGAACCTGGTCACCCCGGCCACGGCGTGCAAGAAGGGCGAGGAGGAACCTCCGGCTCCGGCTCCCACGCCGACCCCGTCGGACTCCGCCTCCGCCCCGGCCGAGGAGACCGGCACCCCGGCCCCCTCGGCGCCGGAGAGCACCGGCACCGCTCCGGCGGACACGGCGAGCAACGCGCCGTCTCCGGCAGGTGAGTCGAACCTCGCCGAGACCGGCGCCGACTCCAACACCGGGCTGATCGCCGGCATCGCGGTCGCGCTGGTCGCGGTCGGCGGCGGCGCGGTCTTCCTCGGCATGCGCCGCCGGGGGACGAAGAACGAAGGCTGACGCCTCACGGAGGCGCGCGGCGGGCCGTCCCCGGGGGACGGCTCACCGCGTCGTACGGCCGGCGAGGCCGCCGTCAGCCGAACGTCGCCCGCTCCAGCCAGAACTCCAGCACCTTCCGGTCGCCGAGCACCTCCACCTCCGGTGCGTCGAGCGGCAGCCGGCGGTAGAAGGCGAGGAGCACGGAGGTGAGCGGGCCGCGGAGGGCGACGGTCGCCTTCTCGTGGCCGCGGCGCCAGACGACGCCGTCCTCGGCCGGCTCGATCAGCCACTCGGCGTTCAGATCGGGGGCGGTGTCGGTGGCGTGCAGATGGAGCGACCGGCCGGGCAGGCGCAGCTCCTTCGCCGGGCCGTCCGGCAGGGCCCGCTGCACGAACTGCACGATCTGCAGCCACTCGTCCACCGCGTCGGCGGCCACGTCGGCCGCGACCGGCCCGAAGGGGCGGCCCGCGGCGAGCGCCGCGTCCGCGTGGTGGACGACGAGTTCGTGCGTCATCCGGCGGGCCCAGAAGCCGGCGGTGAAGATCCCGGCCCACGACCACACGCGCGCGTCCGGACCGGCCTCCCGCAGTGCGGCCACGACCGCCGCGCCGGACTCCGCCAGCCACTCCTCCAGCGCGGCGGCGTCGCCCCGGGCCTCGGGTCCCTCGGCCCCCGGCACCCGGTCGACGGGGACGTCCTCCTCGGCCCGGGTGCGGACGAGCAGTTCCACCCAGCGCAGGGCCTGTCCGACATGGCGGACCAACTGCTCCAGGGTCCAGTCCGGGCAGGTCGGCACGGTCGCGGACAGATCGGCCCCAGAACCCAGTACGTCCCTGAACTTCCCCACCTGATGGGCTATTTCGTCGCAGTAGCGGTCATGCGAAAGGTGCGTCATGCCGCTCACCCTAGGCGGGGACCACTCACCCGAGCACGACGATTTCGGCCGCGTCGAACTCCACTCCGACCTCGTCCCCGACCTCCGGGGCCGACCGGAGCGCGCAGGCCGCCTCCAGCCTGGGCGCGTCCTCGGGCTGGAGGCGGACGGCGACATGGGTGCCCCGGAAGGTGCGCGCGGTCACCGTGCAGCGCAGGCCCGCGTCGGCCGGGACCAGGCGGACACCGGCGGGCCGGACGAGAAGCGCCCGCGTGCCCTGCGGGGCGTCCTCCGGCACGGGGACCTTGCCCCAGGGGGTCACGGCGACCGCGTCGCCCACCGTCGCCTCGACCACGTTCTCGAAGCCGAGGAAGCGGGCCACGAAGGCGTCGGCCGGCCGCTGCCACACCTGAAGGGGCGTGCCGGACTGGGCGATCCGCCCGTCCCGCATCACCACCACCCGGTCGGCCAGCGCGAACGCCTCCCCCTGGTCGTGCGTCACGGCGAGCACGGTGGTGCCCAGCCGGCCGAAGAGTTCCCGCAGTTCGACGACCAGCCGTTCCCTGAGCGACCGGTCGAGCTGGCCGAGCGGCTCGTCGAGCATCAGCAGCCGGGGGCTCGGCGCGAGGGCGCGGGCCAGCGCCACCCGCTGCTGCTCGCCACCGGAGAGCGCGGCCACGGCCCGCCCGGCCGCTCCGGGCAGCCCGACGAGCTCCAGCAACTCCCCCACCCGTTCGGCCTGTTCACCCCGTGAGGCGCCGCGCATCCGCAGTCCGAAGGCCACGTTGCCGGCGACGTCCCGCTGCGGGAACAGCTGGTGGTCCTGGAACATCAGCCCGACCCCGCGCCGGTGCGCGGGCACGCCCGCCTGGTCGCGGCCGTCGAGCGTGACCCGCCCGGAGTCGAGGGGCTGCAGCCCGGCCACCACCCGCAGCAGCGTCGACTTGCCGCTGCCGCTGGGCCCGAGCACGCACACGGTCTCGTGCTCGGCGACCTCCAGATCGACGGCGTCCAGTACGGGCCGTCCCCCGAAGCGGACGGTCGCGCCTTCCAGGCTCAGCAGCATCTAGAACTCCCCGGTCCGGTCGGTCCGCAGACGCTCCAGCACGAGCAGCGCCACCGCGCACACGATCATCAGAATCGTCGACAGGGCCATCGCCTGGCCGTAGTTGAGGTCTCCGGGCCGTCCCAGCAGCCGCGCCACGGCCACCGGCAGCGTCGGGTTGTCCGGCCGCGCGATGAACACGGTCGCCCCGAACTCCCCCAGCGACACCGCGAAGGCGAACCCGGCGGCGATCAGCAGCGCCCGCCGCACCATCGGCAGGTCCACCTCCCGCCACGCCCGCCACGGCGAGGCCCCGAGCACCGCCGCCGCCTCCCGCAGCCGTACGTCCACGGCCCGCAGCACGGGCAGCATCGTCCGTACGACGAACGGGACGCCGACCAGCGCCTGTGCGAGCGGCACCAGGATCCACGACGCCCGCAGGTCCAGCGGCGGCTCGTCGAGGGCGATCAGGAACCCGAAGCCGACGGTCACCGCGGACACCCCGAGCGGCAGCATCAGCAGCGCGTCGAAGCCGCGCACCAGCCGCCCCGCGTCCCTCCGGGTGAGGGCGACGGAGGCGAGACCGCCGATCAGCACGGCGATGGCGGTGGCGGCCGCCGCGTACTGCAGTGAGTTGCCGACCGCCTCGATCGGCGGCACGAGGAACACTCCCCCGTCCTCGCGGGTCAGCGCCCGGTAGTAGCCGAGACCGGCGTCCGCGAAGGACCGTTCCACCAGCACGGCGAGCGGCAGCAGGAGCAGGACGGCGACGGTGGCGACGACGCCGCCGAGCAGCGCCCACTGCCCGGCACCGCGCGGCCGGCGCGCGGTCACCGAGGCGTCCACCAGCCGCAGCGCGGTCTCCCTCCGTCGTACGGTCCAGGCGTGCAGGGCGAGGATCGTCCCCACGGCGACGAACTGGATCATCGTCAGGACGGCCGCCGTGGACAGGTCGAAGATCTCGGAGGTCTGGCGGTAGATCTCCACTTCGAGGGTGGAGAAGGTGGGCCCGCCGAGGATCTGCACCACGCCGAAGGAGGTGAAGGTGAACAGGAAGACCATCAGCGCGGCGGCGGCCACGGCCGGCACGAGCGCGGGCAGGGTGACGGTCCGCCAGGCCGCGAGCCGCGAGGCGCCGAGCATCCGCGCGGCCTCCTCCTGCCGGGGGTCGAGCTGGGACCAGAGCCCGCCCACGGTCCGTACGACGACGGCGTAGTTGAAGAAGACGTGCGCGAGCAGGATCGCCCACACGGTGGTGTCCAGCCGCAGCCCCCACAGCTCGTCGAGGAGTCCGCCGCGCCCCACGAGCGCCATGAACGCCGTCCCGACGACCACCGTCGGCAGCACGAACGGGACGGTGACCACGGCCCGCAGCAGCTGTTTGCCGGGGAAGTCGAAGCGGGCGAAGACGTAGGCGCCGGGCAGGGCGATCAGCAGGGTGAGGGCGGTGGAGACCAGCGCCTGCCAGGTGGTGAACCACAGGACCTGCCGGACGTCGGACTGCGCCAGCACCTCCCCGACCCGCCCGAGGTGCCACGTCCCGTCGGCCTTCAGCCCGCGGGCGACGATCGCGGCGACGGGATGGGCGAAGAAGACGGCGAAGAACGCGACGGGCACGGCCATCAGACCGAGCCGCGCCGCGTTCCCGCGCCACCTGGCCGCGGTGCGGCTCACCGGCGCGGGCCTGCTCACTTCAGGACGAGCGAGGTCCACGACTTGACCCACTGGTCACGGTGGTCGGCGATCTTCGCCGGATCCATGGTCTCCGGGTCCTTCGCCTGCGGCCCGAACTTCGTGAACTCCTCGGGCACCCGGGCGCCCTCGCGCACCGGGTAGACGAACATGTTGAGCGGCATGTCGTCCTGGAATTCCTTGCTGATGAGGAAGTCGAGCAGCGCCTTGCCGCCCTCGGGGTTCTTCGCGTTGCTCAGCAGGCCCGCGTACTCGACCTGGCGGAAGCAGGTGCCCTCCGCGACGCCGGTGGGCGCGGTGTCCGGCTTGGGGTCGGCGTAGATCACCTCGGCGGGCGGCGAGGAGGCGTAGGACACCACCAGCGGCCGGTCGGCCTTGGCCTTCCTGCCGCCGGCCGAGCCGGAGAACTCCTCGTTGTAGGCCTGCTCCCAGCCGTCGACCACCTTCACGCCGTTGGCCTTGAGCTTCTTCCAGTAGTCCTGCCAGCCCTCGTCCCCGTACTTCGCGGCGGTGCCGAGCAGGAAGCCGAGTCCGGGCGAGGAGGTGGAGGCGTTCTCGGTGACGAGGAGGTTCTTGTACTCGGGCTTGACCAGGTCGTCGAAGGTCTTCGGCGGGGTCAGCCCATGCTCGCCGAACCACTTCTTGTCGTAGTTGACGCAGACGTCGCCGGTGTCGACGGGCGTGACCCGGTGCTTGTCCTCGTCCACCCGGTACTCGGGCAGGATCAGGTCGGAGCCCTTCGCCTCGTACGGCTGGAACAGCCCGTTGTCGAGGGCGCGGGACAGCAGGGTGTTGTCGACGCCGAAGAAGACGTCGCCCTGGGGGTTGTCCTTGGTCAGGATCGCCTTGTTGACGGCCTGCCCGGCGTCGCCGTCCTCCAGGACCCTGACCTTGTAGCCGGACTGCTTCTCGAAGGCGGCGACGACGTCCTTCGACGCGGCCCACGAGTTGTGGCTGACGAGGGTCACGGTCTTGGACCCGCCGGACCCGGACCCCTGGCCGTCGCCGTCGGACGAGCCGCACGCGGACAGCGTGACCAGGCCCAGCCCGGCGGCCAGGATCGTGACCTTCTTGGTGATGCTCACTGGATTCCTCCTGGAGTGACCAGGAAGAGACGCGGCCCTGCCCGGGACCCCTGCGAGGGTCCCGGGCAGGGCGCAACAGCTCGAGTGATGACCGATCTCCCTACCCAGAATGACCTGGGCCAGGTTCGGAGGGTCTGCGGCCGGTGCCGCACTCTCAGCGCTGTGGCGCTCCCCTGTCGGAATATGAAGATGTGGGTGACTGATTCTCGGCTATGAAGTTGTGCTGACGCCGGTCAGGCTACCGCTCGCTCGCGGCGAGCTGACCACAGGCCCCGTCGATCTCCTGACCACGGGTGTCCCGGATCGTCACCGGCACACCGTGGGCGGCGATCGCCTCCACGAACGCCTTCTCGTCCTCGGGCCGCGAGGCGGTCCACTTGGAGCCGGGCGTCGGGTTGAGCGGGATGAGGTTGACGTGCACGGGCCGCCCCTTGAGCAGCCGGCCGAGCCGGTCACCGCGCCAGGCCTGGTCGTTGATGTCCCGGATGAGCGCGTACTCGATGGACAGCCGCCGCCCCGACTTGGCGGCGTACTCGAACCCGGCGTCGAGCACCTCGCGCACCTTCCACCGCGTGTTCACGGGGACGAGGGTGTCGCGCAGCTCGTCGTCGGGGGCGTGCAGCGAGACGGCGAGGCGGCACTTGAAGCCCTCGTCGGAGAAACGGTGGATGGCCGGGACGAGACCGACCGTGGACACCGTGATCCCGCGCTGCGACAGCCCGAGTCCGTCCGGCTCGGGATCGGTGAGGCGGCGGATGGCCCCCACGACCCGGTTGTAGTTGGCGAGCGGTTCGCCCATGCCCATGAACACGATGTTGCTCAGCCGCGCGGGCCCGCCCGGCACCTCGCCGTCCCTCAGGGCGCGCATGCCGTCCACGATCTGGTGCACGATCTCCGCGGTGGACAGGTTCCGGTCGAGTCCGGCCTGCCCGGTGGCGCAGAACGGGCAGTTCATGCCACAGCCCGCCTGGGAGCTGATGCACATCGTCACCCGGTCCGGGTAGCGCATGAGCACCGACTCGACGAGCGTCCCGTCGAACAGCCTCCACAGCGTCTTGCGGGTGGTTCCCTGGTCGGTCGACAGATGTCGCACGACCGTCATCAGCTCGGGAAGCAGCGCTTCCTGGAGCCTGGCCCGGGAACCGGCCGGGATGTCGGTCCACTGCTCCGGGTCGTGCGCGTACCGCGCGAAGTAGTGCTGCGAGAGCTGCTTGGCACGGAACGGCTTCTCACCGACCGCTGCGACCGCCTCCTTGCGCTCGGCGGGCGTGAGATCGGCAAGGTGCCGCGGCGGCTTCTTGGCTCCGCGCGGCGCGACGAAAGTGAGTTCTCCGGGCTTAGGCATGGCT